>CAJULX010000008.1 GCA_910587245.1 Candidatus Gastranaerophilales bacterium
CGACCACCGAGATCTACACTCTTTCCCTACACGACGCTCTTCCGATCTCCGAAATATCGGGTGCAGTGTAGGTTCCCGCTTCTACTTGATTTGTTAATTGCCAAGTATTGTCATCAGTGCGGATATATGCAAGTTCAGGTGCTACGGATTGATTTTGCCATAAATCTCCCGGTTTTAGTGTAGTACTGTTCACATCGGCTTGCGCAGAGTTTTCAGGCGGGTTTTTCTGTTTGTAAACCTTCGCGCCTTTAACCGCAAAGAAATCAACCGTGCCGTTATTTTCGGCCACTCTTAAGCTATATTCCGCCCCAGGTTTAAAATCCGTCACATCTAAGATTAAATCCTCTGATATTACGGTTGTTTTGCCGTTACCGTCCGTATACACAGCAGGGCTTTTAAGAATAATAAAACGTTTCTCAATAGTTCCCGATTCTTCATCTTCATTTTCAGCCGGCAATTCTTCAATTACCGTTTTTAATTCAAGCAGCGCAGGTTCTCCCTTATCATCCACAGGGCCTGAATTAAAACAAAAGGGGGTAAAATCGCTTTTTTCTTGTAATTCTTTTATAGCACTATCAATTTTTCTAAACGGTTCATTAATATCCCGTTCAAAATCAAAGGTATCATCTCCGTCAGTTTCCATATTTGTCATGAAAAGTTTTAAAAAATCTGTAAATAAACCCATAGTATTTCCTTTATATTTTTCCTGGTATTTTGCAATCACAATATTGATATTTTCTAATTGATTGCATTTGCCTTTTTGTCATTTTTTTATGTATTTCTTTTTTTCTTAAAAATCTTGGAATAAAATAAAAGCCGTTATGTCCGGGGCGTATTGTTGCAGTGGTTTCAATTATTGATTTAATTTGCTCTTGACTAAGAAATTCTTCAGCCTGAATTATAAAAGTATGTTTGCCGTTTTTGATTTTGATAGGGTCAATTAATCCGTCAGGTGTTTGCAGGAAGCCGTTTCCCGCAGTTCTTGCCCCGTATTTGTTGTATGAATTTATAGGAATATCCTCAATAACTCTTATTGGAAACCCTTTTTTTCTTAAAACGTTTTCAATTTGTTTAAAAGTCTGCGTGCCGCTTAAAGCTGACCAGCGTCCCTCAACCTCTGCGGCACGTTCTTTTAAGGTCTTGTTTTGAATTTCCGTAATTTCAAAAAGTTCTTCACCGTTTTTTATGTTATTTTCATCAAGATGTGTTGTTGGAAAATGAACATATTTAAGGTTTTTAAAGCATTCTTTTACATCCGCAAGCGGCGAAATAAGAATATCTAAAATTTCTTCCGTAAAACCTTTGATATCAAGCCAAGCAAGGCCATTACCAAGCAGCTTTTTAAATGCCTGCTGGATTTCGTTTTTCATATATTCCTCCGGATTATTCTATTTCATCGGTTTGATTTTCTTCGCTGCTATAATATGTGTTGCCATTGATTATCAGATTATTCAAATAGGGCAATTCGCCTATTCCGAGAACAGTTTCATTTATTGCTTTTCCGTTTTTGTCTTTTAAAATAAAAGAAGTAAACATATCCCCTTCCATACTGCTAATGCAGGCGGCAGAAAGTTCTTCTTTATTTATTCTTGCATTTCTTACGGGATAATTAAGAACCACAATATGCGGCCGTTTTTTATCTAAAATATTTATTATGATGCTTTTTATGAGGCTTGAATGTTCGGTATTTTCAAGACCGTTAATTTCAACCGTGAAAGGCACATAATTTGCACTTGGCCTTAAATCTACTTTTGCCATTACAGGCCTTCTATTGTGAGCCCCTTTTTCGCTACCGCAGATAGCTTCAGCTATTGCAAGCATTTGCCCGGAACCTTCAAGCTCTTTAAACTGTCCGTTTTCCCATTCGGGGAAGGGGCTAGGGCTTAATTTTCCGCTCGGCGTTCTGTCTTTTCCTGAACCGTCCGCAACAGGAAATAGTGTAATGGTGCCCTCTTCAAAAATATAAGGCAGCATATCAATGATACCGGATACACTAACACCCCATGTATGATAATCTCTTGGTGCGCCGCATTGTGATTTTTTTCTGAATTTATTTAAAATCCTTTGCCTATAAACTTCAACATCTTCATCTTCCGTCCCCTGTGTTAAAATACTTACAACCTCAGCTTTATCGGGAATACCGGCATAAGGATTTGCAATAATAAGCTCTGTACCCATTTCAAGATTGCCGCAGGAACCTGCCTTTGTGCATTCAACAGTGGCAATTATTACATTATCAACAGCCGGAGTTTGTGAAATTGTCTTATATGTCAATCCGCTTACAAGTTCTTTATATACAACTTGTGCTGATAAATAATCAGCGCTTACATTTGCCAGTTTTATTCTTAAAAGTGCCTTTTGCCCGTAATTATAAGCTTCATCAGCTATAAAGCCCCATAATATTAAAGCAGGGAATCCGCACGTTTGTGGAAAACACTGTTTGTAAATCCATAAGGCGTACGGATACAAGGTAGCGGCAACACCGGCATAGGCCCAGGTTAAAGATTGAATTACCGCTTTTTCAAGTAATGTTGAATTATCTCCGTGTTTAAGCCTTAATGTATTATAGCGGGCTATTGTATCATTATGGATTTCTTTTATCGTTTTATTTTTAAAATTAGCCATTTTGTAAACCTTTCAGATAAATCCTTTCGTTTTCCCATACAACAGCATATTTGCTTGCATTTGAATCAGGTTCCGTTACTGTTATATCCACGTTTATTTTTCCGTTTTTATCGCCGTACGCAAAAACATCAATAGCTTTCACAGCTCCCGTATCAATCAGCCATTTTAAAAGGTTTTCTGCTTTTGTTTGCACGTTTGAGAGGTTTTTAACATTGATTGGTGCAAATAGTGCTTCTACAAAGGAATTATCCGTTTTATTTTTAGTATAGACATTATAAAAACAATCTCCGTTAAAAAGAGAAAGACATATTGCCGTAAAGAAGGTGTCATCTGTTTTTATATCACTACCAGCAAGCATAATGGCAAGCCCCAATGATAAGTTTTTTGGAAATGCAATGTCCATAAATTAAGAACCCTCCGTCACAATGCCGTCTTGAACATTTACCGAATTTGTAAAACTGCCCGTAGCCCCGTTTTTTGAAACAATATTATTTGCCGTCATTATGCCTGAAATGTTCATATCGCCGGTGTGTTCAAATGTTCCTTGTGTCAATATTTTTCCTTTTGGAATTAAAACGATATCACCATTGTTTTTAAGATGAATTTCAGCCATAATATTTTTTCCGGATTCATCGGTTGAATAAATTCTTTTTTCCCCTGGAGCGCATATTTTTTCCGTACTATCTTTGTATGCAAAAATGACACTATGGGCAGGGTTATTGCCGATACTGCCGCCTATGGCCTCAATTCCATCCGGTGGGTTATAATCATCTCCGCCGGAATGATATTGAATGGCAGATGCGGCCTGATTTTGCATAAATCTTATCTGAAAAAAACGAATAAAATCTTTTAAGGATTTTGATATAATCTGAGCCTTTTTGAGCATAGTTTTCCTTTGTATGAGCCGGTGCCCCGCTAGGCGGTGCTGCGTGAGCCGGTGCGACATCGGTAAACGATGAGTTTGCCGATGAAGGCACTACGGCAACGGGTGATGAGCCCAATGTAAGCACTACGCCGAATTGAAACACTATGACATAAATTCTAATAGGTTAGGGGTAATGTTTCGGGCATTATACCTGTATAAACGCAGGGCAATGTTAAAAATAATTGTAAAATATCGGGCTTTGTCCGAACGACTTTTTTTATTACAAAATCTGTTTCATTATTAATTAGAATTGAAGGATATTTTATTATGGCGATTTCCCCCTCGGCAACCGAAAAATTATCAGCTAATTCAATATAAATATTGTAATGTTTGCCAAGTTCTTTGCAAACAATTCTTTCCGCTGAACTTTGAATATCTTTTGCGTTTATATCATCGGATTCAAGCCTTTTTGTTACAGGCGTTGTTATGGGGGTTGTAATGACGGCTGAAGCATTTTCAGGATATCCTGAATTTACTTCGTAATATCTTGCAAGGTTATCACCTATAAAATCAGCCCTGATTAGCTTAACACCTATGCATTCACCCTCAATAAAATTAATTTTTTCGGGATTCTCCGGATTTAATTTTATTACTTTTAAACTGCATCCGGCATCAATAAGCGTAAGGCCGCGCGATGCTAAAATTCTATATATAAATTGAAATATTGTTTCATTTGGCCTGGCAGCATATGATGTCCCTATTTCATTTGTAAATATTTCGTCACAAATGCCGCCATCGTCAAATTCTATGGTTTGCCCGTAATATCCAACAAGTGTCGTTAAGCATTCTTTTATAGATTGATTGCCAAATTCAAGGGGGTACGGTACATTTGTTTCAACTAAAATTCCTGCGTTGCTTTTAACTTCAACCTGTACAAAATTTATATCTTCCCTTAAAACAGCTTTAATATTTGCAATTCTACCTTCTAAAAAAGTGCCGGATTCGTCAATTATTTTTGCAGGTTGTCCCTTCATTAATTTGTTATTAATGCTTGATGGGAGAAAAATAAAAATCCCGGCCCTTGCGCTATCAAGGCTTGAAATAAGCTTGTATTCCGAAAAATCAATAAATTCATTTTCGCCAACCTGAAGAATAATTTCCCCGTCTTGCGAATCATCATCCGAATTTAATGGTTCCTCAAAAATAATCACTTCATCGCCGAGCGTGCCGTTGTTTAGTTTTTCAAAATCTCCGGAATGTTCAGGCGTGCCGAATGCACGTCTTGAAATATCATCCCAGGAATCATTTTTTTGTTTTGTTATTCTTTTATACATAAATTTTTAGTTTTGTACCGCGTTTAATAAGAAAGAATTCCTCGTCGGTAAAGTTATTTGAGGTTATAAGATAGTTAATTGTTTCTTCCGGATTTTCTTCAAAGTCTTCTTTGTAATATTTATAAGCCAAATTAATAACAGCCTCATCTTCAGGAAGGATTATTGTTTTTTCAATTTTTAGATTAAAAGATTTTTCAATAATGGCGCTTGCGGCCATATTAACAAGCTCACTTATACCTGAATCGCAAATATATTTATTTTTTAAATCATCAATTTTTGCTTCCTGTTCGCTTATGAATTCAGCTCTTGTTTCATCCAGTTCAATAAGTGATACTGCGGCATCCATAGCCTCTTTTCGTGTTAAAAATTCTTGTTCCGGGGCACTTTGTGCGGCCGCCGAAATTATCGATGTAATAACGGTGTCCGCTATTGCTAAATCATTAATTTGTGCCGGTGTTAAATGCTCTGTATTTTTTGGCAAAAGTGATTTTATATCATTTATTAAATATTTAAAACTCTTCGTAAGGAACCCAAAAGAGCTTGAATTGGCATTTTTTGTTATATCCTTTACTTTAGAAACAACGTTAGATGCCTTATAAACCACTTTTTGGAGCTGTGACACAATGGTAAACGGATTTGATGTAAAAACCTGCCCCTCAATATCTGCTATTATGGAATTCAAAGAAGCATTGCTTATTGTATCTAATCCTGTTGAAATTTTAGTAAGAACATTTGAAAAAGAAGCATTTAAAGATTCAATTAAAGAAACATTACTTGTGTTTGAAACAATGTCCGTCATATTTTGGGCTATGGCCGCATTTGTGATATCGCCGGCATTCTTAACAGCTTTTGTATTGGATTCAGCACTGTTTGGATAGGTTGTGTCAGCTGTTTGATGGAAATTTACTGTTATAATTGTTGCATTGATTTTTTCCAGAAGTGAATATTTAACATCGTAATCAAGCACATTAACAGTGATTTCTTCACCATAGGCAGGTCTGAATTTACTTTTGCCGACCTCGCAAAGTCCGTCTTCAAATTCTTTTGCTTCTATATCGTGATTGTCACCTATAAAAATACATTTAACAGAGAAACTTTTGCCCGATACCCCGGCATCGGAAAAAGTGTCCTGGGAATCAACTATTTTTTTAGTGGTGCTTTTTTTCTTGCAAGGAGTAGTTTTTACTTCACCTACATGTTTTCTTTTGTGGCCGCCTTCGGTAGTTTTTATTTCAAAAACCTTACCCGAAGGGGATGTCCACATCACGGTTTTTTTTCTTGTGAGAAAATCCATTGTTACTTTATCCTTGTTAATTTGCGGGAACCGGTGTCAGGTTTAAATTATTGTTTTCCATAATACTGGTTTTAGTTTTTGCGGGGTATCCGGTGTTGTTATCAATAGTTGTATGTATCCCGATACTTCCCGCCAAGCTTGTTGGCTGCACTTTGACTGCCGGTATATCAGATATACTGTTTTTATTTCTAAAGTTGGGAAATTCTATGCCGTCCCCCTCACCTAAGCCGGGACTGATAGAGCTGACAGCCTTGCTTATTTTTAAAACCCCTCTGATAATTAACCCTATAGGCCCAAGAGCGTTAAGCAAAATGTCTGCAAAATGCTCTTTTATAAAAGAGCCGATTTTGCTAAAAACTTCCTTGCATTTATTCCAAAATACCCCGACTGCCGCTGTTACTTTATCCCAGTTTTTCCACAAAAGAAAAATTGCGGCTCCAAGTGCTAAGGCGCCTGCGATATACCAAGTTAAAGGATTTGCAAGCAAAGTAATACCAAAGGTGCGAAGCGCACCGATGCTGCTTAATATTTTTGTTTTTAAAAAGACTAATGCGCCGCCAAGTTTTGTTTGCATTACAATGCTTGACAAACCGCCTTCCATGCGCAAAAGAGCCATTTTTAATGCCAACATATCCATTGCAAATTTAACCCCCAGCATTATTGCAGGCAATGTTAATAATAATGGTATCCAGTTTTCCTTTATAAAATGAAAAAAAACTTTGACAGTATTATATGTTCGGCCAAGAAATTCGCACAGATTTTTTATTGCATCAATAGCAAGAATACATCCCGGCACAAAAACATTTTCAAAAAACATTTTTATACCAGGCGCATATGAAACCAGCTCCGGAATTAAATTTTTTGATAAATATGAAAAAAGCTCACCGAATTTATTAAATACCGGCTCAAACTTCCTTATTCCGTATTCAACCCCGTTAAAGAATTTATCTATAAGTTTTGACATAGTAGGCATTTGACTATTCAAAAGTCTATAGATACGTCCCTGAATGGGCATAGCTCTTTTTCCTATTTCTTCAAGCCTATCTCCCATATTGTTATCGTATTGGATTTTTGCGCCCCTGTCTGATTTTCCGAATTGTTCGTTCAGGCCGCCAACTCTCTCACTTAAAAGCCTGGATAGAAAATCCGCCCTCTGCATAGTGGTCATATTTTCAAGCTGCTTTTTTTGATTTTTATCAAGTACAATACCCATTCTGGATAGCGCGCCGGCATTTCCTGCAAGAGCACGCCCCAAGCCTTTAGATATGGTTTCAGCATCTTGAATTGTACCGTTGTAGCCTTTTTGCTGCACAATTAAATCAGCAATAGCGGGGGTCATTTTTTTGATAACGCCATCATCAAACCCCAGGCTTGCAAGCTGCTGCATACCGCCTATTAAAACTTCATCCCCTATAATACCTTTTTGTTGTATAGATGAGGCTATTTCAAAAAGCTCTTTTGATTTATTAATATATTCGTTTGCACCCTTGGCCCTTATTGCCGCATTGTTTTTTAAAATGCCGGTTAATTTTGTTTCGGCTGCAATTTGTATTTCAGCAGCCTTAATTGGTGTATCAAAAAGTTGTTTTAGGTTTTTTCCGATTGTTGCAATGGCTGTAATCCCTGTAAATATATTACTTAGCCCTAATGCCTTTTGTATGCAGGAGCCAAAATCATTGCCTTTTTTGGTAAGTCGGGTAAGCCTGTTTTCAAATTTTCCCGCACCCTTTATCATTGAATTAAATCCGGGGCTCATTTTGTCATTTGCTTTAAAGGACATATTTATTGCAAAATCTGCCGCACCCATTGTTATTTTCCTTTCCAGCTTACGCTCGCCGTAGTGCTTTATTGCCAATGCTCATTGCATCGTCAATTACAGCACCGGCTTGCGCCGTGCTTTTTTGCATACAAAATGCATCTTTCGCCATAGTAAACAAGGTCTGAAAAATCTTTATTTTCAAGGTTTGTAAGATTATCCCAGCCGTTTAAAACAAGGGCTTCAAGGTAATAATTACCAAACAGTTGGATTACATACCGAAAAAAGATATGCAAGCCATTGCAATATCAACATCCACCCCGCCAATCTTGCTTACAACCTGTTTTGAACGTCCTGATATTTTGCTTAAATTATCAATAAGCACCTGTGTTGTGTCGTTAGATTGATTTTTTACATCATTAAGGCACAATTGGTTTGCATATTGCAAAACATCACAACTCTGATCCCCCGAGGCCACTGACCTTACCAATTTTTGACAGAGGCAATCTTTTTCATCATTCCAAAAGATAAGCCCGCACATAACGGCATTTTCAAGAGTTCTTCTATATTTTTGCATAAGAATTTCCGCTCTTTCTTCCGTTTCGCTTTTGTCTTTTTGTTTGAGTTTTTCTTCCGCCTCCTCAATAAGCTCATCATCGGAACATAATTTTTCTAAATCCACCCCGCAAACTTTAAGCTTAAAACTATCCAGAAGCTTTATTGCACCTTCTCTTTCCATTATTTTTCTGATTTCTTCTGACATATTTTCCTCCTGTATAAAACTTTTAATGCTTTAAAAAGCGGCGATAATTCGCCGCTTTAACTGATGTGTCAGCCGGTGTTTAATAGCAAGGCGATAAGCTTTGACTTGAAACACTACGGCTTCTTAAACTTGATATGTTTTTGTGTTTAACTTTCCCTTATTCCGCTTCCATCGCCAACGTGGATTTCAAAATCACCCGTTGTACGTTTTGTTGCGGAAACTTCAGGAGTTCCTACAATATATCCCGTGCATTCGTAAGATTTTGAAACACATTCTAAAATAACAGGCATACTGTCAAGCGCCTTTGCGTTATCAAAATCATCCTTGTTTTCTTCATCAACTGTAATCTTTAGCCCTGTAATTTTTGATACGGCTATTGATTTAACGGGGTCACTTGTTCCGTCCCCATATTCCTGTGATTCTGAATTGTGTTTACCGCCCTTTATAACCGTGGGTTCAGTATCTTTCGGTATTTTATAGCGGACACCGTTTAACATAAGGGCGACCGCATCACCACATCTTGCCATAATTTATTTCCTTTCGTTTACGTAAGTCGGTGCTAAACCATCCTGCGATGAGCAAGGAGGTAAGGCACTGTAACCATTTTATATATTTAGGTTTATTAGGGTTTAGGAACCCAAATAAAATGATACAAAGTTTGTAACGTCAAAAATCCGAGCAATGCCTGAAATGTTAAAATTCGGATTAATATTTATCCTGTTTGGGTTTCCTTTGTCTATTTCTACTTTGGTATTTTTCTGTGCATTGACGTAATCCGCAACAAAGCCGTCCCTGCCAAGCCCGCTTATAATCGAGTTGAGCTCAGCTTTAATGTCTTTTAATTTTCTTGCTTTTGGGTTTGTTGTAATATCTCCATCAGCAACAAGGATTGCAGATGCCCACTCTTCGGAATTTTCAAATTTATCCATAATGCGGTAAGAACAGTTTGCAACCACTGTTATATCTCTATCAAAGCGATATAACGGGTTTTTCTTTCCTACAGGATGATAAAAGGTGACTAAATCCATTAAAATATAATCATTATCCGGTTTTTTAACAAGGTTTGAAAATCCTGCAAGTAAAAGTTGATTTCTTTCTTCATATTCAAGTTTTCTTAAATTACCATAATCGCCCACAATTTGCACATTTACCATATCGTCTCTTCGGGCGGTTCCGAGTGTGATAAGCTTTTCTTTATCGTATGTGCCTTTTACCGTTTTGTGTTCAGGTGCCTCAATTGAAGAATAACAAATTACGTATTGTGCTATTAGCGGGTTTCTAAATGAATCGAATTTTTCCTGCAATTTGTTTAAAACGTTTGTGGAACTGTACTGTGAAATCACCCTTGTAACTCCAAATTCCTTATCAAGGACTTTAAGAGCTTCATCTGGTATAGCGCCTTCGCCTGCAGCTTCCGTTGTTGTTTTAATTTCAAAAGAAACCCCGTAATCTGCTGCAGTTATTGGCTTATCGTTTTCATTTACAATTTCAATATAAAATTTTGAATCGCTTCCGGGCCATTTTGCAGTTAATGTTAAAACCCCTGATTCTGTTTCTTGAATACTTGGAATGAACGGCAATGAAATTTCTTCAATTAATGTATCATACAAGGTCTGTATAATTTCAACAGGGCCCATATCTTTAATTAAGGTAAATGGGATGTATGATGTTTCATAAGAATTTAGTTTTGTTTTTCTTGGCGACATTGCAGGGTTTTTCTGATAAATTGTGGCAACCTTGCCTGCAATATCTGCGGCAGCTTCAAACGGTAAATCCCTCAATTTAATATAACCGTTAAAAGATTTTGTTATCTTTTCTGCATTTACTGCTATTGTCTGCACTTCAGCTGCCGCTGTTTTTGGCGCTTCAATTGGCAGAAAATAAGTATCAACATTTGAACCATTCCCTGATGCCGGATAAAGTTTTTGCGCCATCCTATGAAGAGGAGAGCCAAAACCAAACATTATACCGATATCATCTGTGTTGCCGGAGGCTAAAACCGGAGTATTGTATTTTGCGGTTTTTCTGGTTTGCACAGTGCCTATGCACACGATTATCTCAGGTCTGTTTTTTGTTTCTATGCTTGATTCTGCCTGCTGTGTTGATACTCCTGTAGCAGAGGCCAGAGCATTAGAGGCAAGTGATGTTGTAATTGATGTCATTTTATATCTCTTTCTAGCGCTATTATTGTTTTTGCGCGTTTAAAAATATTTTTATGGCAGGACTTATAAATTCATCCCTTATTGATAAGTTTATGTAAAATTCTTTAATATCAATGCCATTACAGTAATAAGCTTTTTCATTCAATCCGGCTTCAAATACAAAAGAAGCTCCAAGAACTGTCGTTGCTTGATTTAATTCTTCCGGAGGCATTATCCTCTCCCAGGTTTTTAAGCGTGCATGGTTTATTATTCCGTTTGTACTCTTTGTAAAAAAACCTTCCGTGCATAAAATCTTGTAAAGTTGCGCAGTTAAATAATCCAGTCTGTCGGATGCCATTGCATCTGCCGGTATAACAAATTTTTCATTCGTATCAGGGTCAATAAAATCTTTCGAATTTCCTGCAGCAAAATATGTAAATCTTAAATTAAAAAGCCCGTAATTTTCGTTTGTATATTGTTCATCTTCAGGAAAATCTGCTCTGTCAAAATACACATATACGCAGGGCATATCTTTAACATCAGGGCTCCTAAACCGCTTTGGAAATATGACAAAATCAATATTTTCTTTGATTGCTTCATTATCTATCCCTGCTCTATGTGCAAGTTCAAGCTGAAAATCCCTTTCTTGCGCAAGTGCTTCACTGATTGCTGAAGATGCGATATCAAAATTCATAGGTGTTATTAAACTTTGTATCATAGTTTTAAATACCTCCACTCTGTCTGGTAAATTTTTGCCGTCTGTCTTTTTGTGTTGCGACTGCGGAGCATCTTAAAAGCACTGTGCCAAGGGTTCTGTCTACCGGTGCATTTTCTACGGTAAAACTTAACCACCTGTAGTTTAGCTGCGGAAATTCAACCGAAACAAGCCAGCCTCTGATTGGAATTGCTTCAGTGTGCTTTTGCAGAGCCTTTAAATCTATGGTTAATTCAAACGTGTCACCGAAAAACGCTTCTCCGTCTTTTGAAAATGTGCAGCCGGTAAATGTTGAAAAGCCGCTTAATTTGTATCCTGCATGTTCCGGCGTTGGTTTTAATGTACAATTCACATTAAAACCGCCCTCAGAAAAGAGAACGGTTTCTTTGTGAATATTGAATATCTCGTATAGGCTCATAGTTTATCCTACACTATATTTGAGAATGTGCAGGAAGCATCAATATTAATTGGAACATACAAAGGACGGGATTTAACACCTGCAACCCCAAAGGCAGAGCCATTTTTAACGGCTGCATACATAAAAGGTAATTGTTCTGTTTTAACAAGATTTAAAACCTTACCTATTGTAAATTCAGGGTTTTCAAAGTTTGTATCGTTAATTGCACCATAATAGCGCTTGAATTCAACATCGTTCGGAAGAAGTATTGCTCTGCCCTTTGGGATATATGTTACACGCTCTCCCTCGTTTGCAAAATTGTAACCTCCTGGGACCTCGTAACCGCCATCGTATCCCCATAAATTTACAATATAATTGTCTGCGGCAAACTGACCATGGAAAAATGCACCAAGAGTTTTTTCAACAGGCAAAGCTATATGTGCTCTTTCAATTTTATTATTTAAATCAGCATTTTTTCTAAAAATATCATTTTTTAAAAGAGCACTCAGAACATTTTTTTCAGCTATAAAATTAAATTCTGCTGTACCGATTTTGCCGTCTTTAATACAGAGCTCACACGCTTTGCCGATAACTTCAAGCGGGTCTGATGTTGAAATATTCCATTTTTTGCTTGAACAGTCAATATTATGACTTTCTTTTTTCCTGAATTCTATCTTGGAACTGTCTGCAAGAACGATTTTGCCGTTAAGAATTGCATCAGCCGCCTGTTTTTCTTCAGCTCTTTTTTGCATTTGTGAAAATATTTTCTGGTCTTTTGCAATCTTCTTAAGAATTGCACCTGCTTGTTTTTCATACTTTGTTTCGCCAAATTGCACCTTGAATAAATCCTCTTCGGATATGCAGGTAAAATCGTTATATTCGGGCACAACAAAATCTTTTGTATCGTGGCGTGAAATCTCATGTCTGCGGCCGCCTGTGCCGAGTTTTGTATCAATTGAATACACGGCTGCAATATCTTGCCCTTGTATTTCAACATCAATGCCATCCAGCTCTTCTTTTTTATAAAAGTTTGAGATAAACCCTGTAGGTTCTTGAATTTTTTGAAACTTTTCTAACATAGCTATTTTGAATTCTTTTTCCATCATTTTCTCCTATTAAAAAAGCCCTATCTTTAAGGCTTTTTGTAAATTACTATTTTAAGGTTATTTTTGCCGTAGTACTCCCGTTTCACTCATAGCAAGCCGTTTGTACGATATTAAAGCACCACATCCGTTTTTGTTAATTCCTGCACTTCAACTGCAAGAATACCGCCTGCTTTCAAATCTGCAACAATCTTTTGGGTTAGTGTATCGGCTTCGTTAATAAAAATAAGTTTGTTTTTGTTAACTTCCCCGCATTCAAACACCCTTGCAGAGGATATTTCAATATCTTCATCAGATTCATTTACAATATCCTGTGCTAAAATGTAACTCGGAAGCTCACATTTTGTTGAATCAAACGGTATGACTTTCCCTGCCGTATCAGAATCTTCCGTTGTATCAACACCGAGAACAGTACCTTCTTTTAGGGATGTTTTTGCCTTAATGTTAACGGAAGCATCCCCATAAACTCCGTTAAGAAAAACCTTTGAATTATCTATAGTTATTGACATTTTAAATTAAACCTTTCTATCAACTTGATGTTTGTATAGCATCAAGATTATTCGCTATATTTTAAAATTTCCGCAACTCTTTTTTTGCTTTGTTCCTCTTCAGCCTTCCTTTGAGCTTCAGCTTTTGCTTGCGGATTTTCAGGCTCCGGAGTCGGTTCAATCGGGTTCACCTGTGGTGGATTGCTTCCTTCCATAGCTTGTATTGCATTTGCACTCATTCTTGCTCTTGTAAGTTTTGCAAAAACTTCATCATCCCTGATTGTTTTTCCTTCGTTTATTGCTTGAATAACGGTTTCTTTATCATCGTCAATAAATGCAAGCAGACCCTTCATCTCTTTTTGTGCCTGTTCTTTGCCAAGTTTAAAAACTTCGGCATAAACATCCGGATGAGATGTTTCTAATTCTTTTAAATCCATAATTTTATTTCCCTTTCTGTTTTGTATTTCAGTTACTTTATTTATTTGTTTTCCAATTGCGGGGGTTATTAACCCGCTTGCAGTCGGGGCTATAATATTGGTCTGATTATTAAAACCCATTTCTGCAATAAGAGCGGCAGCACCTGATAAATCATCTTTAAAGCCTTTTTTGGCTTTTGTTTGCCAAGCCCTGATGTTGTCTTTTGCAACGGCTGCCCTTGCTTCTTTTTCAACATCTTCAAGCTTTGGTAAATCTCTTTCAATTACATTTCCAAGAAGTTTAAGGTCTTCAGCTCCTATAAACCATCTCTCCTCATCCATTGCAGCACGTATTGTGGGTTCGTCAAATATGCCTTTTTTAATAAATTCGCCCGCATAGAGTGTTGTCATTTTTTGCAAAATATTGGCTTCGTGCAGGAATGTTCTATAATCACCGCAAACCCCAGACCAAGGATTATGCAATACTACTATTGCATTTGGTTCAAAAGTTAATGTATCTCCGGCAAGCATTATATATGCCGCCATTGATGAACATTCGCCAACAATAACGATATGTACCTTGCCCTTATCGTATCTTTTAATGGCGTTAAAGATTGAGATGCCGTCTGTGACATATCCGCCGGGGGAATCTATTTCGATTGTTATATCCCCGGATAGTCTTGAAAACATATCTGCAAACTGTGTTCCGATGATATCCCAGCCTATAACGCCTTTTATTTTAATTGCCAATTCTGCCCCCTTTACAGTCTAAAGCCACACCCGGTACAAACACCGTTTATTACTTCGCTTCTACAGATGTGGCAAATTTTTTTCTTTTGCCCAGCTTGATTTTGCAAAACCTCAATACCGGGCAAATCAAAGTTTTTTTGTTCCGCAGTGTTTGCCGCAACGGATGATGCAGACATTAAGCTTCGGCCTAAACCACTGCGCCCCTCTTGTGGTGGCGTGGTGTTAACCGGTGCCATATCAGAAACGGTTGCGTTTTGCGCTTCCTGCTCTTTTTGTTTTGCGTTAGCCGGTGTACAAGGCGCTTGCGATGAGCAAGCAACTGGAACACTACGACCCTGTGCTTCGGATTCATTGCCACTGTTTTCCTCAGTGCTCCTGTTTGCCTTTTGCCATTCTTCGATTTTGCTTTTTGCGGTTTCGACTTTGTATTCTCCACAGTTACCCAAACAGCCTGCAAGTTCCATTTGCTTGATAAGTTCTGCTCGTTCGGTTTCAGGCAAATCCTTTACTTTTGTTTTAATTTCTTCATTCATCTTCTGTATTCTCCTTTTTATCTTCCTTGATTTCTTTGCTATCAGGGGCAAATACGCTTTCAAAGAAAAGCCCTGCTTCTTTTATTTTCTTTTCTTCATATTTTCGCCGTTCAACCATAGTGTCAAAATCAACGGAATTACCAAGTAGCTCTATAGCCTGTTCAAAGGTTATAAGGCCTGTTTTTAATTTTGCAATAACCGCATTTGCTTCCTTAACTTCATCAATATGCGGGATTTTTTGACCGATAAATTTCGCCTTTGTATAAGCATTATCCATATATCCTAAAGTATTTTTTAAGCTAAGATACTTTGGTGCATAAATGTTTCCTTTTAGGCATTCAAGTTCAAAAAATTGTTCGTAAACTATTTGATAAAAATTATCTACAATGCAGAATTTTCTTGTGTATTCAATGATTAATTCAAAAATTTTAAGAGCTGCCCGGGAAGCTGAAAAATTGTTTGAAAAAAGAAGCGTTGCTATCTCAAACGGAATACCCAAAGAAGCGTAAATATATTTCATTGAGCCATCTAAAAAACCGGTATAATTTACATTTGGGCGTTTGGTATCAAAAGACCCCATCTTTTGACCTTTTGGCACATTAAAAAATATTCCGCTTGGAATTTTTTTAAGCGATTCCCAAAATTTCCTTATTTCTTGATGATGTGCCGCGTTTTGTATATTTTCTTTATCATTATCATCAGTATTTTGCATACTGCGGCCAAATGTTTTTTTGCCTTTAAGTGGGTTTATCCCGCTTGATTCTTTTTCGTGCTCTACGGTTACCGCGAATCTTGCGTTTGCATCTGCCGCTATAACTTCTGAATTTGCATACTGGCCTATTTTTCTAAGTTTTTGCATAATAGCGCCAAGCGGCGAATATCCTCTGGTAGAATTTAGCCTTTTATCACTTGCATATACAAGCCAGGCGACAGGTTGTCCTTTTATATCATAGGCTTGTATTCTGACAGGTTCTCCGCCATCTTCCGGTAGAACATAATAAGCAATGTGTTTGCCGCTTTTATCAATTTCAACGCCATTTACTATTTTGTTGCCATTATTTTCGCCCTTTGTTGTTTGGATAGAAAGCCCGTTTACAAGTTGATATTCAAGGTTTTTATTTTTAACTCTTTTTATTACAAGAGCATCCCCTGCAATAAAAGCATTAAAAAACGCAATATTTGCAAGAGAATGGATATTGTCTTGTTTTGTTATTGAAACATTCTTATCATTTTCAAAAAGACCCCAAAGTTCTTGAATGTCTTTTGCAAACTCATTATCAAGATTTATGTTAAATTTTCTTTTTAAAAATCTTTTACAGGGTTCCGGATGAAGTTTTAAACCGGTTCCTATTGCAAACTGAGTAAATCTTGAAACTGCAATGCGTGCAAACTCATTTGTGGTAATAAGCGTATAAGCTCTTTTTGCAAGAGTATAATAATCAAAATCATTAATGTAAACAACATCATCATAAGCGCCCGGCTCTTGTTCTCCGTCAAAAGAAGCCCCTGCAAAGAGATTACCAAAGGGCAAAATCCATGCAGAGGGGTCGTCATTACCACTATTAGAGGAGCGTATATTTTTACCTGTGACCTTATTTAAAAGTCCCGTTATTTTTTCTGTTATATTCATAAGCCAAAACTCCTGATGCAGATAAAGTTTGAGCCGTCTTCAATTTCTGAAAGTTCATTATAGAGACTTTCGTATTTTTCTATTTCTGCCCGAAGTTCCGCAAGAGAAGCCTGTTTTACCGAGGTATTTCCCTGACCTGAATTAAATGCATATGTGGTAACACCTCCGCTTTTTGCAGCTCTTTTATATGCTTCTTTTAATATTGAAAGAATTTCTTTCACTTCATTTGCATCCATTTATTTATTTCTCCAAAATTTTAAGACTTACCAGGCTCACTTGGTTTGGGGTTTAAAATATTCAAATACAGCCCTAGGGTCTGAATTTTCACGTTCTAATGGGCCTGTTGAACATTGATAAATAATCAAATCACACGCCGCAAAATTATAAACATTAAGGTCGAATGCTTCATTTCGCCCGTGTTGTACCCATTTAATAACTTCTAAACCTCCAGGGGTTTTGATTTTTTCTTTTCTTTCGGTTGTAAGCTGCCTGAAATATTCATTTGAATAATTTTGTGCAAAAGTAAACCAACCGTCAGGGTAGATATCCCCCTGTCTTTCCTGTTGACTCAAATATTTTGCAAGCAGGTTTTTATATAAATCAACATAAATATCAATTCTTGGAAGTCCGCCATATTCGTTTATTTCCGATATTTTGAATTTTTCACGCGTACGAGCAGTTGAATTAAAACCTTTAAGAGGAAAGAAAATGCCATCTCCAAATAAATCACAGAAAGAATAAACTGTGTCAGTATTTTCTCCGTCTCCTGAATCTATAAGACCTATTTCAATCTGCCTGCCGTCTGTAAATATTTCATCTTTGATATTTGCAACCTGCCTCCAGCAGGGGTCATAAACATCACTTGTATTACCGTAAAATACTCTATGGTCAATACCCCAGCAGCGGAACCTATCGCCCCAGGCTTTTATTTCAACTTCAATTCTGTCTCTTTGAACGTCGGCCGCCATTGTAAGGAAAAAAGCCTCTTTTGGAACCACATTATTTGGCATTGAATCATCTTTAAGACGGTGTACTTCCTGATATTCAAGCCCCCCGGTTCTGTCTTCAAAGGGAAGTCCTAAATCAAGGTTATAAAAAGCCTGAAGTTTTTTAGGGTCAGTACCTGCAAGAATAAAATCCAAGACAATTTCTGCCCACTTTTTCTTTAGGGAGTATAGGGCTGATATATGGTAGGAGCGCATATTTGGTACTTTTGATTTTGAAGTAGGCCGCCATTCTCCTTTAAGCTCCATTTCTTTTTTGTGGCATTCTTGAATATCTTCCCCGCAATGTTTGCACCTGTAAACAACTGAAGAATAATCACCGTCTTTACAAGCCGCTGCATCAAAGATTAACCCGTAAGGCTTAAATTTCAATCCATTTTTATTTACAGCCTTACTATCGAAATATTCCCCGCCGTCTGAAACGTAAAATACAAGCTCTTGCATCTTGCCGCAATATGGGCAAGGAATATAAAATTTTCTTTTATCCCCAAGTTCGTAAAGTTCTTTTATTTTGCTTTTATGAGTCTTTGTAGGTGTTGAATTATAACAGATTTTTTTATCATTGCCGTATGAATCGGTTCTTTTTTCGGCGATATTAATTGGTGAGCCTTCGCCTTTAATCTCATTGGGGTACCCGTCAACCTCATCAAACAAAAGAATTTTAATAGGAAAAGACCTTAAGGCATTTCCTTTTCTTGCGGAGACAAGTTTTAAAAACCCTCCCGGAAACTCAATTAAAAATGCTGTATCGCCTGTTCTTCTTGTGTTTCTGTCTTCGGTTTCTGCTGTAATTTTTTTTCTTAATCCGGAATTATCAATCAGGTTATCAATTTTAATTTTTTTGTATTCTTCGCAATCCTTATCGGTTGGAAAAACAAACATCATAGAGGAGGAGTTTACATCTAAAGTATAGCCTATTGCATTTTCAATAACCGATGTAGTAAGGCAAAGCTGAACCCCTTTCATAATGGCAACTTTTTGCACCGGGCTGTTTTTTGAAAAGCAATCGCAAATTTCTCTTGTGTATGGAGCGTTTTCAAACCTGAAGGGACCGGGGGTATTTGTAACCTTTTTTGTTAAAACTCTGTTTTTTTCGGCCCATTCGGAACAGGTTATTAAGACGTCTTTTGGAATAAGTTCATTGATGTGGTAGAAAATTTTTTTAACCTGTGCCGTGCGTGGCGGCGCAAAAGACAGGCTGTTATCCATATTGAGGGGTAATTGAATATTATTCATAATATTTTTTTGATTGTTTTTCTGCGATTTCAAGTGCAGATTTTAATGATGTTAAGATTTTATCCGTTAAAAAAGCTATGACCTTTTCTCTTGCGCCTTCTCCGGCTAAAACGATATTTAAAATGTCATCTGCGTATAATCCGGGTAAATCTGATAATTGCCTGAATAAAGAATCAAAAATGATAGCTATAACTCTGTTTAAGACCTCAGTTTCTATGACTTCCTTATTTTCTTTTGCAAGTTTAAGGTCTAAAAGAGCGTTTTTTGCTAAGCGCTCTTTTAATCTTTGATGTTGAATATCAAGGTCAAGATTTCCTTCTTTTATTTCATCTTCAGGTGTTGACTTTTTTTGCCCTTTTTTGTCATCATCTTTTTGAAGTTGCTTTTTTCTTGATTCAATCCATTTCTTATTTTTTTTATTGTTTAAATCTATAAGGCCGTCAGGGGTTTCAATAATCTTTTTTGCCTTAAGCAAATTTGAAACGGAAGACAGATTTTTAAACCCGAATTCTGTTTTAAATTCGCTTTTTGTAAGTATCATTTTAACCTCTCGTTATTAGCGTTTTTTTGCCAGCTCCTTATTTATGCGCCTTTCGGCTTCATGTCTAAATATTGTCCCTGCTTGTGTTCCGACCGCTTGCCCAACAGGCGTAAGGGATGAAACATTTTTTAATTTTTGAGATTTTCCTTTAATTGAATAAAGAAACTCTGCGCTGTATGGTTCTTTTGAACCGTCAATTCTTGCAATTCCTCTTATTCCTAAATAACTTTTATCCGTTATCAGATAAAAAGGTTTGCCCGGATTATGTTTTGCATAGCCTATTGCCTGCCTGAATTGTTTAAATTCATTTCTTGCAGGATGCTTAACTAAATCCTCAATTTTATATGCCCTTATATCGGATAAAAGATTGCCTTTCTGAACAGTTTTTCTGTAACTCCCGCCCCTTGCGGCTTTTGTTGGCTTCATTATGTGAGAACCTGTAGAGTGAATATATTCGCCAAATTCCTGTTTTCTTAGCTGGTCTGTTGTTTTGCCGTAAGTTGTTTCTTTTTGCCCCACCATTGTAACCATATCGGAAATATTTAAGGTATTCGGGCATTTTTCATATCGGATTGATTTTAAAACAATGTTTGCAGCCTTGTTTCTTACGATAAAGTTATTTTTAACATTGTCTTTGTAGACTTTTTGCCCCAAATAACCCATCCTGTCAAGGGTGCTGCGTATAGCTTTCGGGACTGCATTTTTTGCAGAAGATTTCAGATTTTTTATCATTTGTTTAAATTCTTTATCATCAATGTTAAACAAAAACTAACCCCTTATGCTTTTTGCCGGGCTGTAAATTTTTTTTCCGGCATTTCCGCTTTCATCGATGTAGCGTCTTATCTGTGTTTCACCATTTAAACTTTTGTAATATGTCCAGGGAATTTTTTTAGATTGCTTTAAAAAATCAATCTTCCCATTTTTTAATTTTGGCAGCGAATGAAAAATTAAATCATTTACCATTTTTAAAAAAACAGTATCTGCGTTTTTACCTCTTATAATTTTCGATTCAACATAGTCAAAGAAACCGGATTTTTCTTGTAAATACCATAGGAATTTTAAAACATAATGTTTGCAGTTCATACAGTATGATACGAGCAGGATTTCTTTTTTAATTTCTTGCCCTTTGCTTGTAAATTTTTTAAAAAAGCGGCTGGATTTATAACAATCAATGCTGCTTTTATCGTCTGCGGTGTTTTTAAAAACACCGCAGCATTCTAAAAACTCTTTCATAACTCCCCTTGCATAAACCGGTGTAACATCAGCAAACCTAGATTTACTGGTGAAAACACTGCGGTGGATTCCAATTAAAAATCGGGTGCATTGCCACGCCCGAGGGAACCCTTGACCTTCCAGTTTTGTTTCCCAATTGAAACAACTTTCAGATGTTTTGAATAATAACTCATTTTGGATTTAAAAAACAAGTGCAAAATTACACCAATTTTTTTAGTAAAAAAAATGGGGCTGAAACTTTTGCAATTATTTTGTTTAAAACCCCTCAAAAAATAAGTTTTAAAAAATTAAGTTTTATTGTATTTTCCCCTCAAGGCCAAAAATAGCAAGGGTTTCAGATAGATGACAAATTACATTTTGTAAGGTAGCGCTTGCATTTGAGACCCATTATTTTACCCAAAAGTACGGTTTAAAGGGTTGAGAGCAAATCCTCAAGATTTTTTTTAACAATTTTAATTTTATCTTTCATATATGCTGCAGCAATTCCCGTTTTTGTGTTTACATTGTATTGATTTTTAAGCTCGGAGTAAATATTTCTGATTGTACCTATTGAATACCCGGTTATTTTTGCAATTTCAACAGTGCTTTTATCTTCGAGCATCAGATGTACAATTTTTGAATGTTTTTTACTGTTTTTCATTATTTGCCACCTCCAGCTTGAATTCTGCACCTATTGAATTAAAATATTTTGCTCGGTTTTCTTCATTATCTGTTCTTAATGTCGTAAACAAAATATTCTTATCGCCCAAAAATAGAAGCAATAAAAAACGTTGTCCTACTTGATAAGACAATCTGTTTTTACCATCGCTGCATAATGTGTCATACATCCAAAGGTCATTAAAAACCTTTCTTAAGAGTTTTTCAGGGATACTTAAAACAAAAACCAGCTTTGCGCTGGTTTGATTATGCAGTTTTGGGTAATTATCTTTGAATTTAATTATTTTCATATATCCTCCCTTTTGTTTTATATGGGTTTTTAAGAATATTTTCGGTTGTAAGACTTGTGCTGCCGCATCTGCGAAGTCTGTTTTGATATGCACGAATTTTTAATACAAAGAGTAATATTACAAAAAACGCAAACTCCTTCATTATCCCTCCTTTTCTTCCTTTAAAGCCTTGCGGCGGTTTAGTGTTACAATGCATCTTTCCAATGCAGATGATATTTTTTCGATTTTCAAATTTGTCTTGATTTTTTCCAAATATTCATCCAGCATTTTTACTGATTCTGCGGCATTTTTGCCATCAAAGCGAAGACAGACCGTTTTATAGTCTACTTTTGTGCAATCATCTCCGCTCCCTTCAGTGTAAGGTGTACCCACCAAAGTTTTTGGCTTTTCCCCTATTATAAGGGTTTTTCCTGTTGTATCGGTTTCAAGAAAAACCGTTCCGTTGCCCAAAGTAACCTCCCGGCAATTATTTCTATCTGTTATCATTTGTTTTAATCCTCCGTTTCCTCAGATACAAATCTCTTATACTTATCCCTGTTGGCTAACTCTGATGAAGGAACATATTTTCGTTTTTGTGTTTGGATATTTTCCAATACAAAAGTTGGTAAAGTGTAAAGTTCCACTTTTACCCATGTTTGTTTATCCTTATCAATATAAAGTTCCATTTCTAACCCTCATTTATGTATTGTTTTCTTTTTTAAATTTGTTTGTGTCGAATAATGAACCCTGCGGGGTACTGTTTTTTGCACTGTTTTTATCATCCAAAACCGCATTCTTTTCAGGAAAAATACTATTTGTATTGCTTTTTTGATTTAGCAAATATTGATGCAGCGCTTCCATTTTTAAAACGTCCGGATGATTATGGTATTTGTAGACGGTAAGCTGTTTTTCCGTGAATTTAATATGCTTTTCGAGTTCGTTCACCTTTGCCTCCTTGCTTGTTGCCAAGTTTGTTTTTGCCCGTCCTAAATTTTCTATTGGCAAACTTCATTTCTGCGCTATATCCTTTTTGATTTTTGTTTACAATAATCGGAATACCACCGAAGCTCTCAAATATTCCGCCCAATTTTGCAGGCGGCAGGTTTAAATCAAGCATCAAAGAATGAAATTCAGATGATGCTATAATGCAGATGCTTCCTGCTTTTACACCTTGTCGAATTCTTCTTATTGCAGTTAAAAACATTCCGCTAAGCTGTCTTTTAAAATTTTCCATATCCGGTTTTTCGGACCATGAGATACTTAAGTTTTTCATTTATTTTTCTCCCTCTTTTATTTTTCTGCCTGTATATTTCAATAAAGAAAATTCATTCAGGCTAATATACTTGTTTTCTTTTGTAGTTAAATTCGGGTTTTTCTTTGATATGCGTTTCAACTCAAAATAAAAGTTATGGTTCCAAGGGTCGCAATGATAAAATACCCATTCTTCTTTTTTGTCTTCGTCCTTAAAAATGCATCCTTTGTATTTTTTGTTAAATTCGTCTGCCAGCCGGCAGAATTTTTCTTGTAATGAAACAGCCTTGCAGTCTAAAGATTTTAAATGCTCTTTATCGGCATCAAAATTGAGTTTATCGTTTTTCATTTTTATTTATCCTCCAGTAGTTTTAATTGGTTTACATTTGAAAAATCCGACAGTATTATTTGCCTTGGTAAAAAATTCCAGCAAAAATATGCGGACGAAAAATTAATTTTTTCTTTTTGATGTTTATTTTTAAATTGCATTCGCCTTTTAAACAAAAGAAGCTGCAAATCTTTTCCCCAAAATTCTTCAATCGGTGCAGAATCGTTTAGCCAAGAAATATTCATTAAAAGGCAAAAGGGTTTGTTAAAGCTTAATGCGCGCCTAAAAATATAACGTTTATTTGTAAATGGCGGGTTGCTTACAATCAAATCCCACTTTTCAGGTTCGTATGTATAAAAATCCTGTCCTGAAAAAATATGCGAAAAAACAACCTTGTAGCCATTTTCAGTTAAAACTTTTACAAATTCTGAATTTTCGGTATCAAAGGGGCACCAGATTATTTTACCCCTGAAATTTTCAAGATATGGCAATAAAGCTTCTACGGCATAACGTTCTGTCCAGCACTCGTCGTTTTTTCCTGAAGATTTATGAATAAAATTATAATTGTCAGCCCCATTCATGGTCTTGTACTCCAAGCTAATTTAACAAATTTTATTTTTTCAATCATCCTAAAATCACCCAAATATTTAACATTTTTGATTTTTCCAAGTTCTAAAAGTTTTGATTTTAAGGCACGAAATTTTGTTGGGCATATCACTTCAATAAAATCTTCAGGTCTTATACAAGAAAAAAGAAGCTCCGGAATTGGAGCTTCTAAATGGGATAGATTGTAATTTAGAATATTTGGAATATGTAAAGTGATTCTTCCCGTGTTATCATCAAAATAAAATTTGCCGATCAATGTTTTTGGCCCGGTTTTTTCTGCTTGAAATAATGAGCTTTTTTGGTAAATTGGAATTGCAAAAACCGAAATAGTTGTAAAATCTTCCTTTGTTTGTATTTTGTAGTCTTCAAACTCCATTCCTTGAAGTCTGTCGGCTATTGAATAGGTAGGTGGTTTAAAATATTCCCGATGCTGTTTATCAAATGCTTTTGTTGAAAAATTAATTGTCTTGTACATTTTTCCTCCGTTTATTTTTTGCGCAGTCGGTAATCTTCTCCTTGTACTGAAACTATTACAACGCTTTCACAAATTCTTGAAAATATTGATTTCCCTCTATCCTTTATTCCGTCTTCGGTTTTTACCATATAATGCTGCCTTAAATCCGATATTGTATCTTCAGTGGTTATAACTGTGGGTTTGCAACATTCATAGCGATAATTTAAAATTCCGTACATCTCAAATAAAAGCCAGTCATACCCGCATTCTTTACCCAAATCATCAATTACAAGCAGTGGAACATCAAGCAGGGATTTTTTAATCTTTTTATCAAGACTTGAATAACTGACCGCATCCACAAGCTGTGTTGTATTTACAACCTTGGTAGGTATAGCCAAATCAAGCGCATAGTTTGCTATTGCGTAAGCAAGGTGCGTTTTGCCTGTGCCCACGCAGCCGTGACCCTCAAATATAATGTTTGTGCCGTCTTCAGTTATTTCAGGCAAAAGTTCAGCATATTTTTTAGCCTTATTTAGTGCTGTTTCCAGTTCTCCGGTGTAAGGGTCAAACGTTTCAAAAGTTCTTTTTTGAAAACGTTTTGAAAGATTGGCTTCTTTTTTGTATTCTTCTGCAATTTTTCTATTTTCGTAACCCTTGCAAAAACTCCTGATAGCATCAATGCTCGCACCTTTTCTGAAAAGCTCCGCTGCTTCTCTTTGCCCTGCTCCTCCATCATCAAGTCTTCTGAATTCTTCTAAATAAATGAGGTCGTCTTCCGATTCAATTGTTACCATTTTGAAGCCCTCTCATAGTTTGGAATATCAGCTGTGAAAGCCTGTACGCTTTTGCCTTGCGGTATAGCGATTGTTTTCGGTTTGTTAAAAAATGCTGTTTTTTGCTCACTGTTTGGATAAATTTTTTCATAAACCCAGTTAAACTTATTTAAAACAGCATAATCGTTCTTATAAGTTTTCTTTTTAGATTCCTTATAGCTTGATAAAATCCCGATTGCTTTTTCAAAATCTTCATTTGATTCATAGATTTTTTTCAGCTTTTCAACATGTTCATCTGTTAAAAAAACATTTTGAAATTCGCCGTAAGTTTTCTTTTCTTTTTTTATTTCTTTTCTTTTATTTTTAGTATTTAGTTTTAATATATTAGTTTCAGTCGGGTTTTCCGTATCGGTTTTACCGACTCGGTTTAACCGTATCGGTTTTTCCGACTCGGTGCCGTTTTGAAATAAATCGCAAACTGTGTCACAGCTTGCTTTTAGTCTGTCTTCTTTTTTTGACCGATTCGGTTTTTCCGACTCGGTAAAATTATTTTCAGTTTTTGGTGTTTCGTAAATGTTATAAGTTGTGTTAAAATGCCCGTTTTCACCTCTTATTTTTTCAAGAACCAGATACCCGGTTTCTTGAAGTATTTTGATTGCGCTTAAAACGCTATCCCGTCCATCATTTGAAAGTGTTGCAAGCCCATTTATGGAAAAATTCCAATCCTCAGGCATTGCAAGCATAATACTTAAAAGCCCTTTTGCCTTTAAGGATAGTTTTTTATCGCTTAAATGGGCATTGCTTATGGTGGTGTATTTTCTATTTTTATGTACCCTGAAAATAACACCATTAGCTTGTTTTGTCATTATTTACACCTTTCTTTTTTAGTCTTTTCCAGATAGCATTTTTTATATTCAAAATCAATTTCGTTATTTTGAATAATCTCATTAAGTTTGTTATTGGTACGCAAAAAATAAGGTATTTCAATTACTTTTGTTTTCATTTCCTCTGCCCTGTATTTTTGCGCATAATATTCGCGTAAAAAGCTTATTTTTTCATAAGTCGATTTCATAAATGGAACCTTTATGCTGATTATTCTGGGTTTTGCAAGCCAATCTACAAAAATTTGAATTCCTTGGATTAGGGTATTTTTTATTAAATTTTTTAACGACATTGTTTTAACTCCTCTCGCTTTCTTTTTTAAAAAACCCGCACGAAAACCGGTGCGGGTTTGCAAAATTTCTTTTGCACATCAATTAACTTTTCCTGCTCTGTTTACAGCTTTCAGCACAATTAAGGCCCCTTTTGGCTATTACAAGGCCATCCTTTAGAAGTTTACGGACGGTTGCCCTACTCCGCATCAGTAGCCCGGCAAAGTTTTTTGAAAATCTGTCAGTTTTCAATTTGCCGGTTATGGTATGAAATTGTCAATGTGCAGATATAGCTTTTAAGCTGCATTTTTAACGTGCAAAAATAGCCCGTAAATGCAAGCTCATTAATTCTTAAATTTTTTATGCCTTAATTGGTTTTAAATTGAATTTGTTGGCAATAAGTTCTTCAGTATCTTCTTGTTCACATCCAAAATTTGTGTTTTCGTATTCGATAAATTTTTCCAAATTTATCAAATACTTTTTCCCACTGCGCGTATGAACGATTTTTTTGTCTTTTGCAAGCTCTCTGATATAATGCTTGGCACGTCCTGTCACCTTAGCAGTTTCTTCAATAGTTAACATTATTGGAATTTTTAAACCCGCAAACACCTTATTCTTTGGAAAGGAAATTACATTATCTTTTTCCATTATTCACCTCAGATTTTTCAAATAATTTTTGTAAATCGTTAACTTTAAAAATCTCTGCAATCTTAATTGCCTCGGGCAATGTAAAGTCTGTTTTATTCCCAAGTTTGGCACGCAACGTGCGCGGTTTCATATCAACTTGTTTAGCTAAATCAGCAATAGACCAGCCATTTCTCGCCATTTCTGCTTTTAAATTCCTATACATATCTCCTCGTTGTGTTTTTTATGATAACAATGTGCTTAATAATTTTTTACAATGTGTTTTTTATAACATACTTGATGGGAATAACATTAGCAGGTTGTTTTAATTTTGTCAATAATGTAATTTTAAACACATATATGTACGCTTAATAATGTCATTAATGACATTATTAAGTCTTTACAAAATACTAATATATGCTTTAATAGTTTTAGTAAAAAGAAAAGGTAAACCCTATGGATGAGCAGATTTTAAATAATCTAAGCATGAGGATTATTTATTATAAAAAAAAGTTCAAATTAACAAATGACATTATTGCTGAGCGTTCAGGCTTGCCAGTGACTACCATAAGTAGAATTACATCAGGGCAAACAAAATCACCAAAACTTGAAAATGTAAGAAAAATTGCCGAGGCAATTGGATGTACCCTAAATGATTTGATATCTGAAACATATTATTCAAATGAAGAAACTAGCGAACTGGCGCAAGAAATACATGATAATCCGGATTTAAGAATTTTACTTGATGCAAGCAAAAATTTAAAACCTGAAGATTTAAAAGCAGTGATTGATATAGCAAATAGAATTAAGGGGAATTATAGAGAATAAAAGGGGAGAAAGGAATGGTAGAAAACATTACAACTGTATATAGGAATCTGCCGCACAATGTTTCAGCTTTTACAATGCACAATGCTGCAGATGATTGGTACACAATAGTTTTAAACAGTAGACAAAGTTACAATACTTTACAAAAATCTTTCAAGCATGAGCTGGCCCATATTCAAAACAAAGATTTTGAATTAGATAAAGACATTGAAATAATCGAGTGTTGCACTCATTAAAAAAGGAATTTAAAATGAAAACTTGCGAAAAATGTAATTGTGTATATGATGATAGCTTTAAACAATGCCCGAAGTGTGCAGGCATACCGCTTTTTGATAAATACAATATCCTAATGGGTGGCGCAGCACTTTCGTTATTTGGCGGAATTATTCTGATTTTCATAAATTTTAAAATTGCTCTGCTTGCTTTTGCTGTATTTATAGCAATTTGCATCATAGTGCACAAAGAATACCCCGAAGTGATGAAAAGAGCAGCTGAGGCGCAGAATAAAACTGTTGCGGCTATTTCAAAAAAGTTTTCAATTATCCATATTGAAGGGATTAAAAACACAGACCAAAATCAAAAATGCACCCTGAAGGTTAATTCTGAATATTTGAGTTTTGAAGATAACAAAGAAAATTGTATTGAATTAATAAAACTTTCCAATATTAAAAACCTTTGTATATTGGAAGAAATCGAACAGGCACAGAAAAATAAATCCACAATCGGGCGTGCTGTTGTTGGAGGTTTATTACTCGGGCCGGTTGGTGCAATTGTGGGCGGATTAAGCAGTTTAAACCCTACAATGGTTGAAAATAAAAAATATTATCTTGAAATTAAAACCTCAGGCAACCCTGATATTATAATTACATCTGACAATAAGACATTAAGAAATATAAAGGATGCTATTTTAGTAAAATAGTTTTAAAAGGTAGATTATGGCAAATATTGAGGCCCGCAAAGATAAAGACGGGAATATTGTATCGTATCGTATTAAAGTATTCAAAGGGCGTAATAGTGAAGGTAAGCGCATTAAGCCCGATATGATGACTTGGAAAGTTCCGCAAGGCTGGAGCGAAAAAAAGATACAAAAAAAATTAAATGAAATTGCCACAATTTTTGAAAATGAAAGCAAGAAAGGCTTAATAGTAAATAATCATCAAACCTTCAGTGCCTATGCTGAATATGTATTAAAATTAAAAGAACAAAACGGCGTGAAACACAAGACCATTGAATCTTATAAAAATTTGCTTGAACGGATAAATATTGCTATTGGACATTTCAAAATCAAAGATTTAAAACCGCAGCATTTAAATGATTTTTATACACAACTTGCACAAGACGGAATGAATCTAACTACTGGCGGAAAACTGAGTGCAAAGACAATAAAAGAGCATCATAATGTAATTAACACTATATTGAAGCAAGCTGAAAAAGAAATGCTTGTTCTATACAACGCAGCAGCAAAATCAAGTCCGCCCAAAAATAAAAAGAAAAAGGTTGATATTGCGGATACACTTGAAACTGAAGAAATAAAAACAATTTTTGAAATATTAGAGCAAGAACCATTTAAATGGCGAATGGTTATACAGTTATTGGCTGCTTCGGGATGCAGGCGCGGGGAAATACTTGGTTTAAAATGGGAAAATGTTGATTTTAGAAATAATCAAATTTTTATCAATAATAATTCACTATATACAAAAGAAAAAGGCATATATGAAGAAACTCCAAAAACAGAGAGTTCCATACGTTATATAGCAATACCTGTTAAAACAATGAAGCTTTTAAAACAATATCGTAAATTGTATTTAAAACAAAAAATAGCAATGGGTAACAAGTGGATTGAGAAGGATTTCATCTTTACGCAAGAAAACGGATTACCAATGCATCCGGATTCACCAACTGGTTACTGTGTAAAATTGCAGAAAAAATACAATGAATTAATTGCGGAAAAAAATAAAAAGCTACCACGAAATAAGAAAAAAAGGGAAATTCATATATCGCCGCATATTTTTAGGCATTCGCAGGCAAGCATCTTAATTTATCTTGGAGTTGATCCTGTTACTGTAAGTAAAAGATTGGGACACGCACAAGTTAGCACTACTAGCGATATATATAGCCATATTATGCAAAAAGCAGACCAAGAAAGCGCAGATAAGCTAGATAGAATTTTTGGATAAAAAATGGGTGACTTTTGGGTGACAAAATTATAAAAAGTCACCTAAAAACGCAAAAATTATAAAAAATTACAAGAAGTGCAAAAGCTAAAAACGCCATTATATAGCTAATCATCAAAAATTATAAAAAATTACAAGAAGTAAAATTTATAACTACGAACCAAAAGGTCGGGGGTTCGAATCCCTCCAGGCGCGAATTAACCATTCCTCCATCATAGGAGGTTTTTGTTTTATACCTTTGCTTTTATTATTTTTTGTATATCATCCAAAATTAAATCTGTATTCAGGTGATATCTTTGATAAAGTTCATTAACGGGCACTCTGTCCGTAAATTCTTTATCGGCGCCGAAATTCAAAACCTTCATATCCGAATTTCCATAATATCTTGAAATTTTTTCGCCAAAACCGCCGGATAAACACCCATCTTCAAGCGTTATTACAATTTCATGCCTGTTTTTTAAATTATCAAGCATATCCTCATCAACCCCTGTTAAAAATAAAGGATTTATAACTGTAGGTTTAAAGCCGAATCTTTGTTCAACTGCTTTTGAAACCTTAAGCCCGAGGTGATAAAAATTTCCTGCCCCTATAATTGCGATTTTTTCACCACTTTGCGTAATTTTGAATTTATTTAATTTTGAATAATCCGTACCATCTTTTATCCCTGTTGATATAAAGTTACCGAAAGGCACCCTTATTCCTACGGGGTGTTCATTTTGCTCCAATGACCACTCAAGCATTCTTAAATATTCTTCCTTGCAGGTTGGTGCAAGATATACCATATTTGGTATATTGCTGATTAACGGAATGTCAAAAGTTCCAAGATGCGTACAATCTGCGCCTGAAATTGCACCCCAGTGAATTAAAAGCGTAACGGGAGATTTATTTAAACATAAATCTTGTGAAAGCTGGTCATATGTTCTTTGAATAAAAGAGCTCATAACGGCAAGCACAGGCTTTGCTCCCTGTTTTGCAAGAGCTGAAGCATAAGCTACGGCGTGTTCTTCCGCAATTCCTGTATCAGTATACTGCTTGCCCAGTTTTTCTCTAAATTCCTTGGTAAATCCGTAAGCACCGGGTGTTGCGGGACTTATCGCTATAATATTTTTATCTTCTTTCGCTTTTTTTAAAATAAAATCTGTTGTAATTGTATTATAATTTTCACCCGCAGGTGTGTTTGAAACTTTGTCGAGTGTCCCGGGTAAAATCCAGTGGTATGCTTCCTTGTTTGTTTCGGCGCATTTAAGCCCGCAGCCCTTTAATGTTTTAATATGCAAAACCGTAGGTTTATTTGTGTCTTTTACCTTTTTAAAAGCTTTAACCATAGCCTGAATATCATTTCCCTTATCTTCGTAATAATATTCAAATCCGAGGCTTTTAAAGAAATTCAGTTCGGCTTTTCCTTTTGTATCTCTTAAAAGTTTAAGATTTTGATACAATCCGCCTGCATTTTCCGCTATAGACATATCGTTATCGTTTATTACTATTATTATATTGCTGTTTAAAACTGCGGCATTGTTTAAACCTTCATATGCTTCGCCGCCTGAAAGCGAGCCGTCGCCGATAAGTGCAAGCACGTTTTCATCTCTGCCTGCTAAATCTCTTGCTTTTGCAACTCCTGCAGCAAGGCTTACCGATGTTGATGTGTGTCCTACCTTAAAAAGATCGCAGGCTGATTCTTCAGGTGCCGTGTATCCTGTAAATATATTGTATTTCTCAGGGTTTGTAAATCCTTCTTTTCTTCCGGTTAAAATTTTATGCGGGTAACATTGATGTGAAACATCAAATACAATCTTATCTTTAGGGCAATTAAATACATAATGCATTGCAATTGTTGCTTCCACTATTCCAAGATTAGGTCCGAGGTGTCCGCCCGTTGTGTTTACCTTTTTTATAATTAATTCCCTGATTTCATCCGCAAGTGTGTTTAATTCATTAATTGAAAGCTGTTTTAAATCATCAGGCATGTTTACTCTGTCTAAAATCATAATATTTCCTTTATTGTCTTTTAATAAAGGAATTTTATTATATGGAGTCTACTCCAAGTCAAGACCCTCCTGCGATTCAAGTGCCCCCTCTTTCATAAGTTTAAGGTAAGTGATAAACCTTTTTTCGGCGTATATTTCCATTAAAACGCCCACCGCATGTTTAATTTCATCTTCAAGAAGCTCCAGCTTGTTATCCATAATATTTTCTATGTGTTCAATATAGTCTTTGTTCATTTTTATTCCTTTCTTTAATTTTTGTTAATGTTTTATTCTAATTACAAAACAAATTGTAGTATTATTAGAACATAATGTCAATATTCTGAACAAAATGTTAAATTAAGAATATGATTTTAAACAAACTCTCTGAAATAATGGGAAGAAAAAGAATAAAAATGTCCGAACTTGCAAGAATGACAGGGCTTGCAAGAAGTACGGTATTTGAACTTTATTATGACAATACCAAGGTTTTAAAACTTGAAACCCTGAATAAAATTTGCTGGGCACTTGAATGCAAGGTTGAAGATATTCTTGAATATATTCCCGATGAAGAATAACTTTATTCTTCAATAATCTCATAAAGGCTTGAAGCCTCATTTATTGAAACATTCCCTGTCGGGATTTTTAAAACACGTGCTTTTAAAACCCTTGTTTTATATTCAATCATTATAATATCGTTTTCTTTCAGCTGTTTTGCCGGTTTTGCAGGGTTATTGTTTACAAAAACCCTTGCCATATCACATACTTCGTTTGCAACGCTTCTTCTTTTTATTATTCTTGAAACCTTTAAAAATTTATCAAGCCGCATTATATTTTATCCTTATCAATGCTTTCAACCTTAAAGCAGCTCTGTGTTTTTAATTTTTTATCAATCTCATCAAATGTTAAAAAGCCTTCCTGTGCTCCGAATACTTCAACCACAGCTGCCGCATTAACCGAAGCGCACTCAAGAGCCCTTTTAACATTCATATTATATTTTTCCATAGCGGCGGTAAATGTTGAGCTGAAAGCGTCTCCCGCACCGAGGGTTGACCTTACAACCGCAGGAAACTCAGGTGCTTTATAAAATTTATTTCCGTCATATGCGTATACGCCTGCTTTGCCGTCTGTTATAACAACATTTACATTGTTTTTACCCCTTAATATTCTTAACATCTCAATAACATCAGGGTGAATAAACTCTTTAGAATATTTTTCATTCTTTGTATCGGGGCGTACGGAAATTTTTGTGAGCATACTTGCTTCTTCTTTATTTAAAACAAGGATGTCCGCTGTTTCTATTATTTTTGAAAAATATTTCTCACCTTTTTTAATTGCGGTGGTTCCCGCATTTATTGAAAGTTTAATATTATTTTCTTTTGCAAAAGATGCAAGTTTATCAAGCATTCTGTTGCTCTCTCCTGCTAAAGGCGCAATATAAAGCCATTTTGCATTTTTTACGGCTTCAAAATTTATATCTTTTTCTTTAATGCTTGAATTTACACCCCTGTGCGCAAGGACGGTTCTATCCCCCTGAAAGCTTACAAGGATAATGGAAAAACCCGTTAAGCCTTCTTTTGCCTTTATAATATTTGATGTATCAATGTTTGATTTTATAAGATTTTCGCAAATTAAAGGTGATACTTCATCTGCCCCCAGCTTTACAACGGTTGATGTTTTAAACCCCAGATGTGCAAAATTCATTGCAGTATTAATTCCGCCCCCGCCAAGGTTTCTTGAAAAATCATCAATTTCAACCTTGCTCCCGTAAGGAAAGCTCATAAAATCGCTTCGTTTATCTTTTGAACTCACGGATACTATATTTGCACTGTCTGATTCTATAAATACATCAAGTGTGGCAGAACCTATTGTTACTACATCAAACATTAACACCTCTATTTGTTTTATGCTTTTTCCTATATTATAATACAAACAGTTTTATGGACAGATAGCTCCTTGAAGGTATTTAATGTTTTTAAAAAGGCTAAAACTGAATAACTACAGAAATTATGAAAGTCTGGATTTTGAATTCTCCAAAAATAAAACCCTTTTTGTAGGAAAAAATGCACAGGGGAAAACGAATCTTCTTGAAGCTGTTTATTATCTTTCAAGCCTTGATTCAAACAGAATTAAAAAAGACAGAGAATTAATAAAATTTGAATCTGAATTTTGCGGTATCGGGGCGGAAGTATTAAAAACGGGAACGGATATTGAGCTTGATATTTTGATTAACCCTCCGAAAAATAAAATTTTAAAAGTAAACGGCATTAAAAAAAATAAATCCAGAGATTTTGTGCGCGTATTATCTACGGTGAGTTTTTCCAATTCTGATTTATTGCTTTTAAGGGGAGAGCCTTCGGATAGAAGAAAATGGCTCGATAATGCTATTTGTCAGGTGTATCCCGCTTATCTTGATAAAATTAATAAATATAATAAAATCCGTCTTCAAAAAGCAAATTTCCTGTCTGAATTTCAAAGCAGATTCGGCTTTGGCGGAATATCCGGAAACACGGGCGGCGGGTCAAATTATGATATGCTTGATGTTTATAATGTTCAGCTTGCAAACTCTTCCGCTAATATTATGTTTTTAAGGATGAAATTTTTATCCGAATTGAAAAAGATTGCAAAAGAAAAACATTTATCTATTTCAAAAGAGGAAGAATTAAATATTGAATATGAAAATACGTTATCGGCAGAATTTTTACCTGTTGCGGAATTGAGCACAATTTGTTATGAAAAATTGAATGAAATAAAAGATGAAGAAATTAAAAAAGGTCAGTGTCTTATAGGGCCGCACAGAGATGATGTTTCATTTTTTATAAACAATCTTGATGCTAAAAGATATGCTTCTCAAGGACAGCAGCGTACAATTGTTCTTGCACTGAAGTTATCCGAGCTTGATATAATACAGGAAAAAATAAATGAAATGCCTGTTTTACTTCTGGATGATGTTTTGGCTGAACTTGATAATTTAAGGCAGAATTACCTTCTTGATACTATAAAAGACGGCGTGCAGACAATTATTACAAGTGTTGATACTCTTGCTTTTGAAGAAGAATTTTTAAAAGATGTTGAAATCGTTCATATCGAAAACGGTAAAATAAAAACCCCTTAAAATTTTAAGGGGTTTTTAAATTTGTGCTTATACTTGTCTGCTATTCATCAAGTTCTATTTCATCATGCTTACCGTAGTTTTCATAGCCTTTTTTCTGCATTTCATCAGTGATTGTATCCTGAATTTTTTCATGCAAGCCTTCATTTTTGCTATTGTAGTATCCGCCGTAATCACCGGTTTTATTGTATTGTGCCTGATATTCTCTGTATAGCTGGTCACCTTTTGTTTCGGCAAGTTCCACTGCATCATCAAGTTCTTGCTTGATTTTCTTTCTGAATTCGGATTCACTCGGTACATCGCCCCAATCAAGGTTTCCGCCTTTAGATTCAACCAGCTCTTTCAAATCTTTTGCTCTTGTATTAACGGTTTGTGCAAGTTCGTTTACTCTTGCAGCATCGCCTGTAAGCGGGTCGGTGAATGCTTTATCAATTTGTGCATCGGTTAATTGAGAGAACATATTGTTACCTACAAGACCTTCGTTATTCAAGGTTGCATCAATATATTCATTATCTTCCATGGCTTGTTCTGCCGTCATGTTTTTGCCGCCCATTTTAACGTTAAATGTAGTCTGAATTTCTGAACCGTTAACATTATAGCTTGTATCTTTATTTGTGGGGGTTAAATCAATTTCCGTCATACCAGCATCTGCTGCGCTCATAAAGCTTTGTTGAACACTTACACTGCCGTCGGCATTTTGTATTTCTTCAAGCTTCATTACCATAATGTCGTTTAATGCGTCGCCTGTGATTATATTTTGACCTTCGGGTATGCCGTATTTAGTACGGAAGCCGTCCATACCTTCGTTATTGTCGGCTCCAAGCAAGTCGGTAATACCGTCGTATTGTCCGTTGCCGTCATCTGCCATAAAGTAGTATCTGCTGTTGCCGTCGCGTACTGATATCGGGTCGGTTCTGTCTGTTTGAGCGGGTTTATGTTCGCCTGATCCGCGTATAACTTTGGAATCTTGCCATACCTGACCATTTTTAGTCAGCCCTTCGATTTGTTCCGCTAATTTATCGTAGCTTGGGTCTGTTGTGAACCTTACGCAACCTTCTTTGTGGTCTGATTGTTCACCGAGAGAGTATCCGATGTCAAGACCCGGGAATAATTGGTCAAGCGCAAACATTGCTTCTTTAAAGGAGAATCCTTTTTCCGCAAGTGTTTTAACGGCGTCGCTTGCCTGTTCAAGCTGTTTTGCATCACCCGGAACGGTTTTTACTTCAGGGAGAGTTGATGTATTGTTTGCAATAGATGTTAATGCTCCGTATATTCTTTTTGCTTCCGCGCCATGACCATACGGTATGCTGTATTTGCCGTTTGAACCTTTAATATTTATGCCGCCGAAGTTTTTCGCAACAGCATCCATAATTTCAATATTACTCATGCCGGCTTCCGCCATTTTCCAGGCCAAGCTGCCTTCTTGTACGGTTGTTGCATTTGCTGCATCTTTGCCGTCGCCAAACAATACTTTTGCCAGATTTTGCGCCAAAGTGTTATCGGCATCGGCCGTATTTTTATCTGCATTCTTACCGGTGCCCGCCTTGCCCATTTCCGCAAGCTGATCCAAGTAACCGTCAATTGCCTTTTGATCTCTTGTGGTGCCTGCATTATTACCTACAACCTGAGTTGAATTTCTGCCTGAAAGATCGCTGTTATATTTATCTGCAAGCTCTGCAACCACGGCTTCTTTTTCATAGCTGAATACAGGTGCTTTTGAATCGTTATTTTTGTTTGCATAATAATTGTTTAACTGCGCGCTCATATTGTCTTTTGTTTGATTTAAAAGACTTACAACAGCCTGAGCATTCTTTAAACCTTTCATTGCATTACCGCTGTCTTTAATGTATAAATCAAGCTGGTCGCACAGATCGCCGAGTTCACCCTTAAGTTCGCCGGTTTCATTATAAATTGCGGAAATATTTGCAAGTGCCGCATTATCCATAAGTTTATCCAGTTCGCTCTGGAATTCAATTCTGAAGCTTGTTTGTCCTTCATGAGCTTTATTTTTACTTTTTGTGTTGTTTACCGCTCTTACAATAGCTTTATTTATTGCTGTTTGTAATTCTGCTTCATATTGAGCCTGCGCACTCACATATTTTCCGGTTGCATCAGCAAGGTCACCGCTTACGCCGTCAATTTTATCTTCAATTTCATCCATTTCTTTTTGATATTCGTTAAGCTTTGCTTCCCAGCTTTTAATCTGGTCTTGAATGGATTTAATCTGCGCATCAATATCATCTCTTGCTGTTTGACCGCCGTTAAAATAGTTGTCATCAAAAAGATCGCGAATTTGATTTTCGCTTGCCTGTTTTAAATCGCCAAGGTCTTTAATGCCTGCGGTTAGATCTTTAATTGTGTTGGTTGATGAAATGTCAGTTGCCATCTTGTTATCCTTTCGCACTTATCAAATGAATTTATACTTTACTATCCTTTGAATATATATTTGATATATACATAAAGGTTCTCGGCATTTCAAAAGGAAAACTTAAGCGTATAAAATATTTTTGTTACAATTTTTAATAATTTTGTTTAATATTCTTCCAGATAATGATATTTGAATATCTTGTATCATCACGGCCGTATACTTCCCAGCTGATGTTTGATTGATTAACGGGAACAAAACCTTTGCCTGCAATGTATTCATAAGGCGTTTTGCAAATTGCGCCATTTGCTTTTTCAAGATTTTCTTCTTTTGTTTTTGTTAAAACCTCTGTGAATTCAGCGTTGTAATTATTATTGACAAGATAACAGCCTTTTAGCAGCGTATCATCCAGATATTTTTGTTCATCTTTTTTATTAAAAACATTTAAAGTTTGCAGTTCGCGCGGTGTTGCAATATAATCGTATTTTTCAAGTTCATAATCATCAATTCTTGTAAACAAAAGCTCATCAAATTTTACATGTTTTTTATTTGCAGCAATATTTACGATTTCCTGCATTGTATTTTCATCAGAGAAAAATCCCACGGTTTTATATTCTTCAATGTGTTTTAAAAATCCGTCCGCAATTTCGCAGCCCCTTCTTTCGCACTTATAATAACCGTATTGCATGCATCTTGTTTTTTCTATAAATGTTTTGTACGAAGATTCATTCTTATAAGAAGATACAATTCTCCAAAACGGCCTTATTGCAAGATGTGTGGAAGCTAAGAACAAATAATAAAGCGCAAATATTATGACAACGGTTTTATAGAAGTTATTCTTTTTAAAATAGCAGAGCGCTAAAACAGGCATGCAGATTGTATAAAATGTTAAAACAAACCTGATACTGTATATCATATATCCTACAGCAAAGCTTAAAATAATAAGATTTAAATAAAATCCTATTCCTAAAGCATAAAGCACTGCTCTTTTATTTTTTGGATTTTTAATAAAAAGCAAGGCAGACCATATTGCACAAGGTAAAAATGTTAAAATACCCGTTACGCCGTATCCTGTTTCAGATTCAACAAGAGAGGAGTTCAGCCCTTCTATTTTCAATAAAACCCCCGTTCCTGCTTCTATATGAAATAAGTTGAAAAGTACATTTTGAATTTTAAACATTAGTGGCGATAAATAGATTCCCCACATAAATCCTGAAAAATCAAAAAGCTGCAAATTATACGTAATAAAATTTGCAATAAATGCTTTAAAACCGCCGTAAAAGCCGTGCATATTAACCGACATTTTTGAGCCAAAGGGGTTATGGTAGCTTATTATATTTAAAATGTAGTTATAGCTTGAAAAAATAACAAAATTTATAAATAATAAAACTATAAATTTTATAAAATCCCTGAAGGATTTCTTCCACACCGAATAGACTAAAAACAAGAAAATTAAAGCAAGCCCCGCCATAAACGCTGTGCTTTTTACTCCGAGTGCAATTGCAAAAGAAAGACTTGAAAAATACCCCTTAATGTTATCTTTTTTATCAACAAAATCAAGAAAGAATATTATTGAATAAAAAAGCAGAACCCCTGTAAATAAATCTGTCTGCGTGCTTGAAATCTGTGCTATCACTCCTGCAAATGAAGAAAATATAAATATTGCCCAGAGTCTTTTTCTGTATGAAAATTTAAATTTTTCAAAAAATGTCCAGAAGGCTGCTATTCCTGCAAAATAGCTGAAAAATTCAATAAATCCTAAGCCAAAATCCTTTTTTGTTAAAGAAAAAATCCATGTGTAAATTAATTCCGAATTAATGGGCATAACATGGCTTCTTATATCGGTTGTATCAAAATGATGTATAAAACCTTTCTGTGCCCATACAAGCGCCCTGTAAGCATGATATTCAAGTGCATCAGGTTCATTTACGGGCAGTATTGCACACATTATAAAACTAACCGCAATTAAAAATAAAACCCCGATTCCTAAAACAATAAGCCCTTTATCGAGCTTAAAGGAATTAAAAATTCTTTTAAAAAAAGCCTTTGTCTTTTCTTTATATTGTTCTTTTAAAACGTTCAGGCGATTTCTTTTTAGCCATACGGCTAATGCTGCTGCAAAAAATATTATGTTTAATAATATTATTCCAAAAGGTGAAATGCTTCTAAATATTGATAAAATTTCAATATTTAAAATTATAAGGGCGATAAATATTGTAAAAAAGTATAAAAAACTTCCTGCTGCTGCGGATAAAAGTCCCGATGTCAAAAACGTTAATAAAAAAGATAATATCATAGGGCAATTTTAATACTAAATATATAACTAATCAAGAATCACCCTTTCGGGCAGTTTACATTTATCTTCAAGATTTTTATTATAACTATTGTGCATATTCCACTCTCACTCGTAAACTGTTTAACCGATTTCCGCTCATTAATTTTACCCTTGGAAGTCGGTTTTTTTTAATTTAATATTTATTGTTTCAAATCTTTAAAATCAAATAAATCTTTAACTTTAATATTAAGAGCAGCTGCGATTTCAAATATTGTCTTAAGGGTGAGATTGCGTCTTCCGCATTCAATATTGCTTAATTTGTTAGGATGAATGCCTATTTCAAGTCCTAAATTTAATTGATTTAAACCCTTTTGTTTTCTGTAATTTTTAACTTTTTTCCGAAAAGTTTAAAAAATTCTTCTTCATTCATAGCAATTCAATAATACATTACTGACATTTTTATTTTTAACTAATATATTTAATAATTTACATCTCGCATCTTGCTTCGAGTGCTTTAATCAGCGTTAATTCATCCGCATATTCCAATTCTGACCCTAAAGGTATACCGAATGCTATCCTTGAAATCTTTATCCCGAAAGGCTTTAGAAGCTTATTTAAATACATACTCGTTGCTTCCCCTTCAACGGAAGGATTCAGGGCAAGAATTACTTCCTTGATATCATCCTTATGCACTCTGTTTAAAAGCTCTTTAATCCTGATATCATCAGGCCCGATGCCGTCAATGGGCGAAATCAGCCCTTGCAGAACATGATAAAGCCCGTTGTATTCGTTTGTTTTTTCAATTGCAATTAAATCTTTGGTTTCACCCACAACGCATATAATCTCCCTGTTTCTTGCCGCATTCTGGCAGATTTCGCAAGGATTTGAAGACGACATATTAAAACAAACATCACAATAATTAATTGTGGTCTTAGCCTCAATCATAGATTCCGCAAATTTTTCCACCTCATTTAACGGCATTTTTAAAAGGTGTAAAGCTAATCTTTGTGCCGTTTTTGGCCCGATTGAAGGTAATTTTTGAAAATATTCTATTAATTTTGCAAGCGGTTTTGTATATTCCAAACTCAAAAACTCCGTAAATAATCAGGGGCGCTAAAATCAGCCGCCCCTGTTGACAATTTTTCTTAAAACAATCCGGGGATGCTTATTCCGCCTGTTGCTTGCTTCATTGATTTTTCCATTTCAGCGGCTGCTTTTTTGGTTGCATCCTTAATAGCTTCCGCTACCAAATCTTCAAGCATTTCAATTGTGTCTCTATCAACGCTTTCAGGATTTTCAGAGTTTACTGCTTCGGGCTTAATTTTAATTCCTTTAAATTTTGACTGCCCGTCAAAAGTAATTTCAACAGCCCCGCCTGCGGATTTTCCCGTTACTTCAATTTCTTTCAATGCTTCCTGCGCATCTTTAAGTTTTTTCTGCATTTTTTGCGCCTGCTGCATCATTTGAATCATATTCATTATATTTTTCTCCCCATTATCATTCTAAAAGTCATGTTATAATTATCTATTATATGCAAAGAAAAACTTATCTTCAATATTGTTTAAATAATAAAGGGAAAATTTCAAGATGGCTCTCTAATATGATGCCGTTAACCTTTTATATTGCCCCTTTCAGGTGGTATAAATCTTCTTCTCAGTCTGATGCATATAAATATACAAGTCTTGTTATTGATGCGCTTAATACATGGCAATCAGCTGTCGGCGGGGTTATAGGGTTTAATGTTGTAAATACGATGATGGATTCGCAGGTAAACCTTGAGTGGAAACGTATAGACAGAAAATCCCTGGGTCAGTGCCAGTTTCATTATGACCCGAACGGCAGATATTATTCTGCTGAAGTACGCATAGGTTTATCGGACGGTATTATTTGTAAAAAATATATGGATGAAGCCGAAGTTTATCATACAATTCTCCACGAAATAGGTCATGCGCTCGGACTCGGGCATTCGCCTTATAAAGAAGATATTATGTACACCCCCCACCAATATGGTGTTATAAATCTTTCAAAACGAGATATTCAAACGCTCCGCTGGCTTTACAAATTTGATGTAGGAAAAACCGCCTCTGAAATACTTGCCATGCACCCAAATTCAGGTGCAAAAGATTTAGATGAGCTTGTTATGGTGCTTTCAGGCGAAAAAACCGAATTTCAAAAAGTACAGGACGGGCTTATGGCGCGCCAAGGAAAAGATTTAATTCAGGAAAATCAAAATATAGGCGATTTAAAAATGTACCTTATGCAGGTGCACAACAATTTTGTAGTAAGAAAACCCGCCCCACCGAAAGAATAGCTACCCTATCAGTGTAAACCCTTCGGGTAATTCTTCTTCAATCATTTTTACAAATTCGCTCGCCTTTACACCGAGTGCCTCCGCCAGCTTGAAAACCGTTGTCAGCTGCGGGTCTTTGAGTCCGCGCTCAAGGCTGTTTAAAAGCGAGGTTGAAATTTCATACTCCATTGATAAAAGATACTGGCTTTTGTCTTTCCGTAACCTTTTTAATACTTTGCCCGCAATACTGCGTATTAATTTTTTCTTATCTTCTTGTTGCATTTTTTAAATAATAAGTTAAAATAAAATTATCACGTTCACGAACGTGAAAGGTTGTTCACCGATAACACGTGAATACAATTATAACGAGAAGCTGTTTATCGAAAAATTGGAGTTATTCTAAATGAAAATTGTTTATCTAAAACCTTTTGAAAGGTTATGTTCTTTTACCGTGCAAAAATCTTGCCGCTGCAAACGGCTGCAGAGTACAAAACAACTTTGGAAAATAACTGCATTTTCTCTTGTTGAAATGCTTATGGCACTTCTGGTTGCCTCATTATTGCTTGCAGCCCTCGCCCCCGTCATGACAAGAAAAATGAATGAAAATCTTAATATATCAGGCACCGGCGGCACTAAAGGAGATTATACGCGATTATTTGATAAGGACAGTGAATGGGTTGTGCCAAACGGAGTTAACGTAATTGATATTACGGCTATTGGTGGCGGCGGTGCCGGCGGTGGAGCAACATACGGCTATCAGGAATTTACATCTTCTGTTTCAGGATGGAAAGTTCCTGATGGTGTTACAAAGCTTCGCGTATTTATGATAGGCGGCGGCGGGAGCGGCGCAAGCGGCGGTGCTGTTCTAAAAGCAGTTAAAGTGGATATTCCTGCAGGATACTATGATTATAAGGATGGATCGGATGAAGGCGGAGGCTTTTATGTTGAACAAACTATTGAAAAACTATTGACAAAAAAATACACAGAAGCAAACTACAACTATACACTTCCTGTTATTGATGAAAGGTGCAAATTAAGCGGTAACACTGAATGGCAAACCTCTTCAATTACTTCGCTTCCGGTTAAAGCAACGGGTTGCGGCGCAGGAGGTGCCGGTTCTGATAATGCAGGCGGAGGAAGCGGTGCATATACAACATCAAATTTTACATTGCCGAACGTTACTTACAGGGTGCATATCCCGGGGGTTGCAACTCGCGGGGGAACTATCACTTCGGGAGATGCCGGTTTTTCTTCGGGTTCCGGCGGCACGGGCGGCAGTCCTTATAATCCTTGTTCTAATCCTCCCCGTGTTCCTGGTAAAGCCGGAACATCGTATGGAGGCAGGGGCGGTATAGGTGTAAACACTTTTTGTGGTTATACCGGTACTGTTACGGCTGGCGGTAATGCCAAAGGTAACGCTTCATCATATGGCGGCAAAAATACAAGCAATGTAGGCACAGGCGGCAGAGGAAGCGTATGGGGTGGCGGTGGTGGTGGCGGCTCTAATGCTTGTAATTCAGGCGGTGGCGGTGGAGGAGGTCCTGCAGTAGTTTCGGATAGCACATATAGTACTTTATATTTTGTAGCATCAGGTGGTGGTGGTGCAGGTGGCAGAGGGTTTTGCAGTTCAATGACCGGTGCTACTGTTGGTGGTGGTGGCGGTGGTGGAGGACCCTATGGCGGTGGTGGAGGAGGTGGTTCGCATTATAGCGCATGTAATGGAATTGGCGGTGCAGGCGGCGGTGGAAAAGGTGCAAGTGGAACAAACTGTGCCAGATGTGTTGCAAGGTCCGGCGGCACTTGCCATTGTGGTGCTTCTCCATGCAATATGTTGAGCGGTGCGGGCGGCGGCGGTTATCCGGGTGGTGTTTCCGGAACCACAAGTGTTTTGGTGCATTATGATGAATTTAGCAGTTATGCTACTGGTGGCGCAGTATCAAGTGTTTTTGGCAGTAAATATTGTAATGGCGGCGGTTCTGACGAAAATGGCAAGCCGGGTGCCGTTCGTCTTGAATGGCAAAAGATTACTGACGGTCTTAAATGTGAATATCGCACAAAATCTAATTCAGGCGGCGGCGGAGGTGCCGGACAGATGTGGGTTGGGGAAATTAATGTGACTCCGGGGCAGGTTGTTAATTTTAATGTAGGCATTGGGGGAGCTAAACCGACCAATTATGGCGAAGATGGGAAAAATGGCGGTGCAACATCAATTGTGGCAAACGGTGTCACATATTCTGTATCAGGAGGCCGTGCAGGAACTTACCAATCGGATGATACATATATAGATAGCAGCAAAGGGCTGGGCGGAGGAATTAAAACAATATCTTTGGGCACGGGAAGTACGCTTAACAACTGGCTCAATATTCCGACAACCATATCTGCCGATATAAATGACGGTGGCAACGGTAACTTAGTGCTTAACGGTGCAGGCGGCGGTAAAGGCGGTTCTGCGTATAAGATGGACGGAACATTATCTAAAGGAGGGTTAGGAGGTAATGCTCAAGATAACGGTAAAGATGGAGAGGGTTACGGCGCAGGCGGTGGTGGCGGCGGCGGGATTATTGAAGATGGAAATGCTCCGGGATTAGGTGGAAAAGGAACAAGCGGATATATTTTTATTGAATGGGGCAGCACAAACGGCGGCGGCGGGGCTGGCGGACAGGTTGTTGAAAAAAAGACCGTTTGGGTAACCCCGAGTACTAAAATAAAGATGACAATAGGTAAAGGAGGGGAAAGCAATCCTATTCTCAACACGGTAAACGGTGTAAACGGATACTTCGGGCAGAAGGGCAATAATGGTACCAATACTGTTATCGAAATACCAAATGAAGCCACAATAACGGCTCTTGGCGGCGAAGGCGGAAACCCCGGCGGAAGCAGCCATGGAATAGGCGGGAATGGCGGAGATGAAGCTGTGGAGAATATTAATAACCGTATTATGGAAAATTCTGTTCCTGGCGGCAACGGAAATGATGATTATGGCGGCAGCGGCGGCTCTATCGCTGAAGATATATGCCCTTTGCTTTATGAACTAAAGAAGATAAGTCAGGGGGGATGCGGCGGTAATAACTCATCTGCTAACGGATGCTATCCGAGCACCGGGGCAACAGGCTCTAAAGGATATGGTATAGGCAGCGGCGGCGGAGGAGGAAGCGTGCAAAACAGTACCGCTTATTCCGGCGGCAAAGGAAGCGACGGAGCAGTGATTATAAAATGGAGTAATTAACTTTACGATAAATAACAACTTTTTTAAGGCGCGTTTTGTAACCTTCGCGCCTCTTTTTTTACTGTCGCAATTTTAGCCTGATGCTGCGCACGGATTATTAAGTTTGACTAAGTAAACTTTACAAAAATTAACCGTTTTTTGGAATTGCTTTGCAGGTAAAAGGCACCTATGTATTGTTTTGTAGCTAAAATTGGAGGAAAAATGAATAAAACAGATGAAAAAAATATTTTAGGCCGTATGGAGGTGCTTGAAGAAGCGTTGCAAACAGCGCTGGAGGCACTTTTGGAAATTCAGGCGGAATACAGATTACTGAAATACCTTATCCTGCAAGGGGAAAAGAAAAATGATGAGCGTTAGCATAGCCTAAAACCAGCCCCGGATTTAATTCGGGGCTATTCATCATTCAGGCTGAGCACTGCCATAAAGGCTTCCTGGGGTATATCCACCCTTCCGACAGATTTCATGCGCTTTTTACCTTTTTTCTGTTTTTCTAACAGCTTTCTCTTACGTGAAATATCCCCGCCATAGCACTTGTCAAGCACGTTTTTGCGAAGCGCCTTTATTGTAGTCCTTGCTATGACGCGTCCTCCGACTGCAGCCTGTATTGCAACTTCAAACATCTGTCTTGGAATAATGTCTTTTAGCTTTGCTGTAAGGCTTTGCCCGATTCTATACGCAGAATCCTTGTGGCAGATGACAGAGAGGGCATCTACAACTTCTCCTGAAAGTAAAATGTCCATTTTAACAAGGCTTGAGCGTTTGTAAGAGTGGAAATCGTAGTCCATACTTGCATATCCCTTGGATCTGGACTTCAATTGATCATAAAAATCTGTTATAACTTCGCTCAAAGGTATGTGATACTCGAGGTTTACGCGTGTTTTATCCAAATACTGCATATTGATAAAATCGCCTCTTTTGCTTTGGCAGAGCTCCATTAGGGCACCTACAAAGTCATTTGGCGTAAAAACATTAACCTTAACATAAGGTTCTTCAATATACTCTCTATACTGCGCCTCGGGCAGGTTTGCGGGGTTATCTATCTCAACTACCGTCCCGTCTGTCTTGTAGACTTTGTATATAACCGAAGGTGCCGTCGTTATTAGCGATAGGTCATATTCGCGCTCAAGTCTTTCCTGCGCAATTTCCATATGCAGCATTCCCAAAAATCCGCAGCGGAACCCAAACCCAAGCGCAGAGGACGTTTCAGGCTCAAAGGTTATAGATGAATCATTGAGCTTTAATTTTTCTAAAGCATCTTTTAAATCGTGATACTGGTCGTTATCAACAGGGTAAAGCCCTGAAAAGACCATAGGTTTAGCCTCTTTATATCCCTCTAATGGTTCTGCTGCAGGGTTTTCAGCGTTTGTAATCGTATCACCCACAAATCTTGTAATTTCTTTGATAGAACCCGCGAAATAGCCTACCTCACCGGTTTTTAGCTCATTTACCTGTACGCGGTTTGGGTTTAGATATCCGAGTTCGACAACTTCAAATTTTTTGCCTGTTGCCATAAATTGAACCGTGTCCCCGAGCTTAATTGAGCCGTCCATAACCTTGAAAAAGCACAGTGTACCTAAGTATTGGTCATATGCACTGTCAAAAACGAGCGCTCTTAGCGGTTTATCTGATGTATCATCCGGCGGCGGAATATGCGCCACAACGGCTTCCAGCACTTCTTCTATACCTATTCCTTCTTTTGCGCTTACGGGAATTGCCATAGAAGCATCAATTCCAAGCACCTCTTCAATTTCCGCCTTAACGCGCTCTACATCTGCACTCGGGAGGTCGATTTTATTTATAACGGGGATTATTTCAAGATTTTGTTCAACCGCAAGATAAACATTAGCAAGGGTTTGCGCCTCAACACCCTGAGTGGCGTCTACTATTAAAAGTGCTCCTTCACAGGCAGCAAGCGACCTTGATACTTCATAAGAAAAATCCACATGCCCCGGGGTATCTATCAGGTTTAAAATATAATCTTTACCGTCATGCGCCTTATACTGCATTTTTGCGGCGTTTAATTTAATTGTAATTCCGCGCTCGCGCTCAATATCCATGGTATCAAGAAGCTGATCCTGCATATCTCTTGCTGCTATTGTGCCTGTTTTTTCAAGCAACCTGTCGGCAAGTGTGGATTTGCCGTGGTCAATATGTGCAATTATACTGAAATTTCTAATGTTTTCTATTTTTTTCATAAGAAAATTATATTATAAAAATAAAATTGCACAAAAAATTAGCTAAGACTATAACCTGTAATTCACATCCTGTCTGTGGAGAAGGTTTACTTTATTGTATCCCTGCTGTTTTGCAAGGGTATTAAATTGTTTTATTGTGTTTGAATTATCCAGTCTTGCGCCTGCCAGAAAATAGCTTGCCTCAGCTTTTTGCAGGCTTTTATACTGCGCATCTTCTTTTGGTGTCTCTACGGTGCTTTGTGTTTCATAATTATTTACAAGCTCTACAAGCCCTTCACCATAAGGATTTACTGCTCTTGCATCTACAAAATTAGCTCTTTCTACCTGCATGTTTGTCATAGCGTATTCTCTTTATATCTCCTTATATATATAAAGTATATACTCATACAAAAATTGCACAAATATATACTTTTATAAAGAAAACTTAACAATTTAATTCCGTCCGGATATATACGGACAATACCTGATATAAAGGGGTTTACTCCCTGCCGTACATTGCGGTTATTGTGGCAGAAGCAAGTGCATGTTTTTTCACCTGTCTTTCAATGGAATCCGGAGCGGAACCGGGGCTTGGGATAAGCGCTGCACAATCAAGAGCATAAATTGTAAAATTATATCTGTGTATACCGTGGCCTTTAGGAGGGCAGGCTCCGCCGTATGTTACGGAACCGAAATCGTTTTTCGCCTGCATCATCGGGTGGTTTATCTGCTGCCCTGCTTTTAATTCTTTGACATCTGCAGGTATATTCAAGACAATCCAGTGGTACCAGCCTGTAGGTCTCGGTGCATCAGGGTCATGCACAATCAGCGCAAAGCTTTTTGCATCTTTCGGTGCTCCTTCCCATTTAAGGTGAGGAGATTTGTTTTCTCCCGTGCATCCAAAATGACTGTGTATTAAGGATTTTGGCATTGTCTGTCCGTCGGTAAAAGTGTTTGATGATATGGTAAAGCCCTCGGCGCTTGAATTTTGCATAAAAAATACTCCTAAAATACTTATTAGCGTAAGTAAAAATAATGTTTTTAAAATTTTCATTAAATTCCCTTTTAAATATAAATATAATTAATTTTTATTGTAAAAAGCATACAAGTGCAAGAATAATGCAGAAAATAAATCCTAAATTTCTTGCTATATAAAATCTGTACATAAAATATTCAATGTGTTCCCCCTTGATTTTACTCCAGTTTTCCATAGGGCCGAGATACCATTTTGGTGTGAAATTCACATCTTTTATATTATTATAATCGTTTAATGAAACTATAAGCTTGATGGATAATGGTAAAGTTAAAGCTATGCTTGCCAGAATCCAATAAGAAAATTGCTTTGTAAACGCAAGATAAATAATAATAAGATATGCGGTCAATATTTCGACGGCAAGTGCGGCAAGTGCTCCTTTTTTTGAGCCTATAAGCGTGCAAAGAGTGTTTTTGCCGTTTTGTTTATCATAATCAAAATCCATAATATTATGAGTATGAAGAAGTACGACTATAATAAGTCCTACTGCAATCGACATTATAAATAATTTATTAAGATATAACCCTGTAAGCGCAGTATATGTACCCATTATCAGCAGCGGCCCGAAAATAAGTCCTGTAATAATTTCGCTTGAATAAAATTTTGATGAAATCGGATACAGTATGGATAAAACCCCTGCTAAGATTGCATAAAACGGTATTATCCAGCCGTAAAGAGCTGTAAAATATATCCCTGCAAGAATTCCCGTTCCAAAAAGCACACCTAAAATTATTCTTACGGTTTTGAGCGAATATGTACCGTTTATTATAAGTCCCGCTTTGTTTCTTACTTTGTCTTCAAATTTGACTTTATCAAGAGGAATACCTTCTTTTAATTTTTTATTTACATCAATATAGTCATCAAACAAATTTACCGCAAGATGTATGCATATTATTGCAATAAAGGATAAAAATGTTGTAAAAAGCTTAACTTTTACGTCTGAATAAAAATGTGACGATACTGATGCTGCTGCAGCGGCAATAAACCATGGTGCAGCGGATGTCAAAAGAGTATATCCTCTTGTTAACTCAATAAACTGCACTTTTTTATTTTGAAAATTTTGATAAAATTCTTTTAAAGACATAAATACTGATTCCTATTTTATTTGCGTTTTATTGTATCATTTTTTGATATATTTTAAAATAACCCTTTGGCACCTCTTTAAATTTTTGATTTTTTAATTAAAGATAGAATATATTAAAAAATTTACAAAACTTAATATGATTATCTAAAAAATCAATAAAAATGCTTGTTTTGAATGTCTTACCATATTATAATAAAACCAATATTTAAAAAAACAATCATAAAAAACTGATAAAAAATGTATGCAAAATACTTATTATATGCTTGCTTTTGAATATTTAGTATGTATGATTGAATTTATCAATAAATATAAAGGATAAAAATGTCAAAAGATGTAATTGAATTTGAAGGCACAATTTTAGAAGCTATGCCTAATGCAATGTTTAGAGTAGAGCTTGAAAACGGTCATGAAATTCTTGCACATATCTCAGGTAAAATCAGAAAAAATTTCATAAGAATTCTTCCCGGGGATAAAGTAAAAGTAGAGATGACACCATATGATTTAACCCGCGGCAGAATTACTTACAGATTAAAATAATAAAGTAAAAAGGAACAAATAAATGAAAGTCAGAGCATCAGTAAAACCTATTTGCAAAGATTGCAAAGTTATTAAAAGAAGGGGCAGAGTAACAGTAGTTTGCAAAAAATACCCCAAACACAAACAAAGACAAGGGTAAAATCCCTAAAATACCGCCTAATTAACGGCGGATGTTTTACCAAAGAAATTAATCAAAGGAGAATAAAATAAATGGCAAGATTGTCTGGGGTTGATTTACCCCGTAACAAAAGAATGATTATAGCATTAACCTATATTTACGGTATCGGTCCTGCTAGAAGTAAAAAAATCTTAGAAGCAGCAGGTGTTTCAGAAGATTTAAGAACCGATGATTTAACCGATGACGATATTAAAAAACTGAGAACCGAAATTTCTCACTACACCGTTGAAGGTGACCTTAAAAGAGAAGAATCTTTAAATATTAAAAGATTATCTGAAATCGGTTCATACAGAGGCCAAAGACACAGAAGAAAATTACCGGTTAGAGGACAGAGAACAAAAACTAACGCAAGAACAAGACGCGGTAAAAAAACTGGTCCTGTTGCTAAAAAGAAATAAGGTTAAATGATTAACGGTATTTTGTTACCGTAATTAAACCTGAAAAAATTAATTAAATTATTTTAAAAATAATAAAAGGAAGAAATATAATGGCTAAACCAACTAAAACTAAAAAGAAAGAAAGAAAGAATGTATTACAAGGTGTTGTGCATATTCAATCCACCTTTAATAATACAATTGTAACTTCAACAGACACTCAAGGTAATGCTGTTGCCTGGGCTTCTGCAGGTGCCTGCGGTTTTAAAGGTGCAAGAAAAGGCACCCCGTTTGCCGCTCAATCTGCTGCAGAATTAGTTGCTAAAAAATCTGTAGATCAAGGTATGAAAAAAGTTGAAGTTTATATCAAAGGCCCCGGTTCAGGCAGAGAAACCGCTATAAGAGCAATCCAGGCTGCGGGCTTAGAAATCACATTAATTAAGGACGTAACTCCGATTCCTCACAACGGCTGCCGTCCGCCTAAAAAACGCAGAGTATAAGACAGCTTGACTGTTTTATCGATACTGTCGTTAAACAAGTAATTACAATAATAATAACAAAAGGAGCTAAAATTGGCTAAATATACTGGACCGACAAATAAATTATTCAGAAACTATGGTGTTAAGGATTTATCAAACAGAAAATTGACATCTTCTATGGAGCAAAATGCTTCCGGTCAGCATGGCGCCCTTAGAAAAAAACCTTCAGATTATGCATTACAGTTGAAGGAAAAACAAAAAATCCGTTTAACATATCTGGTTAGCGAAAAACAATTCGCTAAATATTATGAAAAAGCATCAAGAAAAACGGGTGTAACAGGTACTGTTATGCTTCAAACTCTTGAAAGCCGTCTTGATAACGTATTATTCAGAGCAGGCTTTGCAATTACAAGACGTCAGGCAAGACAAATCGTAAACCACGGACACTGTCTTGTTAACGGTAAAAAGGTAGATATCCCGTCATATCTTTTAAAAGAGGGTGATGTAGTTACTGTAAAAGATTCAAGCAAAAAATACATTCAAAACGTTGTTGAATCAATCGATATGGCTTTAAATTATGCCTGGATTACAGTAGATGCTAAAGAATGCAAAATCACATATGATCGAGTGCCCAACAGAGAAGAAATGGATCCGGAGTTTAAAGAACAGCTCGTTATTGAGTATTACTCAAAATAGTAATTAGGAGAAATTAACAGTATGGAACTTAAAATTAAAAATGTAAATACAACCACAAGCTCTGATGGTTCTCAATACGGAAAATTCGTTATTGAACCGTTGGAAAGAGGCTTCGGTGCGACAATCGGTAACTCATTAAGAAGAGTGCTGTTGTCAAGTCTTGAGGGTGCTGCAGTAACTTCAGTAAGAATTGAAGGTATTACACATGAATATACTTCAATCCCCGGTATTGTTGAAGATGTGATTGATATTATGTTAAACCTTAAGGGTTTGGTTGTAAAAACAGAAACCGATGAAATTCAGCATTTAAGAATAGATGCTACAAAACCGGGCCCTGTTCTTGCGGCTGATATTCAATTGCCTTCAGGCGTTAAAATTGTTAACCCTGACTGTGTTATCTGTACAATCGCCGAAGGCGGTTCTTTCCACGCTGATATCGTTGTAGAAGTAGGCAAGGGATACGCTGCGGTTGATGCTCTTAAAGACCAGAAAAACGGTCTTCCTATTGATATGCTTCCGATTGATGCAGCTTTTATGCCTATTAAAAGAGTATCATATGTTGTTGAACCTGCCCGTGTAGGTGAAGTTATCGACTATGATAAATTAACTCTTGAAATCTGGTCAAACGGCTCTGTTGATGTTAATCAGGCATTAAGCAAAGCTGCAAGTCTTTTAATTGACCACTTCAGACAAATAACGGCAATTACAGGCCAGCCAGTAGGCGCCGCTACATTTGAAGAAGAAGCTGTTGTTGAAGATGAAACGGAACAAACACCCGCTTTCACCATTGAAGATCTTGAACTTTCAGTTAGAGCTTATAACTGCTTAAAAAGAGCAAGCATCAATTCAATGGCGGAATTACTGAAAAAATCAGAACATGATTTATTGAATATTAAAAACTTTGGTAAAAAATCTTCTGATGAAGTTATTGAAAAGCTGCACGAATTAGGATTAGACCTACAACCGAATCCTGAAGGTGTAGATGATATGGAACTAATATAAAAATAATAAAGGAACAATAAAAATGAGACACCAGTGTAAAAAACATCATTTAGGAAAGGCGGCAGACCAGAGAACTGCATTATTGCGTTCTTTAGCTACCGAATTATTCCTCCATGGTGAAATTGAAACAACTATGGCGAGAGCAAAAGCTCTTAAGCCGTTCGCTGAAAGTATCATTACCTTTGCCAAGAAAGGTGATTTAGCTTCAAGAAGACAAGCTGCAAGACACATTTTTGACAAAGAAACAGATAAATATATTAATCTTGAAACAGGCGAATTGTATGACGCACTTCCTGAAGGTGAAAAACACCCGAAACAAACCGTTTTAAGACAGCTTTTTACTGTTATCGGTAAAAAATATGCTACAAGAAACGGCGGTTATACAAGAATTTTCAGATTAACTCCAAGAAGAGGGGATGCATCTGAAATGGCCTTGATTCAATTAACATAATGAATCGATACTTAATCAGCTTTGAGTATGAAGGAAGAGATTTTTTCGGTTCTCAAAGCCAGCCTGACAAAAGAACCGTTCAGGACGAATTAAATAAAGCAATTTGTACTTTGACAAAAGAAAATACTAAAATCATAATGGCAGGAAGACTTGATAAAGGTGTCAGCGCCCTGTGCCATACGGCACATTTTGATACCGGTTATCAAATGCAGGATGAATCAAAGTTTTTGAATTCTTTAAATGCAATTTTACCTTCCGATATTTCGGTTTTTAAAATCGAATTAAAAGATGAAAGTTTTCATGCCCAAAAAACTGCCTCATACAGGCATTACAGGTATATTATAAGAAACTCTTTTATTAAACCGGTATTTAATAAAAATATTCTTCTTGTAAGAAAACCTTTAAATGTCGAATTGATGAATAATGCAATACAGTATGTTAAAGGCGAACATGATTTTAGTTCTTTTAAGTCCGTCTCGGATAATCCTGCATCAGTTTGTAATATCTATTTTGCAAATGTTGTTAAAAAACCGCTTGAAAACGGCACAGGAAACTATATCGAGATTAATATTATAGGAAACAGATTTCTCTATAATATGGTAAGGGCAATAGTCGGAACTCTTTTGATGATTGAAAAAGACGGAAGTTCTCCTCTTAAAATGAAAGAGATATTAAATTCCAAAAACAGAGCTCTTGCAGGACATAACGTTGAACCTTACGGTTTAACGTTAATAAAAACAGGGTACGATAACCCTTATGATTACATAAAACAAATTAATTAATGGAAAGGCAAATAAATGAAGACATTTAGCGCAAAACCGCTGGAAGTTGAAAGAAAATGGCATTTAATTGATGCTGAAGGGGTTCCCCTTGGCAGATTAGCTGTTGTTGCTGCAAATCTTCTAAGAGGTAAACATAAACCGCAATACACACCAAACGTTGATACAGGCGATTTTGTCGTTGTTATCAATGCTGAAAAGGTTGTTGTAACAGGCAAAAAAGAAACCGATAAAATGTATTATCACCACACAGGATTCCCCGGCGGCTTCAGAGCTGCAAGCTTTAAAGAATTGATGGAAAAAGATGCAAGACTTCCTATCGAGAAAGCTGTTAAAGGTATGCTTCCGCACAATACTTTAGGTTCCGAACAATTTACAAAATTAAAAGTATACACAGGTGCAGAACACCCGCATGAAGCTCAAAAACCTGTGAAATATGAAATCAGCAAAGGAGAAGAAAAATAATGGCAGCTGAAAATAAAAACGAAGTAATCAAAACCGGCAGAAGAAAATGTTCTATTGCAGTTGCAAAAGTTTCTTCCGGAAAAGGCCGCGTTTTTGTTAACGGTAAAACTTTGAGAGGTTATTTTGGAAACCGTCCTTCTTTAGAAATGACAATTTTCAGACCCCTTGTTTTAACCGATAACCAAGATAAATTGGATGTTAATGTTAAAGCATTGGGCGGCGGTGTTTCTGCTCAGGCTGATGCTATTAAACACGCTATTTCACGCGCTTTGCTTGCAATGAATGAAGAATATAAACCTGTTTTAAAACAAGAAGGTTTATTAACACGTGATGCAAGAATTAAAGAACGTAAAAAATACGGTAGAAAAAGAGCAAGAAAAAGATTCCAATTCTCAAAAAGATAATCTTTTTAAACCTTTTTATCGTTGGAAAACGCAATATATTTTTAAAAAACCCGCTAATTTCAGCGGGTTTTTGGTATATATTTTACAAAGTAGCAATCCTGATTTTTATAAAAATTAAGAAAATCTGCTCAGAATAATATCAGCTGTTCTTTTTGAGGCAAGCCCGTCACCATAGGGGTTTACAGCCATTTTCATTGAATTATAAAAAGCTTCATCCGATAATAATTTATTTACGGTTGATGTAATTTTTTCCCTGCTTGTACCTACAAGTTTAACACATCCGCTATGCACAGCCTCCGGTCTTTCCGTTTCATCTCTTAAGACAAGCACAGGCACTCCTAATGACGGTGCTTCTTCCTGTACTCCGCCTGAATCCGTTAAAATTATATGTGCCTTTTTCATTAAAGCGCAAAACGGTGCATAATCCAGCGGGTCAATAAGTTTTACTCTCTCAATGTTATCAAGTTTCTTAAATACGGTATTTCGAACATTCGGGTTTAAATGAACAGGGTAAACAACTTCAATATCTTTATTTTTCTCTACGATATCAAGCACGGCATCGCATATATTCTCTAAAGGCTGTCCGAAATTTTCCCTTCTGTGCGATGTCAAAAGAATTGTTTTTAAATCATCCCGAAGCCCCAGATAAGATAAATCCGTATTTTTTTCTACCGTATACAAAAGAGCATCTATAACGGTATTACCCGTTTTATAAATTCTTCTGCCTTCTTCGTAAGAGTTATCCATGCTGCCGTTCAATCTGCCTTCTTTAATTCCGGAATTTAAAAGATTTTCGACGGAACCTTCGGTCGGTGCAAAATGCAGGTCTGATACGGCATCGGCTAAAACTCTGTTAATTTCTTCAGGAAAAGGATAATCTTTATTAAATGTGCGCAAACCTGCTTCAATATGACCTATCTGGATTCTTGCATAGAACGCACTGAGCGCCGTTGCAAAAGCCGTTGTTGTATCTCCGTGCATAAGTACAATATCGGGTTTTATTTCTTCAAAAATCTTTTTTGTTTCCGTCAAAATATCGGATGTTAAGCTCCATAAATTTTGATTCGGTTTCATTAAATTTAAATCAAAATCAGGAGTGATTTCAAATAAATCCAGCACCTGATCAAGCATTTGCCTGTGCTGTGCCGTTACAATTACAACGGGCTCAAATTCGGGGCGTTTTTTTAATTCAAGAACAAGCGGAGCCATTTTTATAGCTTCGGGTCTTGTTCCAAATACAACCGCAGTTTTAATTTTCTTATCCATACGAAGGATTGTATATAAATAATAAGAAAATTACAAGGGCATTTTGATTTTTTAAAGGTTATGTTTTGTTTGTCATGCCCTTGTGTTTGTTGTAAAATGTCACTATAAGACTAGTGTTATGGAGAAGTTTCAGTTTTGAGTCAAACAAATTTATTTGATCATGGAAAAATTGTACCTATAAATATAAGAGATGAGATGAAAAGGTCGTATATCGACTATGCAATGAGTGTTATTGTTGGTCGTGCGCTTCCTGATGTCAGGGACGGTTTAAAGCCTGTTCACAGACGTATTTTATTTGCCATGAATGAACTTGGAATGGCACCGGATAAACCGTTTAAAAAATGTGCCAGAATCGTCGGTGAAGTTCTCGGTAAATATCACCCGCACGGTGATACAGCCGTATATGAAGCCTTGGTTCGTATGGCTCAGGACTTTTCAACCAGATATTTAACCGTAGACGGTCACGGTAATTTTGGTTCGGTTGACGGTGACGGTGCAGCAGCTATGAGGTATACGGAAGCAAGGATGCATAAAATTACAACCTCAATGCTTGCGGATATTGATTGTGAAACGGTTGAATTTACTCCAAACTTTGACGGTTCACTTGTAGAGCCTGCTGTTCTTCCAGTAAGGCTTCCCATGCTTTTATTGAACGGGGTTTCAGGTATTGCTGTAGGTATGGCGACAAACATTCCCCCCCACAACCTGAATGAAATAGTAGACGGGACAATCGCTTTGATTGATAACCCCGACATTACAATTGACGGGCTTATGGAATATATTAAAGGACCTGATTTCCCGACTGCCGCAACAATTATCGGTACATCCGAAATTAAAAAGGCTTATGAAACAGGACGCGGCTCAATAAAAATGTCTGCCGTATCCACTATTGAAGAAATTCAGGGCGGCGGCGGCCGTCAGTCAAGAACGGCAATAATTGTAACCGAAATCCCTTATCAGGTAAACAAAGCCGCTTTAATTGAAAAAATAGCAGAACTTGTAAAAGACGGCAAAATTACAGGTATTTCAGATTTAAGAGATGAATCCGACAGAGACGGTATGCGTATTGTTATTGAATTAAAACGCGACGCTAAGCCTGATGTTGTAAGAAATAACCTTTATAAACAGACTGCCTTATTAAGTTCATTCGGTGTTAATATGGTGGCTCTTGTCGGCCAGCAGCCAAGGCTTTTAAATCTTTATGAAGTATTGAACGAATTTGTGGAACACAGGGTTGAAGTTATCACAAGAAGAACTCTTTATTTCTTAAAGAAAGCAAAAGCAAGAGCGCATATTTTGGAAGGCTTGATGATTGCCCTAAATGCGCTTGATGAAGTAATAGAATTAATTAAAAAATCTAAAAATACCGAAGAAGCAAGAGAAGGGCTTATCAACCGCTTCGGGCTCGATATTGACCAGGCTAATGCAATCCTTGAAATGCAGTTAAGAAGATTGACAGGCTTAGAACAGGATAAAATCAGAGCCGAATATGACGAATTAATGAAGAAAATTGCGGAATATGAAGCAATCTTAGCTGACAGACAAAAGATTTTAAATTTAATTAAAGAAGAACTTCTTGAAGATAAAGAAAAATACGGCGATGACAGAAAAACCCAAATTCTGCCCGAACAAGGGGAATTAAATATTGAAGATTTAACCCCGAATACTGCTATGGCTGTATTTATAACGCGTCAAGGGTATATTAAAAGAATTTCTCTTGATACTTTTGAAAGACAAAACCGTGCAACCCGCGGCAAGGGCGGTATGAAAACAAAAGAGGATGATGATGTTGATCATTTCTTTACCGCTATGATGCATGATAAGGTATTGTTCTTCTCATCCAAAGGCGTTGTATACAGCTTAAATGTTTATGATTTCCCTGAAGGTTCAAGACAGTCTAAGGGCTTGCCGATAATTAACGTTCTTCCTATTGAACAGAATGAAACAATTACTGCGGTTGTACCTGTTAAAACTTTTGATTCGAATACTAATTTAATAATGCTTACAAAATCAGGCTATATTAAACGTATCAGCCTTGATAATTTCGCAAGTATCAGAAGAAACGGCATTATTGCAATAGGTCTGGAAGAAAATGATACCTTAAACTGGGTAAAACTTGCTCAGGATAATGATGAAATTATCATAGGTACAAGCTGCGGTATGGCAATAAGGTTTGCAATTTCCGATTTAAGACCTTTGGGACGTTCGGCACGCGGTGTAAACTCTATGAAATTAAGAACAGGAGACACAATTGTAGGTTGTGATGTTGTACCCAGAGATTATGATGCCGATTTGCTTGTTATGACAAGCGACGGATTTGGAAAACGTTCTAAACTTTCTGAGTTCAGACCTCAAAACAGAGGCGGTCTCGGTTTAATTGCAACTAAATTCAAAACATCTTCTTCAAGACTTGTAGCCTTAACTATTGTTGAAGAAAAAGATGAAATTATGGTGGTAAGTGCAAACGGTGTGGTAACACGTGTAAGCGCTTCTTCAATTTCAAGACAGGGCAGACCTGCAACAGGTGTTAAGGTTCAAAATCTGGGTGAAAACGATTATGTTGTTTCCGTTAATAAAATCGTAGAGCCTGATGAAGATGATGAAGTTAAAAAGGCGGCTTCTGAAAATGCGTCAACTGAACAGAATAACATTTCTCAAGGTAACTTAAATTTTGAAGAATAAAGTTCTGTAACTTTGTTTTAATATATTTTAAAAATTGCCTCTATTTTATTAGAGGCAATTTTTGTGTAATTTAATTTTTTAATAATTTATTAAAGCAAATTTATATTGTTGAAAGGTATAAGCAATTATGACAGAAATTAAGTTTTTCCCTCAAACCGCCTTGAACGGTAAAGTTAATGGCGGCATATCTCTCACCCCCCCCCGAATAACTTGAATTTAATTAATATTCAAACCGCAAAAGAGGTTGGAGAGATAGCTAAAAAAGAGATTGGCACAATGCCTTTTAGAATAGCAACAGCAGGATATTCCGCGCCGCCTGCCGGGTATGAAAAATCAACAAAAGAATTTTTAAAGGCGCTTGATGGTGAATTAGGAGTGAGAAGTACAGCTTTTATTACCAGCCCCACTGCAGATAAAGGCAGTATTGATGCTATAACATCGGAAGTTACGGGGCTTGCTAAGGGAAAGATTTTTTATACAACAGCTAAAGATTATGTTGATTATATAAATCCTAAAAATTTTCCATCAACTATTGATACTACAGTTTTTTCAAAACTGCCAAAATATATTCTTCCTGATTCAAAAGAATATTCAAAGGCAACCGCAGAAGCATCAAATATTTTTGTTGCCACAGGCGGTAGAAATGCAACCGTAAGCGATTTTGTAAATGCGCTTAAAAAAGGAAATAAAAGTATTATTTTAGATAACGCCTCAATCGATTTGCCGGCATGGGGAGAAGCAAAAGCGAGGGTTGAAAATGCTTCAAAATATCTTACGGAACAGCTTTCGGCATTTAAGGCCGGTAAGAAATTACCTCATCCTGAAATTGGTGAATTTACAAAAGAATTTCTTTCAAAAAATAGTGAGAAAATAACGAAGCTTGTTAAATCCGTAAACCTCGGAAATACGGATACTGCAGGTATTTTAAAAGCTGCAAAGGATGCCGCTAAATTTTTAAGATAAAATTTGTTTATAATATAAAAGCGGTGTACACTATTCTGTTTTGCACCGCTTTTATATTTTTTATATTATTTTTTTTAAGCTTTCTTACAGATAATCACCCATACCGAATGTGAAGAAGCCGCCGCTTCCTGAACCCTTTGTATTTGTTAAAGGAATACCGTAATCTAAATTAATTGCACCTAAGCCCGGTACAAATAATCTTAAGCCGACACCTGCAGTGATGCCGTATCCTGGTCTGTCATATAATCTGTCTGTAAGGGTTGAACTGAATACTTTACCGCCGTCAACAAATCCTGCAATTCTGATATTGTTTAAGAAAGAATTTGAAGTTAAACGGTCCAAAAACGGTATCGGGAATCTGAATTCCGCACTGCCCATCATAAATCCGTTGCCGGAGCCTGCCTCTGCTATGTTGAACCCCCTGAGTGAATACGGGCCGCCAAGTGTATATGCCGCAAATTCGGGTAAATCTCCGTTTATCTTTCCGCCGCCGCGGGCTGTTAAAACTAAAGAAGATTTTCTTCCCGCAGGGATGAATTTTTTCAATACACCGTTTAATTTGCCGTAGCTGTCAGCGTCGGAGAAGCTGAATGCCTCTTCGAGACTTACTTTTGCAAGTACACCGTGTCTTGTATTTATAATATTATCTCTTGTATCATAAACAATTGAAGGCATTACTCTGGCGTAAAATCCTCCTTCAAGCTGTTTTTCTCTTTCTGAAAGAGGTATGCCGCGCTGGTTATACAGACTTGAAATTTTACTCCAGTCACCTTCTTTTAAATGTACATTTTCAACACCGACACTGAAATTACCTGATAAATTTTTAGCTTTTTTGAAAGCTCTTGATATTGTAATATCTCCGCCGTATCTTTCTTCAATTGCAAGCGGAACCTGATAGCTTCCGAAGTTTCTGGCGAATGCCCTAAATCCTAAAGATTGATTGTCTGATTTAAAGTGAGGTTCAAGGAATGATAATTCAGCCTGTAAATTTGCACGTCTTAAAACGCTTGAATCATGCATTAATATACCGGTTCCTGCCATTACATTCAAATTAAGTTTTTGTCCTAAACCTCTGAAATTGTTTTCGCCAAATCCTACTGAACCGAAAAAGCCGGAGCTTGAATCAATGCCGACACCCAAAGAAACTCTTCCTGTTCTTTGTTCATCAAGCTGAACTATGATATCATACAAGCCTGTTTCTTCATCAAGTTTAATTTCTCTTTGAACATCTTTGAAAGCTTGTGTGCCCATAAGGCGCATAATATCGGCTCTCATGAGGTTTTCATTGTAAACCTCGCCCGGGGCTTGAAGTATGTTTCTTTTAACAATAAAATCTTTTGTTTTATTGTTTCCTTCAACCTTGATATCACCTATTATACCTTCATTAATTTTTATGGTTATTATATTATCGGGATCATCCTGCAGGTTTGTAACTTTTGCCAGAATATATCCCTTGCCTGCGTAAAGTTCCTGAATACTTTCAATTGCAGCATTTATCGCAAGAATATTCTGCGGTTTTCCTTCTAAATCTTTAAGGATTTCCATAATTTCATATGTGCTTAAAGATTTGTTTCCAGTGATGAAAAAGCCCTCAATAGGCGGATTTTCTTCAACAATAATTCTTAATTTAACATTACCGTTATCAAGCTTAATTGGAAGTGCCCTGATATTTTGTGTAAAATATCCCGATTTATAAAGTTTATTTAAATCGTTTGCAACATTTTTTCTGTTAAAGGGATATCCTTCTTTTGAACTCAGCTGGCTTTTTATAAAACTTGTTTCAATCAGGTTGTTTCCGTATATTTCAATATCTTTTATATGAACGGCATCGGAATCTCCAGTATATTCTTCTTCGGGTGAATATACAGCAGGAGTTTCCGCATTTTCAATATTTTCGTTATTATTTTTTATTTCTTCCACATGCTCTTTTGCCTTTCTTTTGAAAGGATTTTTGAATTCAAAAGCACATGCCGTGCTCTCATTAAGCAATAAGATGCACGCAAGCACGGATATTAAAGAGGTTTTGTATAAATTTCTCATCAAATTCCACTTAATCTCTTGATATTATTAATTATACCCTTAAAATACAAACAGTACAAATAAAAGCAAAAATGTTACAAATTTATACTACTTTAAAATGAGAATTTGTGATTTAATATTATTATATAAATAAAGTTTGCTTGGAGTTATGGTTTTGGACTTAGCCAATAATCACAGAAGACTTATAGAGGAAACAATAAGGAGCAACGGCAAGTATTACGGTAATGAAGACTTGCTTGAAGCCTTTTGTTCGGATGTGTATAAAAAATCATACATTCTGCTTGATTCCGTTTCAAATGTTGATAACCTTAAAACTTATCTTGAAAAAGTTGCAGATACTTCTATTTCAACTATATTAAGACAAAACGGCAGAGATGATACTCCGAGGCAAAAACCAGATAAAGATGAAATCCAGATGGATCTTCTTGATGATGCTAATGTTAAAGAAAAAATAATACAGGAAACAAATCTTACAAGAACCGATTTGGAACGTGCAAGACTTATTCAAAATAATAATCCTGCCCGCCCCGCCCCTCTTAAAGAAGAAAAAATTGTATCTTTAAAGGTTGACCCGCAAGGGGTTGCAGGCTTAAATCGTGATGTTTTTGCGGATATTGAAGATCCGAAGCTTGCTTTTCCTGATGTAGAAATAAAAGAAGGCGTTATAAAAAGAATTCTCGGGATAGTTTATGAATTGCATGTAAAATTTCCCGATAAAAATTACTTTGAGATTTTTTATTCCCGCCATGCCCGCCTTAAAAAACAGGCAAATATTGCAAATGAATTAAAAATAACCCAGGGCGAATTAAGCAAAAGATATTTTGAGCTTATAAAACTCATTAAAGAACAGCTCTAAAATCGTATATGCTAAATCTTCATATTTCCTGAGTAGCTTTTAAAAGCGGGAAATGAATATGTTTTTGTAAAGAAAGGCTGAATTCTGCCGCTGTAGTTATCCTGCAGGGTTAATTTCTGTTCGGGTGCTTTTTCATCTGATTTTTTCTTCATATATCCTGCAAATGCGTTTCTTACAATAGGAGTCAGAATACAGGTTGAAATTATGCCACCTAAAATTGCAGCGCCTGTTTGTAAATTTCTGCCCATTTTTGCATACTGCTCAGGGTGTTTTGCGTATTCTAAAATATTTCCGGTTTCATCTTTTAGATTAATGAACGGTTTTCCGTTTTTACCGGGTTGTGTAAGTTTTTCGGCACCTTTCATAAGCTGTGTTGTAACAAGAGCATACATGCCTATATTTGCGGCACCGTCTGCTATTTCTTGCGGCACAAGGAATTTTTTATCTTCTTTTGATAATTCCTTATTGTGCATGAGCCCTACTGTTTGTGCAAAAGAGGCTAAAACCCAGCCCATTGCCGCTGTTACAAATAAAAAGCTTGCATTGTTATCTTTATCAAACCAGCTTACAAACTGGTTTTTAACCTTATCTAAGCATCCCATTTGAGCACCTCCGTGTTAACCTGTGACATTGGAGGCAGTTCGCCTGTTTGGATTTTATTTGAAATTTCCTGCATTTTTGCTTTTGAGTCAGCACTGAATGAAGGTTTTGGCATTTGATGTACAGTGTTTTTATTTTGAAGCTTGCCTTTTTTCTTTGCGCGTTCGGTAAACATATGTGTTAATTTATCGGTTAAGGGCACATCAATCAGAAAGTTTGTAAACATCATAATCCCGAGTCCCATTAGTGTGCCGATAACAGCACCCGTATGCCCTTTATCTTTTGTCATATACTGTGGGAGTTTTTTTACAATGTTTTCATTATTTAAAATTGCATCCGTGCCTAAAATGCAAGCTTCTCTTATAATTACACCGGTTAAAGTGCAGGCGATTGCTTTTGCGGCACTCCTTATGGCGGAAGTTTCTTTTGTTTCATCATCAATCCACGGGTTCATTTTATCCATAACAGGGTGAAGCGCAAGAGCCGCAACGCCGAAAGCGAGCCTTTGCCCCGGAGATTGAAGCGCACCAAGTCTGTCGAAAGCCTTTGCTGCCTTCGGTCCAATATTAAGCCCCTTAAAATTAGGGCTTTTATACAGTGTATTGTTGTTAATTGATAGCATAGTTAAATAAAACTAATTTTCCACAAGTCCTACAACGCATGTAAATTTAAAAAATTGCGTCTTATAGCGGGTACCATTAACAAATTTTAATATTATAAATGTAGTATTTATTAACAAAAAATGTCCATGGTACAATTAATTATAACACAGAGAAATTATTTTGGAAGTATTTATATGAAACAGCCTGAAAAACAACCGTTTTTTTACGATATAACATTGCGTGACGGAAATCAATCTTTAAAAAAACCCTGGAGTCTTCCTGAAAAAGAAATTATTTTTAAAAGACTTCTTGAATTAAATGTTCAGGCGGTTGAAGTCGGCTTTGCAAATTCATCGGAGATGGATTTTGAGGCGTGCAAATATTTAGCCTCAATCGCTCCTGAAAATCTTGTGGTATCATCTCTTGCAAGATGCGTTGAAAGCGATATTACAAGTGCGGTTAAAGCACTTTCCTGCGCAAGTATCCCGAGAATTCATACATTTTTGACACTTAGTCCGTTTCATATGAAATATGTTTTAAATAAAGAGCCGAATGAAGTTAGAAAAACTGCAATTGAAGCGGTAAAATTTGCATATGAACAGGTGAAAAAGACAAATAAAAACGGTGAAGTGCAATTTTCCGTTGAGCATTTTGGTGATTGCGGCGAAAATATTGATTTTGTAATTGATACGCTTCAAGAGATTGTAAAGGCAGGCGCCACTACGATAAATCTTCCCAATACCGTTGAAAGAAAACGCCCCAGGGTTTTTCTTGATATGATTGAAAAAGTTTACACTGCACTTCCTAAAAATATTTCAATTTCTCTTCATAATCATAATGACCTTGGAATGGCTACGGCTACAACCGTTGAAGGTTATTTTTCAGGCGCAGTGCAGCTGGAATGTGCTTTAAACGGTCTTGGCGAACGTGCTGGAAATACCAATTTTTATGAAGTTGCTGTAGCTCTGCATAATTCAGGGGTTGAAGTACCTGTTGATTTATCTAAAATTTACGAAACAGCCTTGATTATATCTCAAATGTCGAAAGTTGATATCTATGAAAAAGCACCATTAACAGGTCCTGACGCTCTTGCTCACAGAAGCGGAATTCATCAGGACGGCGCTCTTAAAACAAAAGATATGGAATTTGGCGCATACAGACCTATTCATCCGTCTTTAATAGGCAGAAAAGATGATGAAAAAATAGGATTTACAAGCCAATCAGGCAAAACTGCCATTTTTGAAATTATATCAAAAGCAGGATACCCGATTACGATTCAGGAAGCCATACGCCTTGCCCCCGTTGTTAAAGAGGCGGCTGAAAAAATCGGCGAATTACCCACAAGAAATATTATCGACATTTACTTTAATGAAATCTGCAACATTAAAGGTGTGTTTAAATTAACTAAATTTGACCACATCGGCGAGGGCAAATTTGTTCTTGAATTTAATTATAAAGATAAAGACTATAAAATGACGGGCAGCGGTAACGGCCCGATTGATGCTTGTATGGATGCCTTGAAACAGGCAGGGTTTGAAAGAAAACTTCTTCACTATAAACAGATTGCAATGGATGAAGAACTTTTGGGTTCAGGCGCAAACGCAATGAGTGTTATTCATATTGAAGGAGATGACGGTTCCAAGGTTATCGGTCGTGCAATCCATAAGAATACCGCAGTTGCAAACGTTAAAGCAATATTTAATGCCTATAATTTAATATACAAGGATTAAAAATGAAATACAGTATTGTTGTCGCAGTGGTTTTTCTGCTGATTGCAGGCATTAGTGCGTTATTCTATATTAATACTTTAACTTTTAAAATCCAAAAAGCCATTTGGGGTAAGCATTGTACCGTATCTATGGCAGTAATTAAAGATAATAAAACCTGGAGTTTTAATAATAAAAAAGTACCACTAATGAGTGTTTTTAAATATTTTGTAGCTGTCAAAGTTTTGAATAAAATTAAGTATATTGGTCTTTTTCAGCCGTCTGACAATATTAAGCGTTCTTTGGATGACAAAATCCTTATAAAACCTGTTATGATAAGTAAAACAACCTATAGCCCTATGTTAAAAAAATACACTCCGCCCTTTAAAATTTCAGTTCAAGATTTAATGAAATATATGATATCTGAAAGCGACAACAATGCAACTGATATTTTAATTCAATATATTGGCGGAATAGAAGCTTTACATAGTTATTTTTTCTGTGTTCCTGGACCTTGTGTGGATTTTGAAATTTTAGCAGATGAAAAGATGATGAATTTGGATATTAAAAATCAGTATCTAAACAAGGCTACTCCACTTTATGTTTTAAAAGTGATGAAAAATACCCGTGAAACAGGCCGCTTGTCGATAGAGCACAGAAATTTTCTTGATAAAATTATGATTGAAACAGTAACAGGCGAAGATAAATTAAAAGCAGGATTACCTAAAGACGTGGTTTTTGGGCATAAAACAGGTTCTTCTTCAAGAAAACCTGACGGTATTAAAATAGCTGATAACGACGCCGGATTTGTAATTCTTCCCGATGGTTCCGCCTATTATATAGCTGTTTTTATCACCGAATCAAAAATGACGGATGCTGAAAATGCTGCACTTATTGCTCAAATTTCAAAAATAGTTTATGAATATCTTAATGCAAAACGGCGTATTATAAAATAATTTATACCGATTGTGCTTCTAATACTGCCATTTCTGCGCTTTTTACAATTTCATCGGTTGTTTTATTATAATAAAGCTCATGTCCTAAACCCACCGCTGTCGCGCCTTTTTTCAAATATTCTTTAATATCTGAAATTTTAATAGAGCCTGTAGGCATAACATTTAAGAATTTCATCGGTCTTAACAGTTCTTCAATATATGTAGCTCCGCCTAAATCCTTAATCGGATAAATTTTTATAACGGGTACTCTTGCTTTCCAGGCGGTATAAGCTTCATTAGGCGTGGTTGCGGTAAGCATTAAAGGGATTTTGTGTCCTGATGATAATTTTACAAGATTCATCTGCAATATGGGTGATACAAGAAGTTTCGCCCCTGCTTCAATACCTTCAAGTGCTTGGGATGATGTTATTACGCCGCCCTGTGCAACAAAAATATTTTCATTTTTTGCCACTTCTTTAATGGCTTCAATTGTGGAATTTATTTCTATAACCTTTATTCCGCCTTTAATATAGGCATTTGCAATTTCTATTGCTTTTTTTGTATCATCTTCTCTTATAATTCCGTAGATTTTATTTTCTTTTATTGCCTGAATAATGTTCATTTTTAACAGTATCGCTTTCTATCTTTAATTCCAATATTTCTGTATTGAATCTCTCTTGTGTTGTTATTTACTGTAACACTAAGGAAAGTGTTTTTCAATTTTCTCGGCGCAATAATATTTAAAATTCCTTTATCAGCTAAAAGACAATTTATTGTTGATTTTGTATTTTTTTTCATTAATTCTGCCGAAAGCAAAAGCGCTGTTTTGCTCGCATCTATTAAGTTTAATTTTGAAAGGTCAAATTCATACTCAAAACTTAAGCTGCTGTTAAAAGCCTCTTTTGTGCTCAGGATTTTTTCATCCAGATTTTTTTTATTAAAATCTATTTTTATTTTTCTCATAAAATTTTAATTAAAGTCTTTACAAAACACTTATATTAAAAGCTTCGGCGCTTAAAATTTAAACTTTATTAATCTTTTACTAAAATTAAACTGTTTAGTGTATAATTTTTATAAAAACATTTTAAAAATTCCTGAAAGGCATAGGGTAGAGGTTTATGCAAGCTGTAATGATGAAAGAAGACGAGCTTATTAAAAGCGCAAGTGAAGTATTTGATATTGAAGCTAATTCAATTTTAAAGCTCAAAGCAAGACTCGGGGCTGATTTTACCCGTGCAATTGAAATTTTATATACTTCAAAGGGTAAAGTGGTTGTAACGGGTATGGGTAAATCCGGTCTTATCGGAAGGAAAATAGCCGCAACGCTTTGCTCCACTGGTACTCCTGCGGTTTTTCTTCACCCTGCTGAATCTACCCATGGAGATTCCGGAATTATAACAAGAGATGATGTTGTTATAGGTATTTCAAACAGCGGCGAAACCGCAGAATTATTAAATCTTCTCCCTTTAATTAAAAGATTTAACGTGCCTTTGATAGGTATAACGGGCAAAACTGATTCTACCCTTGCAAAAAGAAGCGATGTTGTACTTGATATTGCGGTTGAAAAGGAAGCGTGCCCGTTAAATAAAGCACCGACTGCAAGTACGACGGTTACCCTTGCAATGGGTGATGCGCTTGCTGTATGTCTTTTAAAAAAACGCGGCTTTTCTTATGAAGATTTTCTTGTATTTCACCCGTCAGGCGCCCTTGGTAAGGGAGTTTTATACAAGGTTTCAGACTTAATGCTGAAAGAAAATCTGCCTGTTGTGGATGAAAATTTGCAGTTTTTGGATGCCGTAAGGTTGATTTCGGAAAAGAAACTTGGCTGTGCATTTATAGTAAATCTTGATAATTCTCTAAAGGGTGTCATAACAGACGGTGACATCAGAAGAATTTTATTAAAATATACGGGTATTGAAAATTTAAAAGTAAAAGATGTGATGGTATTAAATCCCAAATGCGTTAATTCGGATGATTTAGCCGCAAAGGCGCTCTCTATTATGGAAAAATATTCCATAACATCTCTTGGCGTGGTTGAAAATAACAAATTAACGGGAATTATTCACATCCACGACCTCTTAAAAGCAGGGGTTGCATAAAATGGGTAATTTTAACGATTTAAATTTAAAATTAAAAGCAAAAAAAATCAAAATTATCGCCTTTGATGTTGACGGTGTTATGACTGACGGATCTTTGACTTTTCTTGAAGACGGCAGAGAAATTAAGACCTATAATGCAAAAGACGGTCAGGGTGTTGTAATGCTGAATAAAGCCGGTTTTAAAACCGCAATAATTACGGCACGTGATAACGGCACGGTAGAGCACAGGGCAAAAGTTTTAGGAATTACAAAACTTTTTAAAGGGCAGAAAAATAAACTCAAAGCACTTAATGAGCTTTGCGCCGAATTTGATGCTCAATACGATGAAATAGCATATATGGGAGATGATTACCCTGATTTGTGCGTTATTCAAAATGTCGGTTTATCCTGCGTGCCAAATGATGCTATTGATGAAGTAAGACAAGCGGCATCCGTTGTTTCTAATTATGGCGGCGGAAAAGGAGCCGTGCGTGAATTTTGCGATTTTATTTTAAAATCAAACAATATCAGCTGGCATGATATTGTTCAAAATCCTGCAGATACAATGAAACAATGACGATAAGCTGCAAAGGTGCAAAACTGTAATGAATAACTTACAGTTCTCTTATGCTTTTTAAAATATTAATCGCGTCAGTCTTTTCTATAGATGTAAAGAAATCTTTTTTGTGTGCGTAATGCCCAAAATAAATTCCCTTACTTCCTTTAAAAATCCTGCAAATTTCAGATTCACCCCTGCCTGTTATACTCCATTCAAAATAAAGTTCATCTACGGAAGAAGGTAATTTGTGAATTTTTAATACACCGTTTTGTTCATGGGCACTTTTTGTTAAAAGTGCGTAAAAGCTATTGTAAAGCTTATCTATTGTAAAGTTATATGTATTTTTATCATAAAAATTAACAGTAACAAGTTTTGTCCACTTGTAATTCAGCACATCTTCGTTTTTTAGACCATATTCCATCATCCATTGCTTTTCTGTGCCTTTAAAATATACTTTTTTCCAGATATTATTATTAAGATTTATCTTTATTTTGTCGCCTGTTGGCGTGCTTGATTTTGCTTCATACGCATTTTGTTCGTTAATGTATTCTTGAATGATTTTTTGAATCCCTGCTCTTTTGTCAGCAGGCAGTGTCGGTGTATTTAAAGCTTTTTTGTAGAAATCAACAGCAGCAGGTGTTTGCTTTGTTTGATGTTTTATATCCCCTAAAAATGTGTATGCTATCCATTCATTTGGAAATTTTCTGGTTGCGGTAATCAAAGTTTCTTCAGCTTTTTTAATGTTTCCAACATACCCGTAGCTCATTCCAAGTGCACAATATGCCTCGTAATTGTTTGGATTGACAGTGATTGCTTTTTCAAAATTTGCAATTGCCGTAGTGTAATCTTTAATGACAAATGCTTTTGAAGCTTGTGCCATATATATCTTAAAATCTTCTGTTGAAGAGCGGGCTGTGTTTGCAAATGCAAAAAATGCGGTACAAAATAATATTAAAGTAATTACAAAGGATATTAAAAATTTTTTCAAAATACACCTCTTTTTTAACAAAACTACTTTTACATACTATCATTTTTTTTTTTTTGCAAATGCAAATATTGTAACATTATTTTAATAATACTTTTTAAATTTTAGCAATTTTCCAATTAAAAAATACTTTATTAAAGTACATGGAGTTTATTTTTTAATTGAGAGTTGAAATTTATGAATGAAAGAGAACTAAATACGCTTTTTAACATAGTAACCGAACCTGATAAAAATGCATATATTATTGATACAGATAAACAAAAACGCGAAATTCAAAGAATTATCAGAATTTTTGAAATATCTAAAAGTCAGCGTGAAAACTTTAAACAAATCTCGGCAAGAGGCCTTGTTGCATTCAAAATGCTTGTAAGTAACAATTAGCTTACTGTTTTTATTACTATTTAATTAACAGTTTTTAAGAAATATACCCTTCGTATTCGTTTATAAGTCCTTCAAGGGTTATAGATAATTTATGGAAACTGTATTCCGTTAAATTAAGGCTGAAAGAATTATAGCCTTTCTTTTCTGTGCCGAAAAATATCTCCGTTATAATATCAACCTTTGAAAATCCGGGATAATTAACGGTAAGGCGCATCATTTTATCGTCTTTTTGAAGTTCAAAAAATGACTGGCTGAAATCAACTTTTTTATTAATATCTATAAAATAATGTTTTGCTTCAATCTGGTTTTTAAATTTATCAAAAACCGGAGTTGTTACAAGTTCGCATTTTTTCTTAAAGGCATGACGGAACAGATTAGCATTCCTTTCTTCTTCTTCGCTTAATTCACCTATTTCAACTTTTGGAAGCATGGGATTTAATCTTGTTTGAATTCCTTCCTTTTTAAGTTCTTCAGCAAGAATATCAGCTCTGCTTCTGGTATTTGTAATAGGATTTACCGCAGGTTTTTCTTCAGGTTCTATTTTTAAAAGCGTATCGCCCGCGAAGCTTTCAGTACCCTCACTGCCGTTGCCTGCTTTTTTGAAAAGCCCTTGTTCTTCAAGATTTCGCTTTTCTTTAATATTTAATCTTCTTTCAATTAAGTCTTTATGCTCATGCTGTACCGGTTTAGTGGCTTCTTCGACCGAAGCATCTTCGAGTATTTCATGGGCTACAAGAAGTGTGTTTGTTGTATTTTTTGTTTTTTCAAAAGAATATTCAAGCATTTTTTTGATTGTTTGAAAATTCTTATCTTTAATTTCGTAAACGCTTGCATTTACATTAGCGTCAATTCCGAGATTATTATTTATGCGCTCAAATACAGCATAAGCACCGTTTAATTTTGTTTTCGGAAGATAAATATAATATTTATCATCATGTCTTATTCCGACAGAATCATTTAACCTTGTTGATTTTTCGATTATTTCTCCAAGCATATCCAAGCTTTTTGAAAGAGGGAATTTGCTGTCAGGTCCTACAAGCATAAGGCATGCTTTATTTTTATATTTAATTGCAGATTCAATTTCGGCATCAAGAAATTGTTCTGCATATTCTTCAGTGTAAAATCCTGTTTTGTCTTGAATAATCTTAAGTTTTGTAAGAAATTCATTTTTTATATCATTATTTAAATTAATTTCATTTTTCTGAATGCACCATATAACCCTGATTAAAAGTTCCCAATCTGCAACGGGCGCTTTTATGATATCTGATATTCCGCAATCAAACGCGTCAATCAGAAATTCTTTTGTACAATCTTCGGAGTATAAAAGGATAGGAATATTGCTTAACAATTCAGCTTGTTTGATATCTCTTATTGCATTAAGACTGTCTTTATTGTCACCTTTTGCATGAACTATGATAACATTCGGCATGGTCTGGTTTAAAAAGGCTGCCGCATTTTCAAGATTTGTGTCCACAATTTTATCTAAATCTCTCAATAATACAAGTTTTGATGAGATTAGATTTATTGCATCAAATTTATCTCCCACAATGGCTATAATGTTGTTAAAACTCATCTTCCGTTAATTACTCCGTAATTTCACTATCCTTTTTAGAAAAGAATACTATTAATTTACAAAAATGACAAATCTATAAAGTTTTGATAAGCTTATCTTACTATGAGCAAGAAAAATATTTTTTATTTAATTTTAATTGTGGCTGCAGCAATTCTTTTTAGAATCTGGCATTTGGATAAGCCGGAGGGTATGTGGAATGATGAATATCTGACATGGAAAATTGCAAGTGCAAGATTTCCCACAGAATTTTTTGAAGGTTTAAGAAGTAATTGCCATGCTCCGCTGCATTATCTTTATCTGAAACTCTGGATGTTAATTTTCCATGATTCGGATAAATTTTTGAGACTGTCATCCGTTGTACCCGGTGTTTTAGGGGTGATTACAATGTATTTTGTTGCCCTTGAATATAAAAATAAAGAAGGAATTTCAACGGCTCTTACAGCGTCTGCACTTTGTGCAATAAGTTCTTTTTTAATATATTTTTCACAGGAAATAAGAATTTATTCGCTTCTATTTTTTATTACAACATTAACGCTTTTATTTGCACTTAAAATATTTAATAATCCTTCAAAGAAAAATTTTGCATTGTATTCTTTAATGTGTGTATTGTTGATATTAACTCACACAATAGGTTTTGTTTTTGTATTATTTTCAACGGCAGCACTTATGGTATTTGCCGTGCCTAAAAAACAAACCGCAAGTTTTGCTCTGTTTAGTATTTTGGGTGTAGTTTTGCTTGCTCTGCCTTTTATCCCCTTAATTGCAAATATTTTAATTAAAGGCGGATATTTTAGCCAGTGGTGGGCACCGTTTAATTTTTCAAGAATATTTTTTGTATTAACAGATATTTTTTCACCTGTTCTGTGTGATACATTCCATGTTTACAACACATTTACGGATGCTTTTTATAAAAACGGTATTGTAAACCTTGGGTTTTTCACATTTGCTTTAATACCAACTGCAATCGGCATTTTATGTTTTATAAACGGAGCCTTAAACCCGAAAAGAATGCAGGGGTATTTATTATCGGTTATTTTGTGCACCGTACTCACGGTTTTAATTGCCGCAATGGCAGGAAAGATTGTATTTGTTACAAAATATTTGATTGAGCTTGTTCCGCTTGTTGTTCTTATGACGGCTGACGGCTTTGTATCTTTTAAATCCAAAGGCTTTAGAATTTCAATTGCAACAATTTTTGTGGTTTTAAATTTATTTTATTTTATAGTATCGGAAACTTCCGCCGTAAGGCTTTTAAGAGAAGAAGGGCAAAGGCTTCCGGTTCTGGCGCTTAATGATATGGGCTTAAAAAAAAACGACAAAATTGTATTTCTGTACTATGCAAAAGAATGGTATTATAAATACGTAGATTTTGATAATCCTGATAATGAGCCGTATTTAAATGCGGCTCAGATTACAAAGCATAATTATTCCGCAGCTTTTAACGGGCAGTACATGTGGGGAAAAAAGCTTAAAGAAAGCGGAAAGGAAGTTTTCAGGCCTGTTTTTGCCTCAAATGTCAATAAATATTTTGACAACAGACTTAACAGAGATGCTTTTAACACTTTAAAAAAGGGCGATAGGCTTTTTGTAGTAGATTTAACATCCGTAAGTTTTTTTCCCGAAAACATAATACGTCAAATTGCAGCTGATGATAAAATATATGGAACAACCCCGCTTTTATATATTGCAATGTCTTATGCGAAAAATTTTACTTTAGATAAAGCTCGTAGGGAGCTTGACTATGTAGGGCTTTACAATACGGGTGCATGGAGAATTTATGTATTTAAAAAGGCTTAAGGATTAATCCTTAAGCCTTAAAATTTTATATTAATAATTTTTTAAGCTTCTTCGCTTCTTATAATTTTATCAATTAAACCGTATTCAAGAGCTTCTTCTGCGGTCATAAAGTTATCGCGTTCCGTGTCTTTTTTGATTCTGTCTACTTTTTGCCCTGTGTGTTCCGCTAAAAGTTCATTTAACATTTTTTTCATACGAAGAATTTCTTTGGCTTCAATTTCAATATCGGTAGCCTGACCTTTAGCGCCGCCCAAAGGCTGGTGAATCATTATTCTTGAATTCGGCAGAGCTAATCTCTTTCCTTTTGTTCCGCCTGAAAGCAAAAATGCACCCATAGAAGCTGCATCACCAAGGCAGATTGTTGAAACATCGGATTTAATAAGCTTCATGGTATCGTAAATTGCCATGCCTGCCGTTATAACGCCGCCCGGGCTATTTATATAAAGCATAATATCTTTTTCCGAATTTTCTGAATCCAAAAGTAAAAGCTGTGCCACAATTGAATTTGCAACATCATCATCAATTGCGCTTCCTAAAAATATAATTCTTTCACGAAGCAGTCTTGAAAAAATATCAAAACTTCTTTCACCTTTTGAAGAAGCCTCTATGACTGTCGGCACATAGCTTAAAATTTGATAAGTATTCATAAAAATAAATTCCTTATTTTCTATTTTTTAAATCCATTATACTTGAATAATTATTAATTTTATTAAATTTTACTACAAAAATACATCAAAATGTTTAATTTTCTTTTGTTTATATTACAATAAGAAACGGACTTGATGAATATTTAATTTAAGGAAGTAAAAATATGTACAATGCAGCAATAGTTGGGGCTGGCCCTGCCGGAATTTTTACAGCGCTTGAGCTTGTTAAATTAAAACCGGATTGGAAAATTATTTTAATTGAGAAAGGCAATAAGATTGAAAAAAGAGCTTGCCTTTTGAGAAACGGTTATAAGTCATGTCCAAGCTGCAAAACCTGCGGACTTCTTTGCGGATGGGGCGGTGCCGGTGCATTTTCTGATGGCAAGTTAACCTTGACTCCTGAAGTTGGCGGTCATTTGCCTGAATATATGCCTTATAAAGATGTTGAAGATTTGATTAAATATTGT
>CAJULX010000009.1 GCA_910587245.1 Candidatus Gastranaerophilales bacterium
TCTTTGCGGTTGCGATTTTATTATTCCCCGCAACGATTTTAAGCTTTGTACATCAAATGAATATTTCAAATGCTGCACTCAAGAATGTTTTAACATCCATGAGTAATTTCTTAAGCCCTTCAAGCATAAGCTATTATGTAATTTACTTTGCATTAATTGTGGCGTTAACTTTCTTCTATGCTTCAATTATGCCGAATATGCAGCCCAAAGAGATTGCAAACAATTTGAAAAAATACGGTTCCGCAATCCCCGGGGTGAAACCGGGTAAGCCTACAGCGGAAAAACTTGATGAAATATTATCGAGATTAATGCTTATAGGGGCTGTTGCTCTCGGTATTATTGCAATGATACCGACAGTGGCTTCAAAAATTACCAATATTACTACATTGCAGGGTTTAGGGGCAACATCGCTTATCATCATGGTGGGCGTTGCACTTGATTTTATAAACCAAATCAAAACGCATATGCTTGCAAAGAATTATGAAAGTTTCCTGAAACAGGAATAATAAAAGATGTTTCGGGGTAAATATTTTTACCCCGAACTTTTTAAAATTTTTAAAGGGAGAGAGGTATTTATATGAAAAAAGTATTTATATTTTTAGGCCCCCCCGGATGCGGCAAAGGGACTCAAACGGAGAAATTATCAACTGAATTAAACATACCCCATGTGGATACAGGGTCGCTTTTAAGAGAAAATATTAAAAATGAAACGGAATTCGGCAAAATTGCAAAAAGTTTTATTGATAAAGGTCAATTGGTGCCGATTGAGGTTGTGCAATCCGTTATAAATGAAAGAATTTCAAGACAGGATTGTGCTAAAGGCTATATTCTGGATGGTTTCCCGAGAAGCATAGAACAGGCGGAAGCGCTTAAGGCTATGTGGGAAAATTCTCCTTTTAAATTTGAAAAATCCGAAAAAATTGCCGTATATTTCGATATTCCGACGGATGTTCTTGTTGAAAGGCTTATAAACAGACGTTCCTGCCCTAAATGCGGTAAAATATACAATTTGAAAAGTTCTGCGCCTAAAAATGAAGGTAAATGCGATATTTGCGATGTTGAACTTATTCAAAGAAAAGATGACACAAAAGAAACGGCTGTGCTTCGTTTTGAAACTTATAACAACGAAACAAAACCTTTGCTTGATTTCTATAAAAAAGAAGGTTTGCTTGTTCAAATCAATGCAAATCAAGGCATAGACGCGGTTTATGAAGAATTAAAGAAGGCAGTCAATGATTAATAAAAAATCAAGAGAAGAATTAAAATTAATGCGCCATGCGGGTGGTGTTGTGGCACTTGTGCATAAAGCTATGAAAGAAGCTGTGACTGCGGGAATTTCTACATTTGAACTGGATGAAATCGCATCGCGCGTTATAAAAGAAAATAAATGCACACCGACATTTTTAGGATATAACGGTTTCCCCGGATGTATCTGCACATCAATTAATGATGAAGTGGTGCACGGGATACCATCCAAAGACCGCATTTTAAAAGAGGGCGATATTGTATCGATTGATGTCGGGGCTACATATCGCGGGCTTGTGGGGGATTCTGCGTGGACTTATCCTGTGGGTAAAATTAGCGAAGAATATGAAAAATTGCTTAAAATAACGGAACTTGCGCTGTTTAACGGGATAGACAAAATGCGTCCTGATAATGTACTTGATGATATTTCAGGTGCTGTGGAAGATACGGCGCTAGGTGCCGCTTCAAATATTCCAAAAGAATTGCAGGGCAAAAAATACGGAATTGTTCGCCAGTACGGCGGGCATGGCGTCGGCCGCAACATGCATGAAGACCCGTTTTTATTCAATTACAGGGTAAAAAATAACACAAAAATCAAAGCAGGGTATGTTATTGCAATTGAACCGATGATAAATCTCGGGGTGGATGAGGTTGTGGTGTCCGCTGTTGATAACTGGTGTGTTTCAACGGCTGACAATAAGGCTTCCGCGCATTTTGAGCATACGGTAGCCGCAACGGATGACGGGCCTTTGATTTTGACGGCGCTTGAATAGAATAATAGCCGCCAAATGTTTCAGGGGATTGCATCTTGCGGTTCAAAAGTATTTTATGCGGAAAGTTTCTGCACCACATCAAAAATTCTTTTAAAATAATCAAATTCGGGAGTGTAATTTATTTTTACACTCCCGTTTTTTGTGAGCGAAACATATTCTATCGAAATATTTTCCGTACCGTAAAGTTTTGATGCCGCATAAAGATAAACCACGGTTTGAAGGTCATTTTCAGGGTTTTTCGGGAGGCTTGCAGTTTTCCAGTCGTAAATTTTTATTTCGCCGCCGTTTGTTAAAACCGCGTCAAATCTTCCCGTAAGATAGAAACAGCAAAAGTTTTCAGGTATACATTTTATCAAAAACGGCTGTTCGATGTGTTTTGCATGAGCGGATTTTAAAGTTTTTATTGCATTAAATTCTTTTATACCGTTGATAAAATCTTTGTCTTCTTTGTTAAATGCCGCTTCAATTTTTGATGTATCAAAGTTTTTAAAATAAAAACACAAAAAATTATGCAGATTCTGTCCCGCTTTAGTCTGTGAGCTGTCGGGCGTCAGATAAAGGTTTTCAATATATTTCAGCCTGAATTCTTCGGTGCTCTTTTCTAAAATTTTTAAGGAATTCGCACTGAAGGTATCATACGGCAGCACATTCTGCGGAGCGTGGTTAAAAACTTTGTTTTCAGGCATTTTCACCTCCTGCTGCTTCAAAAATTTCTCCTACTTTTATTTTAAAAAGTTCATTCGGGGTTTTTAACTGCTTTTTATTAAAAATTTTATATTCTTTAGCAGAGCTTAAACAGAGTTTTTTCTTGGCGCGTGTAACCCCTACATATGCGAGCCTGAAATTTTCATCCAGAATTTCAAGTTTTAGTTCGTTATCATTTTTCGGGTTTGATTTTATATTTTCAATAAATTTTGAATTTTCTTTTAGTTTAATGTTTTCAAGGCTTAAAGGCAGATTGTCTTTATAAAGTTCAGGGATAAAGACATAGTCAAATTCGTCCCCTTTTGATTTATGAAGGGTTAAAATTTTCACGGTTTCATTTTCTTTTTCATCCTGTGCATTTGAAATAAGTTTTATTCCCGTTCTGTTTATTTTATCTGCAAGGGTATTCAGCCTTTCAATTGTTTCTTCAAAGGTTTTATACTGTTTTGATATTTTTGATACTATCCCTAAAACAAGCGGTATATTTGCTTTTTGGATATTATCCGAGGCAAAATAAAATTCTCCTATTTTATAAGCTGCTTCATAAGCGGGCAAATTCCAGAGGGTTAAAAAATATTTTAAATCCCAAAAAAGTGCAAAATATTCATTATCCCCAAGAATAAAAGGCTTTTGCGCCTTATCAAGGAAATTTAAAACTTCATAATCTGTTTTATAGAAACCTAGCTCCATCAGGGTTTTAGCGCAATTTTTTACGGTTTTATTATGAAGCGGATTATTTATAAAGTTTAAAACGGCTAAAACTGCGCGAAATACGGGGTTTGAATTTAATGTGTCTGAATTTGCCGTAAATTTCAGAGTTGAAAAATCGGATAAATAATTCCCCCATTCCGTAACCCCGCGATTGCTCCTTAAGAGTATTGCAACACTTGAATTTGAGTCTTTTTCTTTTATTTTTTTGATTGTATCAAGTATGAATTTTTTTTCTTCATCTTCTTTTTCAAAAATAAATCTCTGTGTGCTTTTGTTATCAATAATGTTTTTCCCCTCGACAGGTTTTGTTTCAACAGGTAAAAACGCACTTTTTGAAATTTCCGTACCGAATTTAATCAAATTGTTTGCAAAATTGATAATTCCTGTTGCATTTCTGTTTGAATAATTCATTTTGACATTTGTATTTTCTTCAATGAATTTTTTAAACCCTGTAACATCCGCGTTTGAAAAAGTTGTTGTAATAGCCTGATTGACATCCCCGCATCTTATAAGGTTTTTGTGGTTATCGGATAAAATTTTAATTAATTCCTGCTGAATTTCGCTTGAATCCTGTGCTTCATCTTCAATGATAAATTGCATTAAATTTTGATAGTATTCCCTTATTCCTCTGTCATTTTGAAGCAGAGAAAGAGAATAAGACAATAAATCATCATAATCTATTAAATTGTTTGATAAAAGCGTGGTTTTGTATGTTTGATAAATTCTTTTAAAAAGAGGGGAAAGTTTATCTTCGTTTTTATTTTTCTGGTTTTTATAGGCTGAAATTCCTCTTTCGTAAAGGTCTGCCTTTGATAAATCAAGCCCTGAATTTGAAATTATTTCTTTAATTATGGCGTTTCTTTTGATTTCATCAAGTATTTCAAAATCAACATCAAGGTTGATTTTAACATGGTTATTGTTTTCTCTTAAAATTCTTAAGGCAAGCCCGTGAATAGTTGATATATGAGGTAATTCAACAAGATTCGGGAAATTTGATTTTATTCTTTCTTTAAAATTCCGCGCGGCAGAATCCATAAAGGTAAGGACAAAAATATTTTGAACGGGCACATTTTCATTTAAAAGTTTTAAAATAAGTGCAAGCATTATGGTGGTTTTTCCTGCTCCTGCGACGGCGCTTACCGCCATTTTTCCTTTTTTATATTCTAAAACGGGTGCCTGGTCCGGGCGGGGAATAATTTTAAATTCTTTTTTGGTTTCCTTTTCGTGGTTTGTATCTGCAGCGGGCTTTTCAAAGAAATGATTTATTCCTTTAAAATTTTCGGCGCCCGAAGAATCATAGATGCTTGATAAAATATAAATTTTTCCATCGGTTTTGCCGTTATTTAAAAGGTAGATTTTTCTTAAAATTCTTGCCGTTTTATCAAGGGTGCAGTTTATATTATCATCCAGCTCAAAGGTACGTTTTTTCCAGCTTTTTTGAAATACCCATGCGTTATAAAGCGGGCCTATATCCTGTTTTATCCAGTTTGAATTTGTGGTATCAAGCAGGAATGTGTATTTTGAGCGGATGCTGTTATCTATAAGTTTCTGCGCGGTGGATACAATTATTGTGTTTTCTTCCGTAAATTCTCCGCTAAGGGGGTTTTCGGAGATTATGGTATTTTCAAGCTGAATTAAGAGGTTTTTGTTTGAAACATCCGTAAATGTTTCTTCAAAATCCCTCATCTGTTTTAAAAGCTGGTTTGTTTTATAGATTATATCCCTGTTTTTAGGGGTGAGCGGGATATATTCATTCGAAAGGGTATACAGCTGTGTTGAGAGTTTTGCGTTTTTAATTTCTTCAATTAGGGTTAAAAAATGTTCTATTTCTTTGTATTCAGCGAATTTTTCAAGGCAGTTTAATATATCTCCGCCTTCAATTTCATATGTATCAGCTATTTTTAAGGTTAAATTTAAATCCGTTTTTAATATTTTGGCTAAAATTCCGCGCAGGGTATAGGGGGAGATTTTTAAATTTTTATTATTTAAAAATTTTAAAATTTCTAAAATTGAGCCTATAACAGGGTTGTGCGACAGTTTTTCACTCCCCGATAAATATTTAACGGGATAATTCAGTTTTTTCAGCTGAATTTTAATGTAATCGTCAATGTTTGGTGTAACTATGGCTATATCTGAAGGCCGGAGCCTGTTTTTCGGGTCTGAAAGAAGGGAATTGATTGCAGATACCGTATATTCAAACATTTCATCCGCTCTTATAAAACTTTCAATTGTTGAATTTTCAATTGAAACGGGGTTTTGATTTTTAACGGAATTATATATTTCATCAGCCTTTTTATCGGCATTTGAGGTTAAAATAGCGGGTTTTTCATCTAAAAAACGTTCAAAGTTAAATTCAAGCGCGCCCAAAAATCCTTTTCTTGTGCAGCCGAATTCATCATATGCTATAAAAAATTCTTTAACGTCTTTTTTAATATAAGAGAGATATTGAAAAAGCGCCGGAGTGATTTCGTCGCCGTCATCCAAAAACACATATTTGTACGGATTTGCTGTATTTTCATATACAAATTTAAAAATATCCGTCTGTCTTAAATAATCAAATGCCCGAAGGTCAAGTGTTTTTTTCTTATAAAGATTTAAAGCATTTTTGATATCCGAATAGAAGGGGTCTAAAAGGATTTTTGATTTTTCTTTAATTTCATCAGGGGTGAGCGCGTTTAAAACACAGAGTGAATACCGCCTTAAAAGTTGATGGAGAAGGTTTACCTTTGAATTGTAGCCTTTGAATTTTATTTCATCTATCGCGTTTTTAAATATATACTGGCTGACTTCAAGCCCTGAAAGATTGGGGGTAATTTTTGAGGTGCCGTCCTTGATTTCATTTTCGATTACGGGCCAATTTTCAAGAATTTTATTATAAACTAGCCCGAAAAATGTATAAACGTTAAGGTTTGTAAGCGCTTCACATGTGAGCAGATTTTTTGTTTTTTTGATAAATTCATTCTTTTTTTTGCCGTTTTGTACAATGACAAGGATTTCATCCGCGCTTATATCTTCATTCAGAAGTTTTGCGTAATGATTTATCAAAATATCCGTTTTATCAGAATTTAAATTGCCTTTTGTTAACATTTACAAAATATCCGAAGGGTCAACATCAACAACCATTTTTATATCATTTGGCAGGATTATTTTTCTTAAAAATGAAAGGATGATATTGTGTCCTTTTTCATCAAGTTTATTTTTTATTATCAAATTAAAGCGGTATTCGCCTCTGATTTTTTCCAGAACGCAGGGTGCAGGTCCCATTACAATAAGCCTTTCCGTTAAACTCTGTTTATCAATCCACTCTTTCAGACGCATAGCTATTTCCATTGCGGATTTTTCCGCGCGGAAATTGTTATCCGAGCTTAAAATTACGCGTATAATCTTTGAAAACGGCGGGTAATCAAAGGCTTCCCTGATTTCTATTTCATTTTCAAAAAAGCTGTCGTAATCCTGTTCGCGGGCTTTATCAAGAAAAATATTTGAATTATTGTAGGTTTGAAAAATTACTTTACCTTCATCTTTTCCGCGCCCTGAGCGGCCCGCAACCTGACAGAGGAGTGAAAAGCCGCGCTCCGAGCTTCTAAAATCGGGCAGGTTGAAGCTTAAATCGGCATTTATGACGCCTACAAGAGTCACATTCGGGTTATCAAGCCCTTTTGCTATCATCTGGGTGCCGATTAAAATATCAATCTCGCCGTTTTGAAAGGCTTCAAGTATTTCAAAGTGCTCGTTTTTTTTGGTCAGGCTGTCTGAATCAAGCCTTTGAATTGTATAATCCGGAAAAATTTTTCCTGCAATTTCTTCCACCCTCTGCGTGCCTGTTCCGAAATTTTCTAAAGTGCCTTCTGCGCCGCATTTCGGGCATACGGTTAAGTTTTTGATTTCATGGTTGCAATAATGACAGCGGTGTGACTGTGTTTGAGAATGGTAAATCAACGGGATTGCGCATTTCGGGCATTCTATTATTTCAGAGCATTCCATGCACTGTGTATAGCTTGAAAAACCGCGGCGGTTTATTAAAAGGATAACCTGATTTTTATTTTTTACGGTTTTATGTATTTCATCAATTAAATATTTTGAAAATATACCGTTATTTCCAAAACCGCGCTCCATACGCATATCGATGATTTTTACCTTGGGAAGTTCGGCATTATTGTATCTTTTGTTTAAAACAAATAGCGAGTTTGAATTTTTTGCTTCATAGTAGCTTTTAATATCTGGGGTGGCGCTTCCGAGGATTAATTTTGCCCCGCCGTTGCTGTCATTATTTAATTCCGCAAGTTTTTTGGCTACTTCAATTGCCGAATATCTCGGGGCAGGCATGGTTTGTTTATAGGCGGGGTCGTTTTCTTCATCAATTATTATAAGCCCGAGGTTTTTAACGGGGGCAAAGACGGATGAGCGCGCGCCGAATAAGATTTTTATTTCATCATTTCTTAATTTTTGCCATACTTTGTATTTTTCGGCTTCCGTTATGGAGCTGTGCCAGATACCGACCGAGGTTTTTCCGAAACGTTTTATCGTGCGCGCCGTTAATTGAGATACAAGAGCAATTTCAGGGGCAAGAAAAAGAACATTTTTACCTTCTTTTATGGTATCTTCAATCAGTTTAAAATAAATTTCCGTTTTACCCGAGCCTGTAATGCCGTATAGAAGCGAGGTTTTGGCGTTTACTTTTTTAATATCATCATAAATTTTCTGCTGTTCGGGTGATAGAGTATGTTTATCCTTTGATTTTTCCGTTTGCAGAACTTTTAATTCTTTATTCGGTTTTCTGTAGTTTTTGAGGTTTTTTTGGAAGAATTTTTCAGGAAGTGCTGTTTTTAAAACCGTCGGCAGGTCTGAAAAATAATAATTTGCAACCCATTCAAGCATTTTTAAGTATTCAAGGCTGAACATCGGCTCGGTATCGAGAATTTCATCAATATATTTTGCCTTAATTCCTGCTTCAAGATAGTTTGAAAACCCGACAACGTAACCTTTTATTTTACGCTCACCCTTGCCAAAGGGCAGAGTAACAGGCTGGCCTATTTTTATAATATCTTTCATATCATCAGGGATAAGGTATGAAAAAGTTTTTGTGCCGAGAGTTTTTATATCAACAAGGCACAGAGCGTATTTATGGGTATTTTGAACGGTTTCCGCTTCCTGCATTGCTTTTTAGCCCTGTTTTTTCAAGATGTTTAATTTGTTTGCTTCAAGTTTTTCAAAGATGGTTTTTTGAACCGTGGTGCCTGTTGAATAGACACTGTTTGCGGGAAGAATTTTAATATTTGAGGTGACAGGCGTTAGTGCGGTTACTGTTATAATATAATCTTTTGCGCCTGTTCTAAAGAGGATATAACCGCTTTTAGACTGCATTTCGATTATTTCATAGTTTAAATCGTTTAAAATTGAAAGCGATGTTAAATACATATTATCAGCTGAAACGCCGAAATCTTTGGTTGAATCATCAAGATAGGTTGCAGCATTTGCGCCTGTATTAATAAAAATAAATGCAAAAAATAATATAAAAATGTTTAAGATTTTTTTCATTATTTGCTGTCCTTCCAGGTTTTTCCGATTTTTACATCAGCCACAAGCGGCACCTTTAAAGGCTGATTTAATTCCATAGCCTCCGTTACTATTTTTACCGCTTCATCGAGGCAGTCGTTTTTAACTTCTAAAACAAGTTCGTCATGCACCTGCAGAAGCATTTTTGCCTGAAGCCCTTTTTCTTTAAGACTGTTATCAAGTTTTACCATTGCCATTTTAATTAAATCCGCCGCAGAACCTTGCAGGGGAGCATTTATTGCGGCACGTTCGGCGAATTCTCTGATTTTAGCGTTTCTGGAATTTAATTCTTCCCCTAAATAACGCTTTCTGCCGTACATTGTTTCAACATAGCCCGTTTCATGTGCTTGAATTAATGTATTTGTAATGTAGGTATTTATTTTCGGGTACTGCTTAAAATATTTATCAATAAATGTCTGGGCTTCAAACGGAGTTATGCCGAGAGCGGAAGCAAGCCCGTAGCGGGTTTGCCCGTATACTATGCCAAAATTTACTGCTTTTGCTTTTCTTCTCATCTCTTTTGTAACATTTTCGGGGGTTACATCAAAAATCCTTGAAGCCGTGAGCGTATGGATATCGACATCGTGCATAAAGGCATCTATCAAAGCCTTGTCTTCTGAAATATGGGCTAAAAGCCTTAATTCTATCTGAGAATAATCGGCCGCAAGTATTGAATAATCGGCACTGCAAGGGATAAATGCCGCGCGGATTCTGTTTGAAAATTCGGTTCTAATCGGAATATTCTGTAAATTCGGATCGGAACTTGAAAGACGGCCTGTTGTTGTTACAATCTGGTTAAAGTGTGTATGCAGTTTGTTATCTGCACCAAGCAGTTTCGGCAGGTTATCCACATATGTGGTTTTCAGCTTCATTAGGGTTCTGTGCTCCAGAATATCACGGGCAATTTTATGTTCCTCTTGTAAATCTTCAAGAATTTTTGCATTTGTTGAATAGCCTGTTTTATTCTTTTTGCCGGGTTTGATTTTTAAAGTGTCAAAAAGCACTTCGCCCACCTGTTTTGGCGAATTTATATTAAAAATTCTTCCTGCCTGCGCATAGATATCGTTTTCAAAACCCGCAATTTTACCGTTTATTTCATCGGATAATTCTTTTAAATAGGCAGTATCAAGGCATACACCCGCTTTTTCCATTTTTGATAAAACAAATGCAAGGGGCAGCTCTATATTTTTTAATACGTTTTTTTCATCTTCGGTAAAATTTTCCCGATAATAATTGTGAAGTTTTAAAATGCACACGGCAAGCTCGTTTTTATCTGTTTCATCGGGGATAATTTTTAAATAATTCTGAATTTCGCTTGTTAAATTATGGTTTCTGGATGAATCTTTAACATAGCTTGAGAGCATAACATCATCAATCACCCCTTCAATTTCAGGGATTATTTCAAGCACACCTTTGATATCAAAGGTTATTTTTTTAATATCGGGGTTTTTTAAAATTTCTTTTGCCTCATCAAGCGGAACGGATGAAACAAAATTTTTATTTTCAGCCTCTTTTGCAAGGTATATTGTGCCGCCATACAGCAGGAATGAAACAGGTGCTTTAATATTTTCTTTGAAAGTATTAAAATCTACGGTTTCAAATGAATGTTTAGACGGTATATTTGTTTCAACAATTCCAAAAAGCGAACCTTGAACAGGAGTTTTCGTATCGGTTTCTTTAAATTTTACAATCGGAGTATTCCCTGTTTCGGCAGGTGGATTCGACGTGATTGTATCTATGGTGTCATCCTTGCAAATAAAAGGTTTTAGAAGGTTATCAATATTTTTTACAAAGCTGAAAAATTGAACTTTATTAAAGAATTCAACAACATTTCCTTTCTTTTCAATTTCAAGACAGGTGGTATCAAAATTAAAATCAATTTCAACATCTGTTTTAATTGTTGCAAGAAATTGTGAAAGATAAGCTGTTTCTTTATGTTCGGTTAATTTTTCTTTAACTGATTTTTTTGAAATATTATCAAGGTTTTGATAAATATTTTCGAGCGTTTTATATTCGTTCAAAAGCCCTGAAGCGGTTTTTGGGCCTATTCCTTTAACGCCCGGGATATTATCCGATGTATCGCCGCAAAGTGCTTTGTAGTCTATAACCTGATTCGGGTAAACTTCCATTTTTTCATAAACTTTATCCCAGTCATAAGTTACAATTTCACCTTTTGAAGGGATTAAAACTTTTATGGAGCCTTCTTTATCAATGAGCTGAAAAGAATCTCTGTCGCCTGTTAAAATATAGGTTTTATGATGAAGTGCTGCTGCTTTTCTTGCTATGGTTCCTATGATATCATCCCCTTCAAAACCTTCTTTTGTGTATATAGGAATATTCATAGCTTTTAAGCCTTCCATAATAAGACCTAATTGCGGGCGGAGAGAATCAGGCATGGATTCACGGTTTGCCTTGTATCCTTCATATTTTTCAAGGCGGAAAGTGTGTCTTGAAACATCAAACGCAACGGCTATTGAATCGGGGTTAATGTTATCAAGGCCGTTATTCTGTTTTAAAAGGTCAAATATTGCTTTAAAAAAACCGTAAACAGCCCATGTGGGTGTGTGTTCGGTTGTTTGCATATTTGTGCGCTCAAGCGCGAAAAACATTCTGAAAGCAAGAGCATGTCCGTCTATTAACAGTAATGTTTTTTGTTTATTTTCCATAAAAACTTCCTCTAACTTCCAAAATCTTTAATATAATTTTACCTTAAAAAACTTATTCCAGAAATGTTTTCCTGTTTATTAATCTGACAGAATTTAAAGCTGTAACAACAGGTTTTGTTTCGGTGCCCGTTTCCGTATCGGTTTCTGTCTTTGTGTTATCAGGGGTGCAGCCATCCGCTTTTATAATTTTTACATACTGCACCAGCCCGATTGTTTTATTTTTTTCGGATGAAAAATCGTATTCCGTGTTTGTTTTTGAAATACACCAGGCATCATAGCTTGAAGAAGCATTTTCTATCATATAGTGTTTTTTATCGGAATCATTACCGTATAAACCCATATCCGTCCAGTAAATCTGTTCGTTTTCGGTGCCCGCATTTGCTTTTATGCCTGCAAAAACAAAATAATCTTTGTTGTAGGCAATTGAAATGTCATCCCCCGTTTTATCGGTTATGATTTTATCCGCCTTGTATGTGTAAGAATTTTCATCGGAATCCGTTTCTTCTAAATCCGAAGGTGCGGCTGCGGCATATGAATTTTGAATAATTTTTATTATACCTATGCCTGCATATCTTAGAAATTTTGTCGGGATGGAGGTTTCTGTTGTAATTTTTATTTTAACGGGGTATTTTATGCCTGATTTTACATCAATTTCGGTGATTTCAAATTTATAATTGCCGCTTATATCGTAATCAGAATAAAGGTCTTCAAAATGTTTTTTAATTGAATCAAGGTTTTCTGCGGTTCTTTTGTCTTCTGAAAGTGAATTTAAATAGGATACCATATAAAGAGCGATGGTTTCAGTTGTTTTTTGAGTTTTATATCTTGCTGTTACCGCATATCCTGTATCTATGGCACATATGCAAAAAATCAGGAACGAAACCATAAAGATTATTATCGCGCCCGCAAGAGAAGCTTTTGATTTTTTATTAAAAGATATAATCGAGAACGGCTTCATTTTTAAAACTGCACCTCCGGAATATCTATATTTTCTGCGCTGTTTGTTTCGTTTTCTTCGGGGGCATTGTCGGTTTTATCCGTGTTTTCTGCGGGTTCTTTTTCCGTGTCTTCATTTTCATCGGTTTCGATATTATCATAGGGTTTTAGAGTATAGTTTGTTTCAAAGAAATCATCCGGTATTTCAAAGGAATTTTGTCTTAAAATAGCGCTGTTTACAGGGATTACGGTTAAATAATTATAATTTTCGGGGTTAAAATTATTCAATCCGTTGAAAATTTTAAATGTGGATGTGTATCTGTATAAGCCTATTAATAAATCAATATCGCCCGAATTTATAAGTTTTATTTCAAGGGAATCTTTATTTGGTGCATATCTTTCGCCAAGAAGAATTTCAGCATATTGTTTAATGTCTTCTGCTGTTTTTTCTTTTAATTCAAGCGGGGTAAGATTCAAATCTTCTTCTTTTACGATTTTATTTTTGAGTGCCATAAAGCTTATTGCTTCATGGAGCGAAGCATTAAATTTATAATTTGTATGAACCGTTATGGCTATTTGATAAACTATTCCTATAAAAAACATAATAAAAGGTGCAAGCAGAGCCAACTCCACAATATGCTGAGCTTTTTTTAATTTAAAACCACATATTTTAGTCAGATTCACTTGCACCTTAAATTATAAAATTTTATTTTGTTTGTTTGGTTTCTTTGGCACTTCCGAAGGAATACCCTAAATCCTTATAGGAGATATCAAGCGGCAAGTACCCGGGGTCTTTTAAGAAAACATAAAAGTAATCGGAACCCCCTGCTTTAATAACACCTGCTGATGTTATCGTGTGGGATGATATTCCTTTTGCGATTGCACCTATCTGGCTTGTTGCGGCAGCATCCGCGCTGTTTCTTGCAGAGGCTGTGTTTACAATATTGTTAACATTTTGATAAGCGTTTTGAATATCTGCAAAAGCACCCAGAGTCGGAGCTATATTGGATAAACCGTTATATGTTCCTGTTTCATAGCTTTGATAAGCATTCAAATAAGCGGACGGTGTAATAGGTTTCAGGGTTTCATTTCCTGCTTTAATTACAAGGTCTTTCATATAAAAAACATAATCCGCTGCCGTTGAATTATTTTTGATATTTATATAAACAACAAGGGCATCAGGAAGAGGGGTTTTTGCAACCCCCAGCTTCATATCAATATTATCTTCTTCCAGTGTTTTTGTATATGTTGAAAACGTAAACAATTCGCTTGTTTGAATTGAGGCGCTTTTTTTGGAATCAAAATCATCGCCCACATAGCTTAAAGACGTACAGCCCGATAAAAGAACAAGACAGCCCGCCAAAACCAAGCTTAAAAATAAGTTTTTAATTAAATTTTTAGTTGAATCTGGCTTTTTCTTCATCGCTTACTCCTTTAATTGTAAGGTTTACTCTGCCTTTATCGTCAATTTTCACAACTTTAACGACAACAGTATCGCCTATGTTGAGTCTTGATTCAACGGTGTCAATTCTTTCATTGCAAACTTGAGAAATATGAACCATACCGTCTTTTCCGGGGGCTAATTCAACAAATGCGCCAATCGGGATAATTCTAACGACTTTACCTTTGTATACACACCCCGGTTCTGCTTTGAAGGTTAAATCTTTAATCATTTTGATTGCAATATCCGCACCTTCTTTATCGTTTGATGTGATGGTAACGCTGCCGTCATCTTTAATGTCAATTTCGGCGCCTGAAGCATCAATAATGCTTCTAATCATTTTTCCGCCGGGTCCGATTACGGTTCCGATGTCTTCTGTAGGAATCATCATAGAGTATAATCTCGGAGCATATTGAGATAAATCTTTATTGGGTTCTGAAATTGCTTCTCTCATTTTGCCCATAATATAAATTCTGCCGTCTTTTGCCTGATATAAAGCTCTTCTTAAGGTTTCATTAGAAATGCCTTTAATCTTCATATCCATCTGCAGGGCGGTAATTCCCGTGTCGTTGCCTGTTACTTTAAAGTCCATATCGCCTAAAAAGTCTTCAATACCTTGAATATCGGTTAAAACAACGTCTGTATCTCCTTCTTTGATTAAGCCCATTGCAACGCCGCCTATCATGCATTTAACGGGAACACCCGCATTCATTAATGCCATAGAGCTTGCACAGGTTGAACCCATTGAAGTTGAACCGTTTGATTCAAGTACATCGGATGTTACTCTTATTGTGTAAGGGAAATCCTTTTCATCAGGTAAGGCAGGAACGTTAGCGCGTTCTGCCAGATTACCGTGTCCGATTTCACGTCTGCCCGGGCCTCTTAACGGTTTAACTTCACCAACGGAGAAACCGGGGAATATATATTTGTGCATATAGCTTTTTTTAGTCAGAGGATCAACGCCGTCTAATTCCTGAGCCATTTGAGGACCTGCAAGGGTTGCACAGGAAAGGATTTGGGTTTGACCTCTTGTAAATACGGCGCTTCCGTGTGCTCTCGGGATAACGCCCACTTCACACCAGATGGGGCGTACTTCAAAGGTTTTTCTGCCGTCTGCACGAACACCTTCGTTTACAATCATTGCTCTCATGATTTTCTTTTCAAGAGCTTTAAATTCTTCAGCCACAAAATCAATGCCTGTTTCTTCCATCATAGTTTTAATGGGATGGTCATCAGCAAGAGCCGTTATTTTATCTTTTACGATTTGTTTTGCTTCATCAAGTTTATTTTTTCTGTATTCTCTGTCAAAGTTATGATAAGCGTCAGATATCATATCATAGCAGTTATCTTTAATAATTGCAGATAATTCGCTTGTATCGTAAGGGTTTACAAAGTTTTCGCGAACAACGCCGCAGCGGTTTGCAAATTCAATCTGCGCTTCGCACTGTTTTTTGATTTCAACCTGTGCAAATTCAACGGCAGCCATAATATCATCTTCCGTTACAAATTTACATCCTGCTTCAACCATAATAACGGAATCCATAGTTCCTGCCACAACGATATCCATGTCTGATTTTTCAGCTTCCTGATGGGTGGGGTTTGCAACCATCTGCCCGTCAATTCTGCCTACTCTCACAGCACCTACGGGACCTTCAAAAGGAGCGCCCGAAAGCATTAAAGCGGTTGATGCGCCTAAAATTGCCAGTGTATCAGGCTGATTTTTCTGATCATAGCTGAATAATTGAACAACAACCTGAACATCATTTCTGTATCCTTTAGGCCATAAGGGTCTTATGGGTCTGTCTATTAATCTTGAAACCAATATTGCTTTTTCTGAAGATTTTCCTTCGGTTCTTGTAAAGCCGCCGGGGATTCTTCCTATAGCTGACATTCTTTCTTCATAATCAATTAATAACGGGAAAAAATCAATTCCTACACGCGGTTCTTTGCTGACCGTTGAGTGGATAAAAAGCATTGTGTCTTCACATCTTACGGTAACGGAAGATGTTGCGCTTTGTGCGTATTTTCCTGTTTCAATTTCTACAATCTTCCCGCCGATTGTAACTTGCATTTTTTTAGATTCTGGCATGTTTTCCATCTTTTTTCTTTCTTTCTTAAATTTTCTACACTTCTTTATTTTCCTTAATTTTATAATAAATACGGATTAAAAGAAAGAAAAATTAATATTGCTTCATATATTTAACGAACAAATTACCTTTTTAAAAAACCTGCAGGGTAATTTGCTATTTAATATACACTCTGTTAAGATAGTAAAATATTTACCGTGCCCGAAAGAAAGGGGCGAATTTGGCAATAAGCAAAGCAATGCGGGCGGCACTGGCGGTATTATCCTCCCGGGATATCGACATTAAAAAGAATTATCCGCTCGCAAGAGAACTTGAAAAAATTAAATCATGGCGTTTAAAAAAGCCTGAACTATACAGTATATGGCAGCATAAAGTGCGCTGTAAAGACCATGATGTGCCTGTCAGAATTTTTACGCCCGAAGAAAATAAATCAAATACCGTGCTGTTGTTTTTCCATGGCGGCGGCTGGGTAACAGGGAATATAGACAGTTATGACGGCGTTTGCTCCGATATGGCAAAATTAACGGGATGCAGAGTTGTTTCGGCTGATTACAGGCTTGCGCCGGAGTGCCGTTTTCCGTCTGCTCTTGAAGATTGTTATTCCGTTGCAAAAGAGCTGTTTTTAAATAATGAAGTTCTTGGAACAAAACCTGAAAATATTGTTTTAATAGGGGACAGTGCAGGTGGAAATCTGGCTGCTGCCGTTTCTTTGCTTGCACGGGACAGGAAAGAATTTTTTCCTTCCGCGCAAATTTTAATTTATCCTGCAACAGGAGCTGACCATACAAAAACTTCGCCGTATGCTTCCGTACATGAAAACGGCAAGGGGTATCTTTTGACATCTAAAAGAGTGCAGGATTATATGGAGCTGTATGCTTCTTCAAAGGCGGATTTTCAAAATCCTTATTTTGCACCGCTTTTAACAAAAGATTTCTCAAATCTGCCTTCCACACTTATTATTACGGCGCAATACTGCCCTTTGAGAGATGAAGGAGAAGAATTCGGACACAGACTTCAGAAAGCGGGTGTTTGTGCAAAAATTTTCAGAATGCCCGATGTTATTCACGGATATTTTTCTCTTCCAAGTTGGTTTGAGCAGGTGAGAAAAACTTATGATATTATCAATGATTTTTTAAAGGAGAAAGCATTTGACAAACAATAAGGTTTTGCCTCGATGGAGCCGCTTAGATAATGCGGCAAAGATATTTCCGTCAAATACTAACAGGCATGATACCAAAGTATTTCGCTTCACCTGCGAACTTGAAGGTTTTGTGGATGCTGCCGTATTGCAGTCTGCGCTGGATAAAACTTTGGAACAGTTTCCTTTCTTTCAATCAATAATGAAAAGAGGCGTGTTCTGGTATTATCTTGAAGAAACTGATATAAAGCCTGTTGTACGGGAAGAATGCGGACAGCCTTGTCTGCCGCTTTATGACGCCGATAAACGAAATCTTCTGTTTCGTGTTTTTTATTATAACAAACGTATCAGCGCTGAAATTCACCATGTTTTAACTGACGGCACAGGTGCGCTGCAATTTTTGCGCACGCTTGTATATTATTATCTTCTTGAACAATATAATGATGAATTTCAAAGCACGCCCGTACTTGATTATGATGCTTCGTGGTTTCAAAAACGGGATGACAGCTTTCAAAAATATTATGAAAAGCCTCTCGGTACAAAAGTCCCGAGAAGGAAAAGAGCATATCATCTAAATAAAGAACATTTGCCTGATAAATGTCTTGCGGTTACTGAAGGCAGAATGCCGCTCAAAACTTTGCTTGAAACTGCAAGAAAAATGAAAATGACAATAACGGAACTTTTAACGGCATTATTTATAAGAGCAATTCATAATGAGATGAGTTTAAGAGAGCAAAAGGAGCCGATTGTTATTACCGTGCCCGTAAATTTGCGGAATTATTTTCCATCCGAATCTGCAAGAAACTTTTTTACGGTAATTAACGCAGGGTATGATTTCAGCTGTCAGGAAGACAGCATTGAAGCGGTTGCGGCTCATATAAGGCAAGTATTTAAAGAAGAATTAAAAGAAGAAAAGCTTAAAGAGCAGATGAATGCCTGGTCTGCATTGGAACATAATATGTTTATAAGGCTTCTGCCCCTTTTTATTAAGGATGTGATACTACAGGCGGCGTCCTTTTTTGTGAGAAGAAAAACTACAGCGTCTTTTTCAAATCTGGGGCGGATTACAATGCCGGATGAGATGAAAAAATATATAAAGCTTTTTACGGCATTTACATCTCCCGATATTTTACAGGCATGTTCCTGCTCTTTTAAGGATGATTATATTATAAGCTTTGCATCACCTTTTTACGGCCGCGATGTGGAAAGAACATTTTTCCGCTCTCTGGCCGATATGGGTATTGATGTGGAAATTACGGCAAATAAAACGGAAACGGGAATATTATAAATGGGTTATTGTGAAAAATGTAAAATAAAAGTGACAGGAAAACTTGAACAGTGTCCTCTTTGCGGAGGTTGTGCGAGTGGTGAAATCTGCGATGAAACGGAGATATTTCCCGATACCGCTCCTGAAAAGCGCAAACATTCATTGTTGATTAAAATCCTGGTTTTGTGCAGTGTTATAGCGGCCGCCGTATGTTTTGCAGTAAATGCAAGCATTGCGGGGCAAAATTGGTGGCTGAATTACGTGCTTGCAGGGCTTGCAAGCTTTTGGGCGCTTGTATTTGTCGCGTTGAAAAAATCTGTTAACCCTGCTAAGGCTGTTTTATATTTTTCCGTTACGGCTTCCGTTCTTATATTTTTATGGGATATCGCAACGGGTTTTCACCGATGGTCTTTGAATTTTGTACTGCCTGTGCTGCTTGTTTGTGCAATCTGTGCCACCGTTATGTTTGCGCGCTATTTATGCTTAAAACCGCAGGATTACCTTTTTTATCTTGTTTTAAATATTTTGCTCGGGATGATTCCTATGGTATTGTTTCTTTTCGGTATACCGGAAGTTATCTGCCCTTCTGCTGTTTGCGCCGCAGTAAGCATTATAGCATTGGGTGTATTGGTTATATTCAGAGGCGATATCTTGGAAGAAGAACTTGACAGAAGGCTTCATTTCTGAAATTTAACAAAAAAAGAGGCGCATAAGGTTACATAATGCGCCTTAGAAAAGTTGTTCATCTAAAATTTTACAATACACTCTTATATTCAAGGATTACAAAGCCGTCGCCGCCTTTACCCCCTTTGCCTTGTGTGCTGTTAAGTACGGCTCCGCCTCCGCCCCCTGCTCCAAAGGTTCCGTTTCCTCCGTTAGGACTTGCATTTATTGAATACGGAATACATATGCTGTCATACAAAGGGGCTGTAATGCTTGTGCCGCCGCAGCCCGGTCTTATCGGCCCCGCTGTTATGCTTAAGCCGTCATTGGATTGAATTGTCTGCGCGCACTGCGTATTGCCTTCTGCATCTTTGCCTTTGTATAAGCAATTAATATATCCGCCAATACCGCCGTAATCGTTGCTTCCTTTCTGTCCTGATATTATGTTCATATTTTCCGTAATGAATTCTTTATAAGTATCGCTGTAATTATCGGGGTACTTTGTTTCAAGACCATGGCTTCCTTTATCCGTGTAGCCGTTTTCGCCTTTTGTGCCGCCGCGTGCCGTGATGGCAACATTTTTTCCGCCTGATTTAACGGAAATGTTTGTATCGCCGCCTTTTCCGCCGTTAATTGAAGAATCTCCGCCTTTGCCGATATTGATTACCATTTTTCTGTCATTTTGTTCAAAATTGGTAAGAGTTTTCTGCACTATCTCTCCCGCCGTTCCCCCTCCCCCGTTACTTCCTCCCCACTCAACATATATATACCCGCTTGCCCCTGCACCTCCTTTACCAAACGTACTATCCCCCACAGTCTGAGAACCTGATCCTCCCCCTCCCCCTGCACCGTAATTATTAGTTAAAGGTGATAAACCGTCCTTAGACGTATTACCTCCAATGCCTCCTGCTATAAGATTACCTTTAATATCCTGAGAATATCCTCCTGCTCCCCCATAACTTGTATTAGAACTATCGGATGCTAAATTACCGTTACTTCCCGCTGCATATGTATTATTATTTCTATAATCAATCCCTGTCCAATTTACCCCTATAACAGGATTCCTAAAACTTCCCCCTTGAGAAGGTGTAGTTTCCGAACTTGAATACTCTCCTCCATATCCTCCGTTAGCAGACATAACAGCACTTGCTCCCCTTTTTATATATGTAGCTTTACCGTTATTCCCATTCTGACCCGATACACTTTGAGCCAATCCCCCTGCTCCTATTTCAAATGTTAATACCTCCCCGGGAGTTACACTTATCTCTCCTACGCTTATCTGCCCTGCAGCACCTCCGCCGCCTGAATTTGATTTTTTATAATATTGACATTTAAGCCCATTCTTAATTGCGGCAGCTGAATACCACAAATGAATAGCACCAGGCTTGCCAGCACCGTTTGAACCGCCTACACCACCTCCCGTACAGTTAGTTGTATTGTTAAAAATTGAATTGGTTAACATTCCTCCATACCCTCCAAGAGTCGCTACTCCTCCACCTGTTCCCCCTTTGCCTCCGCCTCCTGCTCCGCCACCTGCTTCAATAGTGGAATAAAGGGTGGCATTGCCTGTTCCACTCACATATCCACTTGCCTTGCTACCTATAGTGCAGTTCATTGCAGTACGACAAATCGCATAATTTCCACCAAGTCCCGCATTGGGTCCTCCCCCATCTCCGCCCGCTCCTCCGTTGCCAATACAGCCCTCGCGTCCAGAACCCGCACTACCGCCAGCTCCACCACCTCCCGGTACTTCCAAAAGAGTTTGGGTGCCTGCTATAATGCCCGTAGAACCGCCACCTCCACCTCCTGCGCTGCTTGTAGAACCGCCATCACTGCATGAACACCAGGAAGGATAACCCCAATTGCCGCTACTCAAGCCGCTGCCGCCCTGAGTGCCGCTTGCCGAGGTGCTGCCTGCCGCTACTGCTCCGTTTTTTCCTCCGTCTCCAATAATTAATTTTAAATTAGCTACCTTGCCAGAGTAGGATAGTGCTTGGGTTGTTTTGTATCCTCCGCTTCCGCCCGTTCCTTGCAAATACCGACTGCTTACAGTGCTGGCTCCTCCGCCCCCGCCCCCGCATGCTGTTACTTTATTGAGAGTTATTACAGTATCCTTAAGAAACTTAGTGAATTTGGCATTTGGAGCAATAGTTGTATTATTTGATTCAATAGTCCAGTTGGCGGATATATTGGATATCTTACATTTATTGTCAAGTTCGGGAGCTTTATAGTTATCGGGAGGAATTATCCCGTTAACAAATGTGTAATTTCCTGCTGTTAATATTTCTCCTTCCGCATTATTTAACAAAGGAATATCAGCAGTTTCCCATGCTCTTTCCAGCCCTCCCGAGGCGCCGCCCCCGCCGCCGCCTATCATAAAGACGCGGAGTTTTGTTACGCCCTCGGGAACGGTAAATGTCCCGTTTGATGTGAATGTTTTATTGCCATAGAGAGCATCTCCGCCTGAGCCTCCGCCGCCCATCATTGTTACGGTTATTCTGTTTACATCCTGCGGAATATTAAATTCCTGCTGTTCCGTTGAATCCGTAAATATTGTTACAACGGAATCCTTATCGTAATTAGCAGCCTCGCTTAATACTTTTATTTCATTATCTGCCATACGGCGGGTCATAACAGGGGCAAGGGCTGCCAGAAGGAGTGATGCGACAAGCAGCGCCATAAGCATTTCAACAAGAGAGAAGGCAGATAGACCCTGAAACGAGTTCAGGGTGACGGGATTTAGAGAGAAGGCAGGCTTTTTAACCCACTGTAAATTAGATGCTGAAACGAGTTCAGCATGACGAGCGGCTGATGATTTGCGCCATACAAAAATAAATTTCTTTTTCATTTTAACCTTTTTTCTTACAACTATTCAATACAAATTAAACTTTTCAATTCAGATTTTAGTAACCCGGGCTATATACGTATACGTATATAGTTATATACAATATTGTATACATGTTTGTACATATGTCAATAAGATTTTAGAATGCTTAATATGGACGCAAATCAATTTATCAAGCATATTCAGGCGCAGACCGGCTTAACATACAGACAGCTTGCTGAATTAATGACAGAAAAAACCGGCAAAAAGTATTCAAGAGAATCTTTATATGCAAGGGTGCGCCGAAAAAGTTTGAAATTTGAAGAAGCAAATATTATTGCCCAGATTGCAAATGCTAAAATCGGACTGAAATTTGATTAATATTTCCACTGTTTTATCAGCTTATAATTTCTACCCCGAAATGTTCAACGAGCGCATTTATTATATGCGGGTTAATTATTGTATTCGGGCATTTTGCGAAATATATTTCTTCAGGATTGCTAAAAAGCGTGCTGAGCAAGATATTTACGGTATTCGGGGTGCAGTGGGTTAATATCAGTTTTATATTTTTGCAGTTTGTTTCTTTTAAAATGCGGATTAAAAGCTGAATTTCTACAGGTGAATCAAGCTTAATAAGGGTTTTTCCTTCGAATTTTTTTATAATTTCTTCTTTTTTATAAGAACCGACAATTATATAAATATCTTTGCCGTCCGCTTCTTTTATAATATTGTCGATTTTTTTAATATCGTATTTTAGAGTGACTTTATCGGGGTTTTGAATATCTTCTTTTGTAAAACCCGTTGTTGAGAGCGCATTTTGAATTAACGGTTCAAAATCGTATCCTTCAATTCTTATCATTTTATCCGGTGAGATAATTTTTGTTGTAAAAATTGTTCCGCGGTGAAGGTTGTCGATTTTTTGAAGGAAATTTTGAGTGGTAAAAACGGGACCTTTAAAATTTGTAAAATCTATCTGCGCATTTTCATACCCGAAATGTCCGATTAAATTTTTATATTTTTGAAAATGCGGGTAGCAAAAGGCGCTAAAAAGGCTTGAATTTGTATAGACATTTATTTTTCTGTCTCCGATAGCTTCAAGCAGTTTATCGAGCTCATCAAGGTCGGAACCTGAAACAAGGATTGACTTTCCTTCTTTTATTTCAAAGCTTATATCCGTTTCTGTCCTTTTTCCGTAAGTATTTTCAAGGGTTTCCATTAGTTTTTGCCAGATATCAAATGAAAATTTTGAAAAATCGCAGATATTTTCTTTTAATTTTTCGGTTTTTTTAGATGAAATATTAGTTAAATTTAGAAATTTTAAAATTTGAAAATTCCATTCGGAGTTTTTGTATCCGAAATGAGAAAGTTTTTCAACATTAATGCTTGTTGTTTTTGCAAAAAATGCTATAAGTTCTATTAAATCAAGTTTTTTGGGTTCGTATTCTTTTCTTTTTTGAATAACAAGCGCTTCACCCAGTTTTAAAAGATTTGTCCTATTTGGTTTATCGGGCAGTTTAAAAGCATTTTCAACAAGTTCGTATTTTATGCTTTTTTCTTTTGAAACGGCAAGGTATTTTTCCCTTACTTTAAATTTATCTGCTTCAAGACTGTATAGAAGATGTTTGTAGTCTTCAAGCCTGAAAGATGTATTTATTAAAATAACGGAAAGTGCACGTACGGCTTTTTGCATAATATTTTCATTCTGCAGGTTAAAATCCGCAAGTTTTACAATATAAAATGCGATTTGTTTTATTTCGTTTAAAAGTAATTCTTCAAGCGCATAAACGGAAGGGTCTATTGAGCAGCTCCCGCCTGAATTTTCATTATTTGCGCAATTATTTGTATTTTGATATTCGTTAAAAAAATTGTTTGACATAATACAGGATATTTTATTCCTTTGAAAGAAATAAAAAATCGCGCCTTAGAGCATTATCCTTTAAGATAATTCTTGAGCAAGTTTTATTGCTTCAATCATTCCTTTCGGGTCCGCAATGCCTTTTCCTGCTATATCATAGGCGGTGCCTGATGATGGAGATGTTCTTATAATTTTTAATCCGATTGTGGTATTAACAACCTGTTTAAAACAAAGAGCTTTAACGGGGCAGAGCCCTTGATCATGGTATGCGGCTAAAATGCAATCGTAATCTTGTTTTTGATTATTTAAATATTTTTCGCCCACATGTGCAAAAAGCCCGTCTGCACTTAAAGGCGGGGTGATATTTATATTTTCGGCTTTTAATTTTTCAACGGCAGGAAACATAATTTTTATTTCCTCATCTCCCAGAATGCCGTTTTCTCCGGCATGCGGATTCAGGGCACACAGAGCGAATTTAGGGGATTTTATACCGCATTTTTCAATTAAAAATTTATTTGTTCTTTTAACCTTTTCTATGATGAAATCTTCGGTTAATTTAACGTCTTTAAGTGCAAGATGGCGGGTTAAAAGCAGAACTCTTAAATCTTTTGAGATAAACATCATCTCCGCTTTAGAATTTTCATCGCCTAAAAATTCCTGTAAAATTTCCGTTTGCCCTGAATATTTATATCCTGATTTATGAAGGGCTTCTTTTGAAACGGGAGCTGTAACAATTGCGCTTATTTTACCTTCATTTGCAAGGGATGATGCGATTTTAAGCATTTCAAAACAAAATTTTCCGTTATCCGAAGGGTCGATTTCAATGGTTTCATAAGGAGCATTCAGTGAATCATTCAGGCTTTTGCCGATTATTAAGATATTATCGGCAGATAAATTCAAGGCGTTTAGAGCTTTAACGGTTATTTCTTCTCCTATGCCTTTGGTATCTCCTGTTGTGATTGCGATTTTATTCATTTACATGGTGCTCAAAGTATTTAACTATATCAATTAAAGTGGATGAAGTACCCAGATTGCCTGATTTTGTAACGATTAATTGTGCGTTTGAATCTATGCATAAAGGGATTGAAGGCAGGATGGAATCCACTACCTGCAAATATTCGCAATTTATGGCTTTAGAACATCTGTAAGAAGTTTCGCCGCCGATTGTGATTAAAATAAATTGTGCACGCTGTTTTACCGCGTTAGCAAGTTTTGCAAGATAATCGGTTATTCTTGTGGCTAAATCTTCTTTTGTAATGCCCTCATCAATGAGCCTGTTTTTCTCGGATTCATTAGATAATTCTTCTTTAAGATCGCAGACATGAACTGCTACAATATTATCTTTTACAAGGTTTGATACGATACGCTCGATAAGAGATTCATCGGGCGCTTTCAGAACATCATCAAGGTGCAGCGGAACAAAATATGTGTTTTGAATATCCGTATCCATTTCAAGTTTTTGCATTTGCAGTGCGGTTAATGATGTTGCGGAGCCTGAAAGGATTAATTTGGGAAGGTTTGGCACCTGTTTTTGAACAGGGGGTTTGATTTCGCTGAGCCATACGCCTCCAAGTGCATGGGCAAGGCCTGCAGAGCCTGCGGGAAGGATATTATACGAGCTTTTTTGCATTGCAAGTACAATTTGTTCAAAATCAACGGTAGATACCGCATCCATGACGATTAATTTTTTACCGGCTGAAATTAATTCGTTTAATTTAAGAGCGATAGGGCCTGCGCCTTTTGCAATTGTTTTCATTTCAATTGAAGCAACTAATTCCTGAGCATTTTCAGATAATCCCCTTTTTAAAATATCCGGGATGTATGATTCATAAATGGGCGCTTTAGGGTCGCGGGCGGCATCGGTTCTTTCTATCGGGATGCCTTTTAAAAGCTGGTAGCCGCCTATTGTAATTCTTCCCTCCTGAACAAAGGCGGGAGCAACAATTGCGGCATCGTATCCTGTAGCTTCAAGCATTGCAAGGATTTCAACGGGGATATTTCCTCTTAATGTGGAATCAATTTTTTTATAAAAATATTCTATGCCGAATTTTTCTTTTAAAACTCTTGTGGCTTCGAATACAATTCTGCCTGCGTTTTCGGGGTCAATATTTCTTGTTTCGTTGCAAAGCGCCCATGTTTCAACATTCAGATGATTTTCATTCAATGAATTTATATCAAGGATGATTTCAGTGTTTGAGCCTTTCATAAAGAATTGAAGGGCTGTATCGTTGGCGCCTGTTAAATCATCCGCCACTATCCCTATAGAATTAGAAATTAACATCTAGGCAATCCCTTGGGCTTCATCCTTTTTAGAGTTCATAAGCCTTAAATTTGTACATCTGATTAAAAATCTTTCGGCCATTTCACCTTCAGGGGTTTGCCATTTGCTTGAAGCAACTCTGCCTTCAATGCCGACTAAACTTCCTTTTTTCACCCATTCGCCTGCAATCTCTGCCTGCTTATCCCAAACTTCAATATTAAACCAGTCTGTAACCTGTTCTTTTGTTCTTGAATCCCAGCGGTTTACGGCAACAGAAAATGTGGTTCTTATTTTTCCGCTGTCATAATATTTCATCTCGGGGTCCTGTCCTACGCGCCCTACTATAACAACAGAATTTGCCATTTTTATTGCCTTCCTTTTAATTATCTTTTACGGATGATTATATTATCAAAAAGATTTTCGCGCAACTTTTAAGGGAAATTACTGACGTTTATTGTTACTTGCGCAAGTAACAATAAACGTCAGCGGAAATAATATTGTTTTAGAGTTTCCAATGCGGCAAAAGATTTTTCTTAACTTCATCAATTGCGATTTTTTGGTCATGGCTTAAATAGTTACGAACTATAAGCCCGTCCGTAAAGTCTTTTACTTCAGTTTTTTCTCCGCTCATAGCTTCAATTGTTTTTAGAATACAAAATGACATGTAATTGCCTTTTCCGCCTTCTAAAATTCCAATTAAACGACCTTCTGCATGCTTATCTGCAACGCTTCTTATCATTTCCGTTAATTTGTAATATCCGTTAGCTGTGATTTGTTGACGGCAAAGAGGGTCAAATATGTTTGCTGCATATCCCGCAATAAATACAACCAGTTCAGGTTTATATTGCTCGGCTATAGGTAAAATAACATCTTCAAAGGCTTTGAAATAAGCATCATCTCCGGCACCTGACGGCATTGGAATTACAACATTGTAACCCTTGCCCTTGCCTTTACCGATCCAATCAGCATTTCTATCGCAAGCGCAATTTTCTGCCATAGCTCCGGATTGATGAATTTCGGCATATAAAACTTCATCTGTATCATACCAGGCATCTTCAATACCCTTTTTATAATGGTTATCAATATCGATAATCATTATTCTAAAATTTCATCATCACCGGGCACTGCTACATTGTTTAATTTTAAATTTTTAATATCATCTCTTGTAACTGTTAAATGGCTTACGGTATCCATGTGGCTTGCAATTATTATTGCATTTGGAATATAATCCGATATTGTTTTAATATCATTGCAATCCATAATTATCTTTTCGCCGGTAACGGTTGCAGCTCCGCAAGCATTTACGATAACTACATCCGGCTTATATTTATCTAAAGCACATTTTACTTCATTGCAGAAAATTGTATCACCTGCTAAATAAAGAGTTTTTTCATTTTCGGATTTAAAAATGATACCCATTGAGTCATAAGGCAATCCGACTTGTTCGCAAAGCGGTTTTATAATTTCACGTCTTCCATGCTGGCAGTCTGTTTTATACAATTTTATACCCGCAAAATCAGACACTTCTTTAATAATCCTTACATCATTAAAGCCTGAGTTTTTGATAATGTTAAAATCATCTTCCGTTTGAACAAAGAAAGGAATATTTTTATTCAATGCTTTCGCTGCAAACTCATCCCAATGGTCAGGGTGATAATGTGTTAAAATTACGGCGTCAACGTCAACAATTTCTTCAACAGGAATTGGTAATTCCACTCTTGGTTGTCTTATATGTGAATTGATTCCGGCTTCAAAACCTTCCATATAGTCTTTTGGCATAAGCCACGGGTCAATTAAAAATCTTTTGTTATTATAAGTGATAATAATTGTGGCATTTCTTATTTGATGAATTTGCATGATGTTTCTCCTTTATGGTATAAAATTATCATATTAGGTGACTTTTTTAAAGAAGGCACTTAAAAGTATTATAGTAACTTTAAGGGAACTATTCAGCAATGATAACTAAAAAAGAACTATTACCTTGTCCTGTTGCAATAACATTACAAATAATCGGTACAAGATGGAAAATTTTAATAATAAAAAATTTATTAGACGGCACAAAACGCTTTTCCGAACTTAAAAAGGCTGTTTACTGCTCGCAAAAAGTTTTAACCGCAAATTTAAAAGAGTTGGAATCGGATGGTATAATTTCAAGAAAAGTTTATGCGCAAATTCCGCCTAAAGTGGAGTATTCCCTGACGGATATCGGAAAAACCCTGAAACCGTTAGTTGAAGATATGGCAAAATGGGGTGAATATTATAGAGATTTATAATTTTACTCTGTCGGGGTGTCTTCGGGAGCGTCTGATACTACCTGATTTCTGCCGTTTCTTTTTGCAACATAAAGGCATTTATCTGCATATTCTATTAATTTTTCCGTTGTATCGCCGTTTTCAGGCATGGAGGCAACTCCGAGGCTTATTGTAACATGTGTCCAATCGCCCGTTGCAAGTTCAAATTCCTTATTTCTAACGGCTTCGCATATTTTTATTGCTGTTTTTACGGCGTCTTCTTTGTTTGTATTTGTTAAAATAACAGACATCTCTTCGCCGCCGTACCTGCAAGGGATATCGGTTGAGCGGATATTTCGTTTAATGGTTTGGGCTACCTGTCTTAAAACGGCATCGCCTGATTGGTGCCCGTAGGTATCGTTGAATTTTTTAAAGAAATCAATATCTACCATTATTAAAGAAAATACACCGTTATATCTTTTGGCCGTTTGAATATTATTTGTCATCTGCTCCTGAAAATATCTGTGGTTATACATTTCAGTGAGTCCGTCCGTTACGGCAAGTTTGTATGTATGTTCATAATCGCGCGATGTTATTAAATATTTTACGATATAGGCTATTGCAAAGGTTAAAATACTTAATACAAAAGGTGCGGTTAAATTTACCCAGATATTAAATACACCCATTAAAAGAATTGAAACTATAAAATACCCCGCCTGAAGCGCAAAAAACAGCACGACGGATTTTAAGGGAGCTTTAAATTTCATAACTCCGTATCCTGTTAAAAACGCAAGCAGAAGGGATGTTAATATAATACAAAGTACACCTGTCTTTTTAATGAAATTATTATCGAGAAGATTGTTTAAAAACGTTGCCTGCACCTCAACACCCGGGAACATATAAGAAACCGGTGTGCTTTTGATATCGGATAGGCTGTTTGCGGTAACGCCCACAAAAATAATTTTGTTTTTAAAATTATCGTCTAAAAATTTTCTGTCATTTTTTTCCGCGGCGTTTATAACTTTCCACAAAGGAACGTAATTGAAGCTCCATTCGGGACCGTACCAGTTTAAAATGACTTTTCCTTCTTTTGTTAAAGGAAGGGTATGGTTTTTATCAAAAACGATTTCGCCGTTTGAATTCATTTTGAAATTATTTTTATCAATGTTTAAAAAATCAAGCCCTGCAAGGATTGTAAGGTGTTTATAATAAGCACCGTCGTAGTATGAGAAGGGCGGCATTGTTCTTATTATACCGTCTTTATCCCTTTGGACATTGATTAGCCCTATGTTTTTTGTGCCGTTTAAAATTTCATCAATGATGGGGCGGCAGTTTGAATATGATAAGTCAGGATTTTGTTTAATTAAAAAATCGTTTTCAATTGAATTTTGAAGTGCTTCAGGTAATTTCGGCGGAATTCTTACTTCTTTGGGGTAATTATCAAGATTCATTGAAACATAAACGTTTTTATTGGTATTTACAGCTTTTATGAGTTCCGAATCGGAATTGCCGTCAGATATATATCTTTTTAAAAATAAAAGGTCAAAAATCATCATATCAGGCTTTGAGGGTTCTAAGCCTGTAATTAATTTTGCCCAGAAAGCTCTCGGTGCAGGCCAGCTTCCGTATTTATCAACAATATATTCATAACTTGCATCGTTTACATCCACAATTACGATTTTATCGGATGTTTTTTTATGCTTTGATACAATATTCTGCCTTAAATCAAATGTTGTATTTTCTATTTTATTTAAGAAATCTCTTGTTACAGGGATTGAAATTAAATACAAAAACACCCCGAATATTAAAAGGGATGCTGCAATATAGGCAAATTTTATCCAAATTTTCTTATTCATAAACTATATTATAGTTTGAAAATTCCATTTCATCAATGATGTCAAAAACGGGATTTGTATTATGAAATTCAATTTTTATATTGTGGTGATGCAAAAATTCCATAAGACAATCCGCGGTTTTAAATTCCGGATTTATTGATGAAAGATAATTTAAAAGACATTTTTCGTTTGTGTTCATAGGTTAATTGTCTTATATTTTTTGAAATTAAAAATCAACCGTTTAGAATAATTTTAACTGTATTTTTTAAGCTGAATGGAGGATATTTGGGAGGGAATTGTTTTTATTTTTTGAATTTGTTCGGATTTTCTCTCCATAAACTTGTTTTACAAACAGGACACGGTATTCCTCCGGTCAAAGTCCGGCTACGAAGTTCAAAATTAAACAGCCGACACGAATTTTTAACGGTCCTTTATTGTAAAACAAGTTTATTGCAAGAAAATAACAGCATTTTATAGAACGATTAATATTTCGGCACATCTCTTGCGTATAGTATTTTATAAATTGCATTTACTTTTTCGTGTACATTATCTGCGTATTTTCTTATGTCATTATTGCTGTTATCTTTTAAAGATTTTTTTATAACTTTTATTGAATCAAGTAAATCAGTAAGATAGAATTCCAGTTCTTCTAATTTCTCAAGGTCGGTCATTTTTTCAGGCATAAAATGGTCCTTTTTGTATCTTTTTATACGGTCTTTTTCTTTATTATAAATAATTAGTTAAAAAATATCAATTTATTAACTAATTATTTATTTAGTTAATATAGATAAACGTATATTATGACTATATTATGTTGAGCTCGAAAGAAAAAATAGGCAGAAATATTAAAAAACTGCGGGTGCTTAAAAATATAAGCCAGGAAAAACTTGCTGAAGCGCTTGGAATATCTACACCTGCCGTAAGTAATATTGAAAACGGAAAAACTTTAACTTCACTTCAGACTCTTGAAAATATGGCTGCCGCTCTTGGTGTTCAATTGTATGAATTGTTTTTATTTAATAATGAAGTAAAAGAAGATATTCTTTTTAAAAAATTATCAGATAATATTAAAAAACCCAAAATCAAAAATGATGCTGAGAAACTTCTGATTTTATATCAGGTTTCAGAAAGTCTTTTAAATGATTAAGGTTTGTATAGTTTAACAAATATGAACAGCAAAAAATATGTAAAAGCATTTTGTAACTCAGAAGACATCAAATATGATGATGTTGTAAAGATTTTATCCGATAAAACAAGGAAAAACTATACTTATCAATCGCTTAACGGTAAGTTAAATAGAAATACTTTTACATATGAAGAAGCCTGCATTTTGGCAGATGCTTTAGGATATAATTTAATTCCCGTTAAAAGAAAATAATTTTATATGCATAATTCATAAATCAGGCACTGTATGAGATTTTTTTGCTTTTATAATTTATTGCCCGCAAAAAATAAAATTTAGATGGTTTAATAAAAGGTGTAAAGATTGTGTTTTAGGATTATAAATTATGCTGGGTATTAGTAATACTGCTTTTTTACCTGTTTCGTTCGGTTCTATTGCAAAAAAAGTAAATGTTGTAAACAGAGAAGTTGAAGTTCCCGATTTTGCAACCGAAGATGGCAAAATAGCAAGAGCGCTTAACCTTCAGGCTGTGTATAATATAAAGACGCATGAAGATTTTATTCCTAAAACAATTTATGAATGTGATAGAGAAATAGTAGAATCCGATGAAATTGAAGATAATGCAAAGTGGGTGCCCTGGGTTAATCCTAAAGACGGGAAAATGTATACGGTAATTAAAACAGCCGATAATGAAGATGGTACAAAAACCGTAAGAGTGCTTGATGAAGACGGTGAACTTGTAAAAGAATGTGATATTAGGCCAAAAAAGATTATTGTTTTGGATGATGCAAGATATATTGAGGAGGAAAAAGACCGTTGGTATACTGCAATAAATGGTGATGAATTATCAAGCCATGGCTTTATTGTAGCTTTAATGGCAAAAAGAAATAATCCGCTTGCTGATGTTGAAATTTTAAATACAAGCGATGATAATCCGTTAGATTATGGGGCAAGGGGAGAAATGATCTTGGAAAATCTCCAAAATATAATAGATAGACTAAACGGCGGAGAAAAAATTGATGCAATTAATATGTCTTTTGGGCAAGGATGGAATTTAAGAGAAATATTTGAAGACATGTTTGATGAGGATATAAATGTTTGCAACAGAGCTTTTTTTGCAGATTTTATGAAATGCTATGCGCAAAAAATGGATTCATTTTTGTATGAAGAAAGACAGTTGCTGGAACAAATTACGAAACATGGAACGAGAGTTTTTGTTGCTGCGGGTAATGATGGTAGCGAGTACTATATGAGCTATATAGGAATTGATGGTGTTGAACTTGTCGGGGGACTTGCTTCTAATGGTAAAGTTTCGCCGCATTCAAGTTCATCAAGACTGACGCCGCATTTTGAAAAATTTGATTATCCACTTGCGTTAAAAAGAGGGGGTATTAATGTAACAGGTCTTCATGGGGCAGATTTTTCCTATCCTGAATTTTTAAAAAAATATGAAGGAAAAAAACCTGAAGGAAATACGATGACTGATGAAGAACATAATGAATTAATTTCTTTGGAATACAGCAAAAGATATGATTATATAAACAAACTTAAAGCTTCCAAAAAAGATAAATTTTTGTTACAGGAAAATAGAGAATTGACTATAGAAAATAATGGCATACCTGTTTATGGAAGTTTTGATTTTAATATGCCTTTGTATTCTTCATTTAAACATTTGACTGTTGATAAAAACGGATATCTTGTACCATATATCCCCGATATGAAATCCGGAACGTCATATGCTTCGCCGACAAGAGCTGCAAAAGTCATGTTAAATGATACAATGCAGGAAATACTAAACGGATAATATTTTTAAGAACCTGCAAGGACTATGGTGAAATCTTTCGCGGCTTTATTTAAGCCGATGGGGTCATATACAGTCTGCTTATTTTTTATCTCGGGAACATTTTTCTTCAAACCTACAATTACATCCGTGGGTAAATCGAGATTGTGAATTGCTATATGGTCGTGTCCGAGTTTTGCCGCAGGTTTCATATTTACATTCATTCCGATATTTTCAAGAGATTGTTTAATTTCAGCAGCCTTTGATTCCATATTCGGTGTATATAAAATACCAACGGAAACAGGACCGTTTAAGGCTTTCGGCTTATCTCTGTAAACCAGTCTGTTTATAATATCCTGGGTTTTTTCGGGGTCTAAAATCCAATAGCTTATACTTCCTCTTTGAGAGGGCGAACCGGGGAGCGTTGCCACCTGAACGGTTGTCATATCAATACTTTTAGCTAAAGCAGCATATTGAGATAATTCATAAACAGATAAATCCGTTAAAATGTATTTAGGCATTACTTTTAATACTTCGGGGATTTTTACAAGAACCTGCGGGTCTTTCATTCTGGCACCGAGCGCATTAAAGAACCACTGCTGGCGTCTTATTCTGCCTATATCGCCCAGTGCATCTTTTCTAAAGCGCATATATCCTTCGGCTTCTTTTCCCGTTAACACCCTGTCGCCTTTTGGCAGGTTGATATGAAGATTTCCCGCAGAATCGTTATAATACATATCCTGCTCAATATAAATAGGAAGTCCGCCTATTGTATCTATAAATTTAACAAGCCCCTGATTTGATAAAACTATATAATGGTGTACGCGCACGCCGAAAGTTTCTTCAACTGTTTTTACGGTTAAATTTATACCGCCGTATGCGAAAGCGTGGTTGATTTTATCGGGTTTTGTTCTGTCTGCAATGTAAACTTTACTGTCTCTCGGGATAGAAATTACGTTAACATTTTTTCCATGCGGAGCAATACTTACAAGAAGCATAGCATCAGAGCGGTTTCCTTTAAAAGGGTCGCCTTCATTTTCCGCAGCATCTACGCCCATAACAAGTATATTCTGCCTTTTTGGAGAGAAAGGCAAAGAAAATTCAATTCTTTTATCGGGGTCTGAAACAGTTTGTGCCAATGAACCGACATCGGTAAAAAAGTTCATAACTTCGCTTCTGTACAGCACAACTGCGATAACGGCAAGGATTAAAAAGCTTCCGAAGAAAGATTTAAAGAAGCTTCCTGCCATATTTTGATTTGAAGTTCTCCTCCTAACCGGTTTTATTGCCGGCCGGTATGCGTTTTTTGGATCATATAACTGATTCATGAATTTGTTACTCTTGTTTTTAAATTAAAAACTTTGGTTCATCAAAAAAATTATACTTTAAAAATAATCAGTTGCAAAACAAATTAATTAAATGTTACCATTTTACATGTAAATAAAAGGATTTTATTAAATGAAAGAAAACGGATTTATGCGCATAAATACAATAATAGCTTGTTTTTGCCTGATTTTCGGAAATTTATTTTTAAATATAAATGAGGCATGGGCAGATGATATTGATGTAAAAACCGAAGCGTATGCTCTTTATAATACAAATAACTTAAACGAAGCTTTAAAACTCCTTGAAAATCTTCCTTTTGAAGAAAAAGACGAAGAAGTTTTTGTTTTAATTGCAAATATTTATGAAGATAAACTTGATTTAAGCAAAGCTGTTGAAAATTTGAATAAAGCGATTATTGTAAATCCTGAATATTACAAAGCTTATTACAATTTAGGATGCATATTTTTAAATAAAAAAGCGTATGAACTTGCTGAAAAAAATCTGCTTCTTGCAATAAAATATAATAAAGATTTTGCCTATTCTTATTATAATTTGGGAACCCTTTATTTAAGAACCGGAAAGTACGAAAAGGCGAAGAAAAATTTAATTAAAGCAATATATCTTAAAAATGATGAAAAAGATTTTTATATAAACCTTGCCTACGCTTATAAATTTTTAGGCAAAGAAAAAGAATCCAGAAGACTGCTTGAGATTTACAATAAGGCTGAATAATTTATCCTTTTAAAAGTTTTTGCAATATAATAATTCTTGAAAATATTTTAAAGGATTATTAAATCATGAATACTTTAAATGCAATCAGTGAAAAAGAATTGCTCAGGCTTTATAATCTGCCGCTTGAAGAACTGCTTTGTGAGGCAAAAAAATATAATTCCGATACGGTAGAATTTTGTTCATTAATCAGCGCAAGGACGGGTAAATGTTCCGAAAGCTGCAGATATTGTGCACAGAGCTCTCATTATATGACGGATATTTATACTCACCCGCTTGTAAAAATTGAAGATGTTGTAAAAACCGCAAAAGAAGCTAAAGAAAACGGTGCTGTAAGGTTTGCAATCGTAACATCAGGCAGGGGGCCAAGCAATGCCGATATGCCTGTTATGTGCGAGATGATAAAAGAAATTAATAAATTGGGGTTAAAATCATGTGCGTCTTTAGGACTTCTTGATAAAGAAAAAGCACAGCAGTTTAAAGAAGCGGGATTAGTCAGGTATCACCATAATATAAATACATCAAGAAGCTACCACCCTTCAATTACAACGACGCATACTTTTGAAGACAGAATAAATACAATCAACCATATAAAAAATGCGGGGATTGAAATATGCTCCGGAGTAATTATAGGAATGGGCGAAAGTGTTGAACAGAGGGTTGAAATGGCATTAAACCTTGCCGAAATCAAACCGGACTCAATACCTGTTAACTTTTTAACCCCTATTAAAGGCACTCCTTTTGAAAATTACGGGGACAAAATTGATGAAGAAGGGATTTTGAGGACTCTTTCAATTATAAAAATTGCAAATCCTGATTCTGTTGTGCGTTTTGCAGGGGGAAGAAATCTTCGCTTAAGCAAAAAGAATATGGAAATTGCTCTTGATAATGCGGTAAACGGTATATTAATCGGCAATTACCTTACAACAATAGGAATTGAGCCTAAGGATGATATTGAAACATTAAAAAAACTCGGGAAAAAATTATATGTATGATTATATTAAAGGGATTTTAACTTTTAAAAGCGCTGATAGCGCCGTGATTGAGAATAACGGTATCGGATACAGGTTTTTAATAAATTCAAGAACATATGCTGCGCTTGGTGAAATCGGGGATGAGGCTAAAATTTATTCAAAATTAATCCATAAGGAAGATACGATGTATCTTACAGGGTTTAAGCAAAAGGAAGACAGAGCAATTTTTGATATTCTAACGTCCGTTTCAGGGATAGGTACCAAGGTAGGGATGATTCTTCTGGATGAATTTTCAGGCTCCGAACTCATAAATGCGGTATTGGACGGAGATTATAAGCTTATTTCCCGTGCAAAAGGCGTGGGGCCGAAACTGGCGCAAAAAATCATCTTAGAATTAAAAGGCAAATTAACAAATAATGATGTGGTTTCAAATATAATGGAAGATAGAGTTTCGGGTATTGAAAACTCAAAGACCAAGTTATCGAAAGAAACAATAAAAGAAGTTCAGGCTATTTTACAGTCTTTAGGATATTCGCAGAATGAGTATATGAATGCAATCGAACATTGTGCAGGCATTTTAGAAACGGATTCAAGCGAAGAACTCTTAAAAGAAACCCTGAAAACGTTATCGATAGGATAAAATTTACAAAAAATTGACGGATAGAAGGAATAAAATATGGTTGAAAAGAAATTAAAGGTGTTATTGGCAAGTGCTGAAACGGCGCCGTTTTCAAAGGTCGGCGGGCTGGCTGATGTTGTGGGCGAGCTTCCTCCTTATTTAGAAAAACAAGGAGCAGAAGTTGCAGTGTTTACGCCTTTATACGGCTGTATAAACGAAGAAAAATGGGGTATAAAAGAATTGCCGAATTCCGAATTAACCCTTGATATGGGAAATTCCCGCCATATTTTTAAATTAAAAATGTGCAAACACCCGAAATCAGAAAACGTAAATATATTCTTTGTGGATAATCCGAAATATTTTTCCTGCTTTAATGTTGTATACCCTATGTGGTGCGATGAAATGTATGAAATGCAGAGGTATGTTTCATTTTCTCTTGCAGTTTTAGAATATGCAAAACTTTTGAATTTCAGGGCTGATATAATCCACGCCAATGATTGGCACACGGCTATGATTCCCGTTTATTTAAAATCAAATTATAAATATGATGATTTTTATAAAAATACAAAATCAATTTTTACAATTCATAACCTTGCATATCAAGGCTCTTGCGATAAGGCGATAATTGATTTTTCAAATATGAGATGGGATAACGTTTACCATGATAGTTGTGTTGAACATTACGGCAGGGTAAACTGGCTGAAAGGCGCGCTATACTGTGCCGATAAGATTACAACCGTATCCCCGAGGTATGCAAGAGAAATTCTCGGCGGAGAATTCGGCGAAGGAATGGATTACACGCTGCGCGGGCAAACTTATAAACTATGCGGCATTTTAAACGGCACCGATTATGATAAAAAAGATTTTGATAAATCCCTAAAGCCGAAGTTTAAAGAAGAAGTACAGAAAATGTTCGGGCTCCCTGTTAATCCTGAAAGACCTTTAATTTCGATGATTTCGCGTCTTACCTATCAAAAGGGGCTTGATTTAATTGATTTTGCAAAGTTTGATTTAATGGGACTCCCTGCTGATTTTGTATTTTTAGGAACGGGCGAGGGCGGATATCAGAATATGCTTATCTGGAGCAGTAATAATTCCTCCAATATGCGGGCATGGATTGATTTTAAGCCTGAACTGTCAGAAACAATTTATAAGGGCTCCGATATGTTTTTAATGCCCTCGTTATTTGAACCTTGCGGTATAAGCCAGATGGTTGCAATGAAATACGGCACGCTCCCGATTGTTCGCGCTGTAGGCGGGCTGGATGATACGGTTATAGCTTATCCGAATGAAAAGGCAAACGGTTTTAAATTCTTATCCTATGATGCACGCTCTATGGTAGATGAAGTGAAAAAGGGCGTTTGGACTTATATAGACAGGCGGGATGAATTTAATAAAATGGTGGATAATGCCGTTAAATGCCGCTTTAGCTGGGATGATTCGGCTAAATGTTACATCGCGCTATATAAAGATGCTCTCGGGGTTTAAAAAGTGATAAGCCGTGCAAAAGAGTATATTAAAAATAATAAGAAAGAGACAGTTTTTCTTATTGTTATATCTTTGCTCGCACTGTATTTCAGGGTTTTTTCCCTGCAGCATGCAGGGGATTTGTGGATAGATGAAATTTATTCATACTATTTTTCAAGTAAAAATTCCGTTTTTGATGTTGTAAAAAGCTTGTATAACGAGGATTTACATACTCCTTTATATTTTATCTTTCTTCATTTTTGGATAAAATTCACAAGGCTTTTCGGAGCAGGTGAAAATGATACCATAATGCGGCTTTTAGGTTTTATACCTTCATTTTTAATTGTTCCCTTTTCCTATTTTGCGGGTAAAAAACTTTTTAATAGGATAACAGGTGTATATGCAGCTTCTTTTCTTGCATTCAGTCCGTTTTTAATTTATTACACAACGGAGCTTCGTTTTTACGGGATGGCGTGTCTTTTTGCATTTTTAAGCTCATATTATTTTGTTCAATATCAGCAATACGGCGGCAGAAAGCCCGCAGCCGCTCTTATTATTTCAAATCTTCTGCTTTTGTACACATTTAATATAAGTTTTGTTTTTGTATTTTTTCAATTTTTAACCGCAATGATTTTTTCAAAAGAAAAATCTGCCGTTTTGAAATTATATATTCTTACGGGGATTTTATACATTCCCGCCTTTATAATGGCGGCGCACGGGATGTTCAGCTACAGAAATTCAATCTGTTCTTTTGCGCGTGATATTTTTATTTATAAGCCTGAATTTTTTAATATATTTTTGCAAAGTTATTTCAGCGGAAATTTTTTCTATGCTACAAATAATGACTATGCCTACAGTGCAGGCTCTTTAAGGAATATTAAAAGTATTTATCTTATTTTGCTTCCTGTTATTTTTTGTTTAACGGGATTTATCAAAAGTTTTCTTTTGAAAAATAAAACTTTGATAATGCTTCTTGCGCCTGCTGTTGCCTTTTTGGGGTTTGAATTTGTCTTGGCGCATTTCGGGCTTATGTCTTTAACCGTGCGGTATACTTTAATTTCTTTTCCTGCGGTTGTTTTGGCTGTTTGTTTCGGGCTGGGTTCATTTAAAAATAAATATTTAACGGGCGGGCTGTTTATTTTGTTTTTAATTACGCTCCATAATTTTAATTTTTCCGCACAAAGCCCGATTGATAAGGATGTTGAATTTGGGACACCTTTGAAAACAACACTTGAAAAGCTTGATATCGTAAAAGATAATGACTATATTTTAATTCCTGTTATGGGAAAATTATACAGAAGATACACCCCAAAAAACGCTCGCTATCTTGATTTTGAAATAACAGATATGCTTTTAAACGATGTGAGAAAATATTATCCGCTTGTGTTTGATAATGATACGATAAGCATTTTGAACAGAAAAAACGCTCGTGAAATCTTATATGATTATACTGTATATAATACAAAAAGTGCTGCGCTTGAAAAGTATCTGCAAGGTTATTTTAAAAAGCTTAAAAAGGGTGAAAAATTTATCCTGCTTGTAAATAATATGAATACCATAAATTCTATGAGCGAACTTTATACTTTTGAACCTGAGAAAAAACGCAGGCTTTATTACAAAAATTCGCTGTATTATATGCTTATGACAAGGATTGTGTTTGATATTTTGGATATTTCAAATGAAAATTTGAAATTGAAAACCCGTTTTATGATTAATGATTCAAAATATTCGGATAACAACACAGGCGTGTTTGTTTTTGTGAAGGAGTGATTTTCTTAGATTACTACAGGGCGAGATTTTGTGAAATAAAAATATTTCACAAACAGGACACGGTATTCCCCTGGTCGAAGTTCAACCAAGAAGTTCAAAATTAGACAGCCGACGCGAATTTTTAACGGTCCTTTATTGTGAAATATTTTTATTTCACAAAATCTTTTTAATAAGCTTCACTCTTAATGTGAAAGAATTTACCATAAATTCCAAAATATCATAAAGCCCGAGTTTAGATTTCCCTTTTGTCCTGTCGATAAAATCAATCGGAATTTCTGACACTTTTGCGCCTGCATTCACGCATTCAAAAAGAATATTCATCTGGAAAGAATATCCGTTAGCGTTTAATTTACCAAGGTTAACTTTCTTTAAAATATCGGTGCGGATGGCTCTGAAGCCTGATGTACAGTCTTTTACACCGTAAAGCCCCGCAATAAGGCGTGCAAAAATGTTTCCCCATCTGCTGTTTAATTTTCTGATAAGCGCCCAGTTTGATGGGATTGAGCCCCCTTTAACATATCTTGAACCTATTGCAAAATCGGCACCTTTGTTAATTGCATCCAATAATTCTTTTATTTTTTTCACATCATGAGAAAAATCGGAATCCATCTCAATTAAAATATCAGGGCTAAAGTTTTCAATTGCGTATTTAAAGCCTGCGACATAAGCGCGTCCAAGCCCCCGTGTATTATTTAAAAGAAGGTTGACTTTGTTTTCCTTTTCGATAACCTTCTTTACAATATCTGCTGTGCCGTCAGGTGAATAATCATCCACCACAAGAATATTTATATCAAAATTTTCTATCTTTTTAATTTCATCCAAAACCGCAAATAAAAAATCTTCAATATTTTCTTTTTCATTATAGGTCGGAAGAACTATTGTTGTTTTCATTTAAAAAATCCTTATTTCAAGAAGAAATTTTACCACAAAAAGCCATGTGGAGGCAATTTTTAGCGGATTTTTGTTTTATATAATATATAAGCGGTATTTAATAAAGTCATACAAATAAAGCATAAAATCCGAAACAAAATACCGCATAATAAAATCGGTTTACTCAACCTTAAAAAGCAGGTTTATTATGAGTTCATTTAACATTAACGGCCCCTCTCAAATGCCCCAGATAACCGAAGCCCAGAATATGATGAATAACGGCGGCGGCGGAAATACGGGATACCTTGACAGCGGCAGAAAAAAGAAGAAGAAAAAAGAAGAAGAAATTGACCCTGCTATTTTAAAAGAAGAGGGCGAAGATAAATTTGAGCGTTCTGAAATTGAATATGAAGATGATGACGATTATTACGGAAGAAATACTCCTGCCAAAGAAGAAAAACAAGATGCATATTCATCTGAGGAAAAAAAATCCGAAATTTTAAATACGGATAACATTAAAAATAAGTTTTTAGGTCTTATCGGAAGCATAGAAAAAATTATAAAACCGGAAGACAAAACAGAAGGCTTAATGCCTTCTGTTGATGGTGATTTTTTAACATTATCAAAAAATGAAATGAAAGATACTTTTAATATTTAGTATTCTTCATCTTCATAATTTTCATAGTTTGGAGCGGGCGCCGTACCTTCTATAGGGCATCCGCAGATTTCGCAGCGTCCCTGATTTTCATATGAAGCCTGATGTATAAAATGTTCTTCAATTTCGGGATTTGCTTTAACATCGCCTCTTAAATGTTCTTTAATATATTCTTTTTCAGGGTTAGTATTAATAACTTCCGCCGTGTTGTCTTCTTTTAAATCAAGAACCGGCACGTATTTAACGGTATTTTGCTTTTTATATGCAGCTTCCGTTGCCTCGTAAGCCTCATATACTTTTCTCATTTTTTCCGTATATTCTCTATGGGTATACCCTGTTGATTCCCAAACATATTTTATGTCGGGTCTTTGTTTTCTTACAACCTTTTGTATTTCTTTTGAATTTCTGGGGTATGCTTTATAAAGTTTTAAATTGCGGTTTTCGCTTATGGTAAGGGGTGATTTATCTTTTGCTAAATCAGGGTTTTTCTTTAAATAATAATTCCATAAAAATGCTTCAAGAGTTTTTGAATATACAAGTTCATTTACGGATTCTTTTTTATCAACAAAAGATGTCATTCCCGCTAAAACGGCACTTTGTGCTTCATAAGGCGCATTTTTGTGTTTAGAATTAACGTTAATTGTTATTTCTTTTCTTTTAATATCGGGCATTGCATTGTAATTTCTGTATTCGGCTTTTATCTCACCCAGATTTTTATACTTTATTTTCATTGGGTTTAATGTCGGGTTATTGCCTGTTATTTTTTCATAGGCGCCTGATGCGGGAGAATTTTTCATTAATTCAAGAGCACGCATAATCGGCACATCTTTTGTTATTTTTTTGTATGTCTTTTTTAATGCTTTAATTTCCGCTTTTTGTGCTTTTCTTTCAGCTCTTGCCTGTATTCTCTGTGCTTTAATTTCCGCTTTTCTTTCTTTTGCGCGGATTTTTACAGGGTCTTCGGCAGCATAAGAAGCTGACAGCGTATTAATTAAACCTAAACAAAGTATTAAAGTAAAAATAATCTTTTTCATAAATTCTAAACTCCTAAAATTTATTATAAATAATTATTTTCCGCCTGTCTATGAAATATTACAAAATAAGGCTGAATTGTGTATTTATTTTGACTTTATTTTTAATTTTATTAAATATTTAAATATGAAAAACTTAATTATTTATTTGTTTTCAATTATGTTGAAAAGGTCAAAATGCTCTCATTCTAATGCACTTTTATATGCAAATGAAGGATATTGCCCCGATTGCGGAATTTATCTTAAGAAATATTATTATGTTTTAAGATGCAATTGCTGCAACCATAAAAGAGAAGCAAACAGAACAGCATTCGGCAGAGGAGCCGAAATTATTCCCGTATCAAAATACTGCCCCGTTTGCGGCGGAGCAGAATATTATATTGAAAAATATGAAAAATTAAATCTTGTAGATATTAATTATGCTATTGAAGTGAAGGAAGAATACGATATTTTAAATTCCGCATACTGTGGTGAATCTTCAACAAAAGTTTGGGTGGAGCCTGCGGATGATGAGGACAGAGAGCCTTATCAAAGACTCTCTTTACCTTTAAATTCAGTCTGCGGGCTGTTAAAAGCAGGAAGCGGTCTTCCGTTAACATAATCCGTGCTGTCGTCATCTTCAAATCCGGGAGAGCGCGACGGCAGATTTTGATATCCCGCATTTGAAATTACGGATTTTCTTATATATTTTTTTGTATATCCGCCTTTTACAAAAAGCCTTTTAATTGTGTTTTCCCTGTCTACAAGGGCGTTTGATATATTTTCAAGCTCGGGGTTATCATCCGTTAATTGAGTCCATACGGCAGCTTCAAGTGTCCAGCAGTAGGTTTCTTCATTCAATGAATTTAATTCATCCTGATGGATTGCCTCATGGGCTAATACTGCAGCAATTGCTTCTTTTGGCGCATTTCTGTGTTTAATATTTATAAAAATATTTAATCTGCCTCTGTTTTTCCATCCAAGAGCGTCAAATTCCGCGTATGCGGGGTTTAATTCGGAAAGATCTTTAAATTCAACTTTAATGGGTCTTCCTGTTAAGTTTTCTCCTAAAATTGCACGTCTTGAATAATCCCCTAAAGTACCCTTCAAGGTTTCTGCCGCTTGAATTAATTTCAGGTCTTTTGTTGATTGTTTATACTGCCTCATAACGGCATCGGATATACCGCCGTTTGCGGGTACTTCCATAATGGCATCGGTGCTTTGTGTGCATAAAAACAGCGCGCATAAACCAAGCCCCAGTATTTTAGCTTTTAAAAAATTATTTTTATCCTTCATTAAATCCCCTTTTCATATTCCTTTTGATAAAAACATTATTACATACTTTTTATTTAAGGAAAGTTTTTGAAAAAGAAATTTTTTTAACAGCAAATTATTTTTTTCACAGGTTTTTTATATTCAAATTGGAAGACATCAGGGAGAAACATATGGTAAATAATGTTAATTTAAGTACACCCGAAGGTAAAAGAGAATATTTTGTAAAACAAGGCATCATAAACGGTGCCGCTCCTGCAGCAGTTGGTTTGGGCATTGCAGCAGCAGGAGAATTCCTTATGAATAAATCAGCAATGAAAGATGAGTTTAAAACTGCAAAACAGGCAATTAAAGATGCTAAAGCGCAGAATTTAAGCAAAGATGCAATCAAGGAAGCTAAAAAGGGACTAAAGGATTTATATGCAAAAGCCGCACAAAATACATTTAAAGACGGCAAACGCGCAATATTGCCGATTGCTGCCGCAATAGCCGGAGTTGCATTGTTTAAAGGGCTCGTATACCCTGCTGTTGAGCAATATTTACATGGCAATAGCAATAAAAAAGCTGCCAAATAATAAGTTTTGTGAAAATAAAATCTTAAAAACGGCCCTTAAACAATCATAAGGGCTGTTTTCATTTAAAATTCCTGTTAAATTCTACAGTTCTTTTACCTGTTTTTGTTCGCCCGTAATGAGGTTTTTTACTGAGTAATAGCCGCCTTTTACTTCATCTTCGCCTATTACTACGGCGTTTTTGGCTATTTTTCCCGCTTTTTCGAACTGTTTGCCGAATTTTCTGTTTTGAAGGTCAAAATCTGCACTAAAGCCTTTATCTCTTAAAATTTGAACAACCTTCATTGCTTCATCAGGCAAGTTTGAAACAATAAAGTAATCAAGCATAAATTCTTCTTTATGTTCAATAAGTTCGTATAATCTTTCAACGCCTAAAGCAAAACCTACTGCAGGAGTTTTTTCTCCGCCGAGCATTTCAACAAGCCCGTCATATCTGCCGCCGCCTGCAATTGCATTTTGAGACCCGAGAGCATCGCTTTTTATTTCAAAAACCGTTCTGTTATAATAATCCAAGCCCCTTACAAGCATTTTATTTTCTTTATATTTAATATTTAAAATATCCAGATATTTTTTAACGCTTTCGTAGTGCTCCCTGCATTCTTCGCAGATGAAATCCGATAAAATTACATTTTTTATTTCATCGTTTTCGAAAATCTTAATACAGTCTTCGTTTTTACAATCAAGCATTCTTAAAGGATTTTTTTCATATCTTACTTTACAGTCATCACAAAGCTTATCAAGATAAGGTTTTAGGATAGTTTTAATTTTTTCTTTATAAGCATTCCTGCATTCAAGGCAGCCTAAAGAATTAATTTCCGCTACGAGTTCTTTTAAGCCCATCTTTGAAAGGAATTTTGAAGCAAGCGCTATAACTTCGGCATCTGCCTGCGGTTTGTCTATGCCGAACATTTCAACGCCAATCTGGTGAAATTGTCTTTGGCGGCCTTTTTGCGGCCTTTCGTATCGGAACATGGGGCCGAAGTACCATAGTTTTACGGGAGCCGATACCTTATTAAAGCCGTGTTCAATATATGCACGCACAACGCCTGCCGTGTTTTCGGGGCGAAGTGTGATTGAATTTTCATCTTTATTTATCCCGCCCACCGTGAATGTGTACATTTCTTTATTTACAATATCCGTTGAATCGCCGACACCTCTTTTAAAAAGTTCGGTTCCTTCAAAAATCGGGGTTCTTATTTCTTTATAATTTGCGCTTTGAAATAATTCACGCGCGGTTTTTTCAATATGCTGCCAGGTTAAAATATCTTCGGGGAGTATATCTTTGGTTCCTCTTTGTGCTTTAATCATAATATTTCCTTCAACAGATTTTCGCCTGTTCTTTATTTTACTATAAAAATTTATTGTTTATGTAAAGAAAAATATACAAAATACCATTGTGTTAGCAACTTTTTTTATGTTTACTTTTTATAAGTATGTGTTTAATGGTGAAAGGAAAAACTATGCCTGTTCAAAGCGTTTCATTAAATAACGTAGCTTTCAGAGGGGAAACTCCGAAAACGGAAGCAGTTCCGAAAACGGAAGCTAAAACGGCAGAAAAGCAAAATGCTGACGGTAAAAAGATTGCAATTGCTCTCGGCGGCCTTGCGGCAGCAGGAATAGCTGCGGTTCTTATCGGCAAAAGCAGAAAAGTTCCGTCAGAATTAAGCCTTGAAGAATTTAAAAAAATAGGCAGTTTTGATAAAGGTTTTGCAACAGCTAAAAAGAAACCTTTCAGCGGGATTATTAATACTGCAAATAAAAACGGTAATTACAAACTTGAATATGATAAAGGTGTTTTAAAACAATCCACACTGTTTAAAGAAATAGCATTCCCTGAATTCAGACAGCCCGAGCCGAAGATGATGCCCGTTTCAAAGAAAGTTTATTCCAATGGCGATGAAGGTAAAAAAGTTGAATGTTTTATGAAAAACCATCATCAGGCAATTTACGGCGGGGAAGAATGGGGAAAAATAGGCGGCTTGACGGTTTCTGCCGATAAAAGCAGTGTTATAAAAGAATATACAACGCCCACCGGGGAAAAATTGCAAGATGCAATTATAAAACAAAAGGACGGAAGCTGGGCAAGAGCTTAATAAAAATCTTTGTAAAAAACATTAAACAGAAAATAAAACCCTGATTTATTTATCAGGGTTTTTTAAATATTCATCAATAAATTTATCTATTCCGCCGTCCATAACAAAATCTACATTGCCGATTTCCGCCCCTGTTCTGTGGTCTTTAACAAGCTTATACGGGTGAAAAACGTACGAGCGGATTTGGGAACCAAAGTTTATATCCATATTTTCGCCTTTGATATCGGATAGTTTTTTTTCATGCTCCGATTGGCGCATTAAAAGAAGCTTTGAGGCTAGCATTGAAAGCGCCGTTTCTTTATTTTGCAGCTGGCTTCTCTCCTGCTGGCATTTAACAACAATGCCTGTGGGTTTATGATAAATACGCACAGCCGTTTCAACTTTATTTACGTTTTGTCCGCCCGCACCGCCCGAGCGCATTGTTTCCACTTCAATATCATCTGGAGGGATGGTGATTTTTTTCTCAAAATCTTCAATAACCGGCATGGTTTCAACGCTTGCAAAGCTTGTTTGTCTTTTGCCGTTAGCATTAAAGGGAGAAATTCGAACCAGCCTGTGCACGCCTTTTTCAGCCTTTAGGTACCCGTAGGCAAATTTTCCTTCAATTTTAATTGAGGCTGATTTTATACCCGCTTCATCGCCGTCTGATTTATCCACAAGATTTGCACCGTAGCCTTTTTGCTCCGCCCATCTTAAATACATTCTTAAAAGCATATTTGCCCAATCCATGGCATCCACACCGCCTGCTCCTGCGTTTATACTTAAAATGGCGCTGTTTGTATCGTATTCACCCGAGAGCATTTTTTGGATTTCAAATTTTTCAAGCTCATCTTCAAGAGCGGAAAGGGTTTTCAGACTTTCCTCCATAAGGGAATTATCATCCAATTCAAGGCTTATTTTTGAATCTTCAATGATATTTTGCCAGCTTTGTGCTGTTTCAAGCTCGCTTTTTATTTCCTTCTGCTCTTTTAAAAATTTTGAAGCTTCATCCTGCCTGTCCCAAATAGATGGGTCTTCAAGCTTTTTATTTATATCATTAAGCCTGTTTTCAAGGTTTGCGGGGTCAAAGATACCTCACGGAATCTTTAACTTTAATATCAAGTTTTGATATTTTTTCTTTTAAATTTTCTTTTAATAATTCTTTTATATCCTGTTCCATAAAAAGATTTTACTATAAATAATGTTTTTGATAAAATTATCTAGGTTTGTTTAAAAATTATGGAGTATGAAACGAATGGAAGACATTAAAAAGATGATAAGAAATATCCCTGATTTTCCTAAAAAAGGAATAATGTTCAGAGATATAACCACCGCTGTAAAAGACCCTGTTACAATGAAAAAAATCATTGATTATATAGCGGATGAATTTAAAAATGAAAAGATTGATTACGTTGCAGGGATTGAATCACGCGGTTTTATCTTCGGCATGCCCGTTGCATACTCTTTAGGATGCGGTTTTATTCCTATCAGAAAACCCGGTAAATTGCCTGCTGAAACAATTTCTATGGAATATGAGCTTGAATACGGCACGGATAAAATTGAAATTCATAAAGACGCTATTGAAAAAGGCAAAAAGGTGCTCTTGATAGACGACCTTCTTGCTACGGGCGGAACGGCTGCCGCTGCAAGTAAATTAATTCAAAGTGTGGGAGAGCTTGCGGGGATTGCTTTTGTAATTGAGCTTGAAGAATTAAAAGGCAGAGAAAAACTGCCAAATGATGTTAAAATCATTTCAATGGCAAAATATTAGGTTTTAAAATGTCTGCAGGACTTGTAAGACTTATATATCCTGAAAACTGGACAAACACATTCAGGCTTATTCCGGGGTTTGAAAAAGGCGAGTGTGCAAAATTCGGAGATATTGTCTTTACAACGGAAGAGGTTGATGAAGCGGATTTAGCCGTTATCGTTAATTTTTCTCCTTATGATTTAAAAATGAAGGCAAAAGAAGCGTGGATATTTCACCATGAACCTTCAAATTACAAATATTTTGCCCATTGGATGAAGGCTTATAAATATGCAGACAGGGTCTTTGGAAGCTGGAAAAAAGATAAAAAGCTTAAAAACCCGGTACAGGAGCAGGCTTCGATTTTTTGGGGGTGCCCTAATGATTATGAATATTATAAAAATCTTGATATAGGGGCGGGTACAAAGAAATTTGAACTTTGTGCCATAACAAGCTCTAAAACCGCTTTTGCGGGACACAAGGAAAGGCTTGAATTTTTATACGCTCTGAAAGAAAAATTCAAAGGCACCGAACTTGAATTTGATATTAAAGGTAAAGGCATCTGCGAAATTAAAACAAAAGATGAGCTTTTAATTCCTTCAAAATATACGCTTGCAATTGAAAATACCTCAGAACCCCATTATTTTACGGAAAAAATAACGGATGCATTTTTGTGCGGCTGTATGCCGATATATTACGGCGCGCCGAATATTTTGGAGTATTTTCCTGAAGGCTCTTTAATAAAACTTGAAAAATTAGATGCGGAATATGCGGCAAAAATCATTAAAGAAGCTACAGAAAACGATTTTTACGGTAAAAATTATGATAAATTAACCATAGCAAAGGATTTGGTATTAAATAAATACAATTTCTTTATAAATATTGGGGAAAAAATATCGGAATATGATATTTTAAATAAGCCTTTAAAAAATATTTATATTCCAAAATCAAGGCAAAAAAGACACCCGCTTATCTCTAAAATCAAGGGTATGATAAAAATATAAAGGATTAACGGATGGGAGATGAAGATAAACAATTTGAAGCATCGCACCAGAAGCTTCAAAAAGCAAGAAAAGAAGGGCAGGTTGTAAAATCCAAGGATTTTTCAATGGCGCTTGCTTTGATTGTTATGTTTTCCGTGATATATGCTCTCGGGCCTTTTATATGGAATCAAATTTCAATTCTTTATACAAGACTGTATGAGCAAATACCGAATGCCCACCTTGATAAAATAGGGTATATGTATATTTTGACCTCTACCCTTGTTCCGACACTTTTAATTATTCTTCCGATACTAATGCTTGCCGGGTTTATGGGAATTATGGGAGATTTAATACAGGTGGGGCCTTTATTTACCATCACTCCTTTAATACCGAAACCTGATAAATTGAATCCTACAAAGTATTTCAAAAATCTTATGAACCCGAAAACCCTTTTTGAACTTGTAAAAAACATCGCAAAGGTGTTAATTTTAGGGTTTATAGGCTGGGTTGTTTATATAGAGCATTTTCCGCACATTTTAATGCTAGCCGCCGTTGATAACCAGTTTGCAACATTGATTGCATTCGGTAAATTAATTGTAGATTTTATTATTAAGGCGGGTATTGCCTTTTTAATAATAGCTGCGGCAGATTACGGCGTTACAAAATGGAAATTTATGCAGGATCAAAAAATGAGTTTTAAAGAGGTTAAAGATGAATACAAAAACTCTGAAGGCGACCCGCATGTTAAAGCCGCACTGCGCCAGAAAAGACAGCAGTTATTACAAAAATCAATGATGGATATGGTGCCTGAATCCGATTTTGTCGTGACAAACCCGACACATGTTGCCTGTGCGCTGAAATATGACGCGGAAACCATGGAATCTCCGAAGCTTCTTGCAAAAGGTACGGAATTATTTGCAAAGAGAATAAAAGAAATAGCGCAGGAACATGATATTCCCGTTATTGAAAATCCGCCCGTTGCGCGTGCAATATTCAGAATGGTTGAAATAAACCATGAAGTGCCGCCCGATTTATATAAGGCTGTAGCTGAAATTCTTATTTTTGTATACAACCTGAAAAAGAAAGCTCCGCCCATAAAAGGCAAAAAAGATGAAAAAACACAGATGAATGAAGGCGGCAAAAAGGAAGATAAAAACAATAAACCAAACGGTTAATATACTCCGGATGGTGGGTGTGCTTCCATGCGGATTTGCAAAAAGGTTAAAAAAATAGTAAAATCGTTTAAGAAGTATTTTTATACTGTGGTAGAAGTGTGGCGCTAAAATTGCAATCAAACAGATTAAAAGACTATATTGATATAATCCAGAAGGTAGCAAGGGTTGAATACAGGCGAATTCCTGCACATATGGTAGAATGTGAAGAGCTTGTATCAATCGGTATTATTGCAATTCAAGCGCTTATAAAAAATAAATCCGACGAACAATTAGAAAAATATAATACATCATATATTGCAACCGCTGTAAGATGGGCAATCAGAAACGAACTTAGAAACCGTTATAAATGGTACACTTTAAAACATAAAAAGGAAGCTGCGGAAGATGAAGAGGAAGTTTCATCGGATAATGTTTCAAGCCTTGATGTTTCCCCGAATAAAGTAAGAGAAGCGATTTATGAAACAATCTTATCGATTGATTCCATAGCTTCAGCCTCATCTGATACCGATTCGCCTTTTGATTTTATAAAAGATACATCCGCCACACCTGATGAAAAGGCTGAAATAACGGAGCTTGGCCGTGTTATAAGAGAGGCTATCGCCACACTGCCTCAAAAAGACAGGACAATTGTAGAATACAGATTTTACCGCAATATGCAGGTAAAACAAATTGCGCAGATGGTAGGGTTATCAAGTTCCAGAATAACCCGTATTGTGCAAAGCGCCCTGAATAATGTAAGAGAATATTTACAAAAGCGGGGCCTAACAAGTTATTGATGAATGATTTATATATTTAGGAGGAGAAGACTGTACCATGCAAACTACAGAAGATAAAAAAATTAATGCTAAGTATAAAGAAATTGTAAAAGAAGCCTTATGTGCTTTAAATAAGAAAAATATGGCTTTAATTTTACACGGGGTCAGCTTTCCTTCCGTTAAAGGCGAAAATACAGGGTTTGGAACATATAATTCAAACGGTGCCAAAAAATTAATGGATTTTGCAGGGGATATGTTTAATGCTATCCAATTAGGCCCCAACGGCAAGACTAAAAAGAGCGATTCATCGCCTTATACGGGTACTGTTTTTTCACAAAACCCCTTATTTATGGATTTAGTATCTTTAACTTCAAGAGAATATGAAAACCTTTTATCTGCAGTATCTTTGGAAAAAATTGTTAAGGAAAATCCGAATATTTATGAAAATAAAGCGACTTACGTTTATTCAATAGAAACTCTGGACAGAGTAATGAATGAAGTTTATGAAAACTTTAATTTAAATGCTTCCGCTAAATTTAGAGAAGATTTTGAAAACTTCAAAAAAGAAAATGCTTACTGGCTTGATAACGATGCTTTATACGAAGCTTTAAGCATTGAGCACAATTCGGATTACTGGCCGCAATGGGAAAATGAACTTGACCGCGATTTATTTTCAACATGGGACAGAAACAAAGCGGACGCACGCATAGCTGAATTAAACGAAAAATATAAAGATGTTATCGGAAAATATAAGCTGGCACAGTTTTTAACCGCGCTTCAAAGCGAAAAAACAAGAGAATACGCTAAATCTAAAAATTTAAAAATGATAGCGGACAGACAGGTAGCATTTTCCGATCGTGACAACTGGGCTTATAAATCTCTATTCTTAGACGGCTGGTGCCTTGGCTGTCCTCCGGATTATTTCTCAGAAGACGGACAGGCATGGGGCTTTAGTGTTGTAGACCCTGAAAAAATGTTTAATGAAGACGGCAGCCTCGGGGAAGCAGGAAAATTATTATACAGACTGTATTTAAAAATGTTTAAAGAAAACCCGGGCGGTGTAAGAATTGACCACACCGTAGGGCTTATTGACCCCTGGGTTTATAAAAAAGGCGCTCTTCCGAAAATTGAAGAAGGTGCAGGAAGACTTTATTCTTCACCTTTTCACCCTGAGCTTTCAAAGTATTCAATTGCAAGGTGTGAAGATACAAATAACGGTGTAGAGCCTGATAAAGAAAAATGGATAAGACAGCTTGACGATGCGCAGGTTGAAAAATACGGCAGAACCATTGAAAAAATTGTTATAGCTGCAGCGGTTGAAGCGGGTCTCGGAAAAGATGCAATTGTAGCGGAAGACCTCGGTACGCTTACTTATCCTGTTGTGCGCGTTATGGAGAAATATGCGCTTGCAGGCATGAAGCTCGTACAGTTTGTTGTAGCGGAAGAAAGCGACCATCCATACAGATGCTGCAATATTACGGAAAATTCATGGGCAATGGTAGGAACGCATGATAACGAACCTATTAGAATGTGGGCTCAATCTATGATTGGAAAGCCTGAATTGACACCGCATGTAAATAATTTAATGGATGATTTATATTCTAATTTTGAAAACAAAGATGAAATCAGAGAAAGACTTTACACTGATGATAAATTCCTGGCGTTTTCAAAGCTTGTTGAAATATTTGCCGCAAAAAATGAAAATGTTCAGGTTTTCTTTACCGATTTCTTTGGAATTAATGAAGTTTATAACCGCCCCGGCACATCAGGCGATCCCAATTGGACATTAAGACTCCCCGATAATTTTGAAGATTATTATGTAAGACATCTTGAAACGGGGGATGCTCTAAATCTTCCTCTGGCTTTAATTTACGCCATTAAAGCAAGAGGGGGCGAATTTGCCGCACAAAACAGCGAATTAATAACAAAACTTGAATCTATAGCATAAAAGTGAACCAAAAAGAATGAAAAAGATAATTTTTAAGATTTTAAGCATTTTCCTCCTGATATTTGCTTTAGGAGGAAATGCGTATGCGGATTTTTCTTTCAGGGATATGGAATTAAGCTTTGTACAGATTTCAGATGTCCATATTTCAGACAGAGAAGACACATCATATAAAGTTTTATCAAAATCAAAAGATTTATTAAAAGACGCAATTGAACAGGTAAATGGGCTTAAACCCGTTGATTTTGTTATGTTTACGGGAGATATCGTAAATGAGCCTTTGAAAAAATCTTACAGAGATTTCTTTGTACTTTTAACAAAATTAAAGTACCCTTCTTTAGCGGCATTCGGCAATCATGATATGGCGCAGATGAACGGGGATGTGAGCGGGGCGCCTGATTATATTTCAAAAAAAGAAGCTTTATCAATTATAAAAAAATGTAATCCTTTGTATATGTTTGATAAAAGCTATTATGCTTTTACGCCGAAGCGTGAATACCGCGTAATAGTGCTTGATACAACAATTGATGATTCAATTACCGCAAACGGCAGGCTGACTGATGAACAGGCACAATTTCTAAAAAATGAAATTGATACACATCAGGATAAAGTTATTCTGATTTTTGAACACCATCCTGTGGTTGAACCGTTTAAATCCGAGCATCATAAAATTTTAAATTCCGATGCTTATATGGATATTATAAGACAGTATAAAAAAACACCCATTGCAATATTTTCAGGTCATTACCATGCGGCAAAAATTAAGCAGCAGGGAAATATTATCCATGTGAGCACGCCTGCTCTTGTTACATATCCGAATGCCTTCCGTTATGTAAATATTACAAATTATAAAGACAGAACCATATTTAATTTTAAATATCTTGAAACAAGGCTTGATGATGTTCAAAAGAACAGTAAACTCAATGTTATAGCCTCAGCCACTTTAAGGGGGCTTCCGTCTGATCAGGAAACCGTTATTACGATTAGAAAATCAAGAGATAATAATAACGATTATAAAGAAGAAACTCCAAAAGCCGTAAAAGAAGATAAGCAAATAGAAAAAGAACAAAAACAAGCTCAAAAACAAGCTGCTTCGGCACAAAAAGCAGCTGAAAAAAAGGCAAGAGAGGCTGAAAAAGCTAATGCAAAAGAAGCGCTGAAACGGGAAAAACTTGAAAATAAAGAGCTTCAGCGTGAAATTGAACTTCAGGCTAAAGAGACAAAGAAAGCCGATGCCATTCAAAAGAAAGAATTAAAAGAGGCGCAAAAAGAAGCCAGAAGGCTTGAAAAAGAACGCGATAAGGCGCTAAAAGAAGACCTTAAAAAACAGAATAAAATAAACGAGGAAGTGCAAGAAAAATAAAATGCAGGAAATTAAGGTAAAATTCAGAGGGGTGCGCGGTTCGCACCCGACAGCAAAACAAAGCCATTTGAAATATGGCGGAAACACAAGCTGTGTTGAAGTTTGGGCGGGCGGACACCTCATTATTTTAGATGCAGGCACAGGAATTATAGATTTAGGCAGAGATTTACAAAAAGAACACATTTTATCAGGCACGGATTTATATTCAAGAACCCCGATAAAAGCTGTTTTGATTTTAAGTCATATTCATCAAGACCACATTCAGGGGCTTCAATTTTTCTCTCCTCTGTTTATACCGACTACAAGCCTTGATGTTTACGGGCTTTCACACCCTTCAAAAAGCCTTAAAGAAAATCTTACGGAAGTTTTGTTTGAGCGGGTTTTCCCTTTAACGTATGATGAAATCCCGTCTGATTTTAATATTTATGATTTTCAAATGAAAAATGCCCTTGTTATTAAACCTGACGGCAAAAAAGAATTTGTAAAACTTGCAGATTTTAATATTGAAGACCATAACGATGATGTTATAATTTCCGCTTATAAAACAACCGCACACCCGAAAGACGGCTCTTTGAGCATAAAAATTCAATACAAAGGCAAAACCCTTGTTTATGCAACGGATAAAGAAAGCTATATAGGCTGTGATAAAAAATTTATTGAATTTGCACACGGTGCCGATGTTTTAATCCATGACGCCCAGTATACCCATCAGGATTATATTTCGCCTATTCTGCCAAAACAGGGCTTCGGGCATTCTACCTTTAATATGGCGCTTGAAACGGCAAAGTTTGCCAAAGCAAAAAGACTGTTTTTCTTCCATTATGACCCGAATTATGATGACGGGATTCTTGATATGCTTGAAAAAGAATTTGGTGCACTTGTGGATTCGGCTGAATTTGCCAAAGAGAATCTGGAAATTAATATATAATATATGAGAAAAGTATTACTGTTAATTTTGTGTTTGGCGGCGTTTTTACCCTCTGTCTGCATACCCCCCGCTATGGCGGATTTAAACGAGGTTTCAATTACTCCCCCTGTGGATGCCGCTAAAAATGCAAGCTGGCACAACAGGCGCGGGGCAAATTATTTTAAAGAGCAGGATTATTTTGCTGCGCTTAAAGAATTTAAAATGGCAATTGCACTGAATCCGAATTCTCAGTCTACGGCTGTTTATTATAATAATCTGGGTAAAGTGTATCTTATCTTCGGAGAAATCCAAAGGGGCAGAAATTTAACGCGCGCGGATGCCGATTTTACCTTAATGGCGCAAACCTGCTTTGAGCGTGCAATTCAGCTTGACTGTATGAAATTTGAATATTATAAAAATCTTGTGAGAAGTTATGAGCTCCTCGGGGTTACCGCTTCAAAGAAGGCGTTTTTATTGAAAAATCTAAACGTAAATCCGTTTAATGCGATAATTATCGGGATAATTTACGCTAAAGAAGGCAATATTGTTCCCGCACGCGGAATTTTAGAACAATTTGTGCTTAAAAATCCTGATTTAATAATTGCAAGCGATGTTAAAAAATTCCTTCAACTTCTTGAAACACTTTAAAATAGGCCCTTTGGATTACTTGTTATCAAAAAACGCTTTGTAATGCTTTGAATTAACTATATATTCAACAAGGGAAATAAGCGCTGAAAGTTCTTTATAAAATTGTTTATAACTTTTGATATCATAAACTGTGGTTGATAAATTTCCCATTTCAAAGAGGTTTTTTCTTGTTGATATTGCAACTAAAACATTATTGTCAAAAAAGCTTGCGCTGATTGCTTGTGCTTTAAAAGATTTTTTTAAATTCCTTAGTTGGTTAAAAAATTCTTTGCTTATAACATTTTTAGTTTCTTCTATATTACTTGTCTTTATTGAAAAAGCTTTGTTTAATTTTTCATCCTTAAACTCAATTTTCTTCCATTTCTTTTTTAAAAAATCAATAAACTGCTTAATGCAAAACGGTATTGCTATAAATACTGCGGGAAGTATTCTTACCGTAAGTTTAGGGTCATTTATCTTATATGTTGCAAAAAGAATTACCGCTATAATAAGCCAGCAGATAACCTCACTCATAAGGTTTGTCTTCGGTGCAATTATATTTACGCCTCTAAACGGTTTTTTCGTTTTTATGCAAAGGATTACTCCTCCAAATGTTTGCGCAGGTGCATATCCGTTATTGAAATAAAATTTTGTTTCTAAAATAAAAAACGGTATATTCTGACATCCGCCGACAAAATAATCATCGTCTTTTCTGTATTCAGCTATTGGAAAGAGCCCACTTTTTCTTATGGCTTCTAAAGTTAACACTTCTTCTTTGGCTTCAATCTTTTTAATATCTCCAAATGCACAAACAAGCTTGTTTGCAAACTTATCTTTGATTTTTCTGGTGTATTTTATATCAAACAGAACGTAAATAAGTATAAAAGGAAGTGGCGAAAACGGCAAAAAGATACCTGATGCAACAACCCAAAGCGTATTAATACTTATTTCAAGCTTGAAATAACAATACAAAACTCCAACAGCGGTAAGGGTTATACATATCCAAATTCCGGATAGAAGCCATGTAAGAATAATGTATTTTTTTCTTTTTGCTTCCATATCCGCCAAAAGCGGCGCTATATCTGAATTTAAAACCTTATTAAATCTGCTTTGTATGTTTACCATTATTTTATAAACATTGTCTGTGTTCTGTCTGCGCCCGTGCTTACGATTTTTATCGACGCCCCCATTACTTCTTCAAGGCGTTTCAGGTAGATTTTTGCTTCTTTGGGAAGTTTATCAAATTCTTTAATATCACTTGTAGATGTCATCCAGCCTTTGAAAGTTTCGTAAACAGGCTCAAAATCCTTATGAGTGTAGACATTTGTCGGGTAATATTCCGTCACTTCGCCTGTCAGCCTGTTTTTATAAGCTGTGCAAAGTTTAATTTCGGAGAATGTATCAAAAACATCAAGTTTTGTAAGTGCAACTGATGAAATTCCGCCTACAAGCACGCTATATTTAGCTATTACGGCATCAAACCAGCCGCAGCGTCTTGGTCTGCCTGTAGTTGCGCCGAATTCCGCGCCTATATCCTGAATTTTTTTGCCCGTTTCATCGGTTAATTCTGTTACAAAAGGCCCTTCGCCGACACGTGTAATGTATGCTTTAAATACGCCTATAACTTCTTTTATGGTCAACGGACCCATTGAAGCGCCTACCGCAGCGCCGCCGCCCACGGGGTTTGAACTTGTAACATAAGGATATGTGCCGTAATCTATGTCTAAAAGCACGCCCTGAGCGCCTTCAAAGAGGATTGTTTTGTTTCTTTTAGCGTCATCAAGCACTTTTTGCCATTCAAAACAAACATAAGGCGCGAAAATTTCGCGGTATTTCCTGCAAATTTCAAGCGCTTCATCCATCGTATAGGTTTTCAGGCTATAAATTTTTTCAAGCTGTTTGTTTTTTTGCGGTAAAATCACGTCCAGCTTGGTTTTTAAAGTTTCTTCATTAAATAAATCTTCCACACGGAAGCCGATACGTGCATATTTATCAGTATATGTAGGGCCAATACCCTTTTTTGTTGTGCCTATTTTATTTGCGCCAAGGCTGTTTTCAGAGTATCCGTCAATTTCCGTGTGCCATGGCATTGTAATATGCGCCAGAGGGTTGATTTTCAAGGCTTTTTTGAAACGCTCTTCGGGGATTCCTTCTGTCATAAGCTCATCCAGCTCTTTTTTAAAATCATCGGGCTTAATCACTACTCCTGCGCCTAAAAAACAGATTTTATTTTCATATAAAATTCCTGACGGAATCAGGTGAAATTTATATTTTTTATTGTTGTAAACCACTGTATGGCCTGCGTTTGACCCGCCCTGATATCTTATAATAACATCGGCATTTTCTGCCAGAAGGTCTGTAATCTTTGCTTTGCCCTCATCACCGAACTGTGCGCCTACAACTACCGTATTTTCCACGTTTTCCTCGTCTTTCCGTTGCCTTTTTGATTTATTCCGACCTAGCTATTTTACTATAAAAACATTTGTAGTAAAATCAAGGTATGTTAAAACTTTTTAATACACTGACTAAAAAATTAGAGGAATTTAAGCCGTTAAACGGCAATGACGTAAAAATGTATGTTTGCGGGCCGACAGTCTATGATAAGGCACATTTAGGGCATGCAAGATGTTATATTACATGGGATGTTTTGTATCGTTATTTAAAGTTTTTGTCATATAACGTTACATATTGCAGAAATGTGACGGATGTGGATGATAAAATTCTTAAAAAAGCTGATACGGCAGGGGTTTTGCCTGATGATATAGCAAAAGAATTTTATGAAAGTTTTAAAAATTCTCTTAAAGGGCTTAATGCCCTAAAGCCTGATATAGAGCCGTTTGCAACCAAAACAATCGGTGAAATGATTGCTATGGTGAAAAAATTAATAGAAAACGGCTTTGCTTACGAAGCAGACGGAGATGTATATTTCGAAGTGGCTAAATACCGCCGCTATGGCGAGCTTTCCGGGCAGCCGATTGATGATTTAATGGCGGGTGCAAGGGTTGAAAATGACCCCAAAAAGCGTTCTCCGCTTGATTTTGCGCTATGGAAGAAGGACGAAAAACACGGGTTTAAAAGCCCCTGGGGCTTAGGGCGCCCGGGCTGGCATATTGAATGTTCTGCCATGAGCAAAAAACATCTGGGCGAAACCCTTGATATACACGCAGGAGGGGCGGATTTACAGTTCCCGCACCATGAAAACGAACGGGCACAAAGCGAATGTGCAAACGGGTGTGAATTTGTAAAATACTGGCTGCACAATGGTTTTGTAACCATTAATAAAGAAAAAATGTCAAAATCCTTAGGCAATTTTCTTACAATTGACGATGTTTTGAAGGTTTACAATTCAAATGCGGTAAGGTTTTTCATACTTACAAATCATTACAGAATGCCTGTTGAATTTAATGATGAAGCGCTGAATTCCGCAAATAACGGGTCAAAAAGGCTTATAAACAGCGTGAAAGACTTTGATGAGGCTGATTTAGCGAGTTTAGAATCAGACAATGAGGCCGTAGAAGCTTTTAAAGACGCGATGAATGATGATTTAAATACATCAAAAACTCTTGCAGTGCTCTTTTCCCTTGTTGATAGGCTTAAAAAAGTACTATCCGAAAGTGGTTTAGATGTCAAAGAAGCTGTAAAAACAGATAAGGCAAGAATTTTAGCTCATACGATAATTACTCTAGGGTCTGTTCTCGGGTTTGATTTTAGCCTGAAAGATAAGAAAGAACTGAATGATGAGGATTTAAGGACGTTGATTCTACCGCTTTATAATGAATTTGATGCGGATAATTCAATGGAGCCAAAAGCCTTGTTGGATAAGCTTTTAGAGGACAGAAAGCTTGCAAGAACTAATAAAGACTGGGCAAAATCCGATTTAATACGTGATAAACTGCTTGCAGTCGGGATTTTGGTTAAAGATTCAAAAGACGGCTCAAGCTGGGAATTAAAATAAAAGGCGGAAGAATGGCTTCAGGAAAGCTTTTTATAGTATCAACACCTATTGGAAACCTATCGGATATTACATTTCGGGCTGTTGAAATTTTGAAAACAGTTGATATTATTGCCTGCGAAGATACGCGGAATACAAAAATTCTGTGTGAAAAATACGAAATTTTAACGCCCTTGATGAGCTATCATAAATTTTCCGAAGCGCAAAAAACGGCTGTACTTTTAGATAGGCTGAAAGCCGGTGAGAGCGCGGCTCTTGTGTCTGATGCGGGGACGCCTTTAATATCCGACCCCGGCGTAAAACTCGTTGAGAGTGCACGCGAAGCAGGTATTGAGATTGTGCCTGTTGTTGGCGCATGTGCGATTACGGCGTTATTGGCCTCAATACCCAGACAGAGCGAGAGTTTTAAGTTTATCGGGTTTTTGCCGCGTACTGAGGCTCAAATTGTAAATCTTGTAAAAGCAAACAGGGGTGAGAATTTAGTCTTTTATGAAAGTCCAAATCGTCTTATGGAGACGCTTTTGCTTGTTTCTAAAGCTCAAAACGGCAGAAAAATAGCCATTGGCCGCGAATTAACAAAAAAATTTGAAGAAATTAAAGTTGATAGTGTTGAAAATCTTATTGAATACTATAAAAGCAACGTTTTAAAAGGTGAAATTGCCTGTATGCTCTATGCTTTGGATGATTTCAATGATGAATATAATGATATTTTAGACAAGATTAAAACGTTAAAAGGGCTGAAACTCTCTGATAAAGATATAACGGGCGTTATAAATTCGCTGTATGGCTTACCGCGCAATAAAATTAAGGAAATTTTGTTAAAAAAACAGGATGTCTGAATTTAACAAACATCCTGTTTTTGTTAAGTTTTATTACAATTTATTGAAATTTTTGTTTAATTTCATCTTCTATTTTCTGGAAGACATTTTTAATGTTCGCTATATTTTTAGCTGAACCCTGCGCCATTTGCGGTTTTCCTCCGCCTTTACCGTCGCATTCCTTCATAATTTTTGAAACAATGTCGCCTGCGGATATTCCCTTTTTCACAAATTCATCGCTTACTTTAGCTATTACAAAACCTGCATTATCAGGCTTTTTCGAACATAAAACAATGATTGATTCGCCAAGTTTTTTAGAAAACATTTCAAGACCGAATTTTAAAGCATTTGGATTATGGTCTTCAATCAGTGTAATAAAGAGTTTGCCTGTTTTTTCGCCTATTTTTATATCCTGTGCATGTGAAGCTAAAGATTCAAATTTTCCGCTTGCAATTTGCGCCTCAAGCTCTGATATACGTGCACTTTGCGCCTTATTTTCTTCGGTTAATTTTTCAATGCGTTCAGCTACTTCATCGGTTTTTAATTTATATTTATGGGCGATTTCATCGATTTGGCGGGCTTTTTCTGCAAGATAATCAAATGCGGAATTAGAGCACAAAACCTCTATTCTCCTTACCCCTGCTGAACTTGCGCCTTCCGATACAATTTTTGCAAGTCTCAGGTCTTTGCTGTTTGATACGTGACATCCGCCGCAAAGCTCTTTAGAACAGCATTTTCCACCCCCGGAAGTATTGGCATTTTCATCTATAAAGCTTACTACGCGTACTTTATCGCCGTATTTTTCACCGAAAAGAGCCATAGCGCCTGAATTTTTAGCTTCTTCGATATCCATAACTTCTGTTTTGCCAACCAAACCTTTATTTATCCAGAAGTTAATCAGGGCTTCGGTTTTGGCGATTTCATCTTTTGTCATTGCACGCTCAAATGAAAAATCGTATCTTGTTCTGTTTTCTTCTACCTGAGAACCTGCCTGATGTACCTGATTTCCAAGCGTGTCAATCAATGCAGCCTGCAGAAGGTGCGCTAATGAGTGGTGTTTCTCGATTTCCGCTCTTTTTAAAGTATCAATTTTTGCATTTACGGCTGCCCCTTTTGAAATTGCCCCTTTAACCCTGTGGGCAAAGACGTTTTGAACTTTAAATGTCTTTAAAACCTCTACGCTGTCGCCGTTTTCAAGTTCCAGTATCCCGCTGTCGCCTATTTGACCGCCGGATTCAGCGTAAAAGGGAGTTATATCAAGGATTACATCCGAAATATCATCTTCATTTGTAATTTCAACCTCTTCTCCGTTTTTAATTATGGCTAGAACCCTTGCCTTTGCTTCATTTTGGGTATATCCTACAAAATTTGTTGCAGGATGGTTTGTATAATTTTTATCATCAGCAAGAACAACTTTTTGCATTGAAGCACGGGCACGCTCTTTCTGTTCTGCCATAAGGGTTTTAAATGCTTCTTCATTAACATCCATGAAGTGTTCCTGTGCAATTTCTTTTGTTAATTCAAGCGGGAAACCGTATGTATCATAGAGTTTGAAACAGTTTTCGCCTGAAATTACCTTTTCACCTTTGGCTTTTGCTTCTTTTAAAATTTCTTCCATAAGGCTATAACCGCGCTGGAGTGTTAATTTGAACCTTTCTTCTTCCTGAAGAATTGTTTTTTGAATTTTTTCGGCTTTTTCGGCTAATTCAGGGTATGCTTCTTTATAAATCGCTATAACCTTCTCTACGATTGGTTTTAGGAAGGGTAATTCAAGACCGAGCATATACCCGTGGCGCAAAGCGCGTCTTAAAATCATCCTTAAAACGTAGCCCCTGCCTTCATTTGAGGGGGTAACGCCGTCTGCTATTAAGAAACTTACACATCTTGTGTGGTCCGTAATAATTCTTAATGAAATATCGGTTTTTTCGTTTTCGCCATATTTTTTTCCTGAAATTTTACAAACTTCATCCAGAATTTGTCTTAAAAGGTCGGTTTCAAAGGTGGAAGCCGCGCCCTGACACACCATTGCGATACGCTCTAAGCCCATTCCCGTATCAACGTTTTTCTTTTCAAGCGGTTGCAAATTTCCTTTTTCATCCTGAAAAAGCTCTGTAAATACAAGGTTCCAGATTTCAACCCACCTGTTGCATTCGCAGGTTGCAATTGAACAGTCATCAGAGCATTTTAAGTGTTCGCCCAGGTCGTAATGAATTTCGCTGCAAGGACCGCAGGAGCCTGAAATGCCGACAGGGCCCCAGAAATTATCCTTTTTGCCCTTTTTTAAAATTCTTTCTTTGGGCACGCCTGCTTTTTGCCAGATTTCACCTGCCTCATCGTCATTTTCATAGATGGTAATCCAGAGGCGGTCTTTGTCTAAGCCTAAGTAATTTGTTACAAAATCCCAGCTCCAGGGGATAATTTCTTCTTTAAAATAATCGCCGAAACTGAAATTGCCGAGCATTTCGAAAAACGTATGGTGTCTAGGGGTTCTGCCTACATTCTCGATATCGGAATCTTTTCCGCCGGCACGTGCGCATTTTTGGCAGGATGCTGCTCTTGCAGGCTCATAGGGCGGGGTTTCAATTCCTAAAAAATAAGGTATAAACTGCACCATTCCTGCTGTTGTCAGCAGAATTGTAGGGTTATTCGGCACAAGGGATGAGCTTTTTATTCTTGTATGCTGATGATTTTTTTCAAAAAAGCTTAAAAATGCTTCCCTTATTTCATCACACGTTTTTGGCTTATTATTCATATCTTTTCCTTTTAATTCCGTTAAAATCTAAGTAAATATTATCATAAAAATATTTGCCTGCGTAACTTAATTGTAATAATAACTTTTAAAATTTATAATTGGTGTATAATTATTTTTACTATGGATAAAGAAAAATTTAACATTGATGCGATAGTTGTAGGAGCAGGCCCCGCAGGGATAAGCGCCGCTTTAACTTTAAAAAGAGGGGGTAAAAACGTTGTTGTTATAGAACGTTCCGATAAAGCGGGCACAAAAAATATGTTCGGCGGGGCGGTATATTTAAATTCCATAAAATCAATTCTGCCTGAAAGCTTTAATAAAGCGCCTTATGAGAGGTTTATCGTTAATCATACATATTCTTTTTTGAATGATTCAGGGTCGGTTGATATTAAATCTTCGGCTCTTGCGGATAATTCAACAGCTACGGTTATGCGGCCGAAATTTGACGCTTGGCTTGTTGAGGAGGCTAAAAAAGAAGGGGTTTATTTTGCGCCGAGGACTCTTGTTAAAAAATTAATATATAAAAACGGTTCCGTTGTGGGTGTAAAAACCGAGCAGGAGAAGTATTTTGCGCCTGTTGTAATTTTGGCTGACGGCGTAAATTCGCTTTTAAGTAAGGATATAGGGCTTCGCAAGGAATATTTCCCGAAAGATATGGTTTTATCGGTTAAGGAAACTTATAAACTTGATAAGAAAATTCTGGAAGAAAGATTTAACCTTGAACCTGATACGAATGAAGGTGCAATGTATGAATTTTTCGGGGGTTTAGCCGGTTTTTATTTAACGGAAAAAAAGAAAAAACACCCTGTAACTCCTTTTGCAATCGGGTTTCTATATACCTTTAAAGATACAATTTCACTGGGCTTGGGGGTTTCTTTAGAAGACTTAACACTCTATAAAATGAAACCTTATGAAGTTTTGGAAAAATTTAAAAAACATCCTGTGGTGAAAAAACTGATTGCAGGTGCTGAAATGAATGAGTATTCCGCGCATATGATACCTGAATACGGCTATAACCATCTGTCTAAGCTTTATGCAAACGGGGTTATGATAGCGGGAGATGCCGCAGGGCTCATCAACAGCGCACATTTTGAAGGAACGAATTTTGCAATTGAATCGGGGAAACTTGCGGGTGAAACTGCAATAATAGCTTTAAATTTAGAAAAATATGACCACAATATTTTAAAAACATATGAAGAAAAGTTAAGAAACAGTTTTGTGTTAAAAGATATGAAGTCTTACAGAAATGTGGTTGAAACAATGTATTTAAGGAAAAATTCAATCCTTAAATATTACCCTGATAAAATGGGGGAATTTTTCGAAATGCTTCATATGGTAGATAATGTTGATAAGAAGAAAAAATTCACTAAATTTTTCAGGAAAATTTTCTTTGAAAGAAGTATTCTGGAATTATTCAGAGATTTTAAAGCATTTTTCAGATTATTCTTTGATATTATGTTCTAAAAAGGTAAACCCTTTGATATAACGGAGATTTTAGATAAATTGGATATAGAAAAAAAACTTATAAACGTTAAATATAATACGGATGAAAATTCACATCTTATTTTAAATCAAGAGATTTGCAAAGTTTGTGAAGACAGGGTTTGTTTAAATATTTGTCCTGCAAATGTATACAAAGAGAGCGTTTCAGACCAAAATACGGAAAACGGTTCCGAAAATAATGGTACAATAAATTGTATAACCGTAGAATATGAAAATTGTCTTGAATGCGGAGCGTGTAAAATCGCCTGTCCATACGGGGCTATAGACTGGAGATATCCTAAAGCCGGCTGCGGTGTTATATATAAGTTCACATAAATCTTTGAGGAGAACAAAAATATGAATGAATATTATTCCCGCTGGTATGACAAGGATCCTGTCCTTTCAATGTCTATGAGAACCCTTGCAAATTCTGATGATGCAAGCCAGATTGCCGTTGCGCTTAATTTAATTAAAGTAATTATTGAACACAATATTAATAATAACGAATTTTCAAATATTGAAGATATCGTAGGCGCTGTTGAAGACGGGCTTATTCAAAAGGGCACAAACAGATGGTATGACCTTGATGCAACCGTTAGAACGGCAATTCAAATGCTTGAGCGGTGCGATGAAGCTACAAGACAGAAAGTGGCGCTTGATATGGCACAGCTTGTTATTGAAAAAATTGTTCAGGATGCTGATATTCCGGCTGATTCTGATGAAGATGCAATTGAAGGAAGCATTTTAGACCTTGATGCCGCTGATAATCAGGATGTAAATTTATAAAACAGGCTTTTTAATGAATGATGTTCAAAGGTTTGAAAATTTAAAAAAAACAATAGAAAATGACCCTACAAATTTTCAGGCAAGACGCGAAATTGCCGTTATATGCCTTGATATGGGGTTTGATTCTATGGCGCTGAAACATTTAAATTATCTTGCAAACACTTTTCCGAATGACGCTAATCTTTATTTTAATATAGGTATCTGCTGGGAAAAATTGAAGCAGTTTAAATTTGCGCTTGAAGCCTATAAAAAGGCGGCTGAATTAAAAGAGGATGAGCCCGATTTTATCTATAATCTTGCCCTTGCGTATGAAAATTTAGGGCAGGATGATGAAGCTTTAATGCAGTTTAAAAGAGTTATATGTCTTGAATCGGATGATTCAAATTCGTTTTTTTGCATCGGGTGTATCTTAGCTAAAAAAGGAGATATAGAAAACGCCATAAAGTGCTTTAAAAAGGCTATTGAATATAATTTCGGGGATTATTTCGCGCATTTTCATCTTGCAAACATGTATCATAAAATCGGCGAAATTGATAAGGCTGTTGAAGAATATAAAAAGGTGGTGCAGCTTTCGGGGGATTATTCCTGGGCTTATTTTAATTTAGGGCAGATTTTCTATGAAAAAGGGGATGTTGAAAACGCTGTAATAATGCTGAATTTGACGGTTGAAAAGAACCCAAAGGATAAAGAAGCGTATAAATTGCTGGTGCAATTATATTTAAAGCTGAATGACCTTGAAACTGCGGCGGCTGTTTTGGATGAGATGAAGGAAAATTTAGGCGAAAACGGGGATTTCTATTTTCTTTATTCTAAAATTTATGAATTAAAAGAAGATTTGACAAAATATAAAAAGTGTCTTGAAATGGCGCTTAACAATGAAGAAACTTTAAGTTTTGATAAATTTGCAGTTATGAAAGAATTAAGAGACTGCCCCGAGATTGCCGAAGAAGAATCGGACGATGATTTTGATGAAGACCTTGATGAAGATTTAGATGAGGATGAGGATGTCTGATTCTTTTGATAAATATTTTCTTTCAATGAGTAATTTATATTTTGGAAACCCTCTTTTTAAGGCAAAACTGTTTGAATATTTTAATTTTGATATTGAAAAAACATTTAATGCAAATAAAGAAGATTTGAAGGGAGTATTCGAATTTTATGAGGGGGAAATTACTATCCCGAGGGATTTTCTTAAAAAAAGGGATGAAATTAGCCCTGATAAAATTTATGAAGATTTTTTAAGCAAAGCAGAAAAATTTAATATTAAATATATTACATATGAAGATGAAAAATATCCGCAAATGTTGAAAAATATCCCCGATTTTCCTTTAATGCTTTATTATAAAGGGAATTTTGACGGGATAAATTTTAACAGAACAACTGCATTTGTAGGGTCGAGAAAAGCTTCAATGAATGCTAAAGAAGCCTTGCATGGTATAATTTCAGGGTTAAAAGGGTCTGATATTGTTATTGTTTCGGGCCTTGCGGAAGGAATTGATGCAAGAAGCCACAAAAGCGCTCTTGAAAACGGTTTAAAAACAATAGGGGTGATAGGTTCGGGGTTTGAATTTACTTATCCTTCTTCAAATAAAAAATTATATTTAGAAATTGAAAACGGAGGCGGGCTGATATTCAGCGAGTATCCTTATGAAACACCGCCTATGGCTTATCAGTTTCCTTTAAGAAACAGAATTGTGGTCGGAATGTCATACGGTACGGTGGTTGCGGAAGCAAGGATAAAATCGGGCGCTATGATAAGCGCAAGGCTTACGCTTGATTTCAACCGCGAATTAATGTGTATGCCGGGGCTTATCTCAAACCCTAATACGGAAGGGATTTATCATCTTTTAAAAAACGGTGCTTCGATGGTGACAAATGCTGACGATATTCTCGAGGCTCTGGGGTGGGAGCTTGAAACCGTTGGCAGAGAAGAGCTTTACCTTGAAGGGATTGAAAAAGAAATTTACGGGGCTGTTGCCATAGAAGCACAGAATATAGAGGTTTTAAGCCAAAAATTAAATATCAAAACGGGTGATTTGATGGCGAACTTGACATCAATGGAACTTAAGGGTTTAATAAAACAAGCCGGAGGGAATTATTTTATTTCGGGCTAGATATTTAAAGGGGCAGAAAAATCGGTTTAACAAGCCGGTTTTCTAAAAAATAATTTAGAGGAATTGATTAAAGATATATGGCAGCAAAAACAACCACGAAAAAAACCGCAGCAAAGGCGGATACTAAAACAAAAGCGGCTGATGCAAAAGGAAAGGCGCTTGTAATAGTAGAGTCTCCCGCAAAATCCAAAACCATTAAAAAGATTTTAGGGAATGATTATGTTATTGAGGCAAGTTACGGTCATATCAGGGATTTGCCGCCTAAAGGTCTCGGGTTTGATGTTGATAATGATTTTAAGGCAACATTTTCTATAATTCCTGAAAAACAAAAGGTTGTAGACAATTTAAACAAAATGGCAAAAAATGCAAGCCGAATTTACCTCGCATCCGACCCTGACCGCGAGGGAGAGGCTATTGCATGGCATGTTAAGGAAGTTTTAAAGGTTCCCGAAGATAAGATTTACCGTATTGTATTTAATGAAATTACCCCGAAAGCCATAAAAGATGCGGTTGCAAACTATCGCGACATTGATATGCTGAAAGTTAAAGCCCAGCAGACAAGGCAGATACTGGACAGGCTTGTAGGTTTTAAAATAAGCCCTATTTTGTGGGAAAAATTAAGAAATTACAGACTCTCCGCAGGGCGTGTGCAGTCTGTTGCACTTCGTATGATTTGCGAGAGAGAAGCTGAAATTGAAGCATTTGTCCCCGTTGAATACTGGAGCATTGACGCGCTTTTAGCAAAAGACGGGTTTGAATTTCTGGCGGAATTGTCCCGTAAAAAAACAGATGGGGCCGGCTCAAAAGATGAAAAAATAAACATTGCAAACAAAGAAGAAGTTGATAAAATTTTAAAAGACCTTGAAAAAGCTAAATATCAGGTTTCTAAAATTACAACAAGAGATTCTCAAAGAAAGCCGCAGGCACCATTTATAACATCTACTCTGCAAAGAGAAGCAAGTTCGAAACTCGGCTACGGTGTATCAAAAACCATGCAGATAGCGCAAAAACTTTATGAAGGTATCGAGCTTGGCGAAGATGGTGCAATCGGGCTTATTACCTATATGAGAACCGATTCTGTTAGAATATCCGATGATGCAAGAGATGCCGCAAAAGAATACATTACATACAATTTTGGCGAAAAATATTACCCGAAAGAACCAAATGACTATAATAAAGGCAAAAAGAAAAATGTTCAGGACGCGCATGAGGCTATCCGCCCTTCATATATTGAAAGAACGCCCGAGAGCATTAAAAAATATTTAACGGCAGAACAGTATAAGCTTTATAAACTTATCTGGTCAAGGTTTATGGCATCACAAATGGAAAATGCCAAAATTAAAAACCACACCGTTGATATTGAAGCGGGGGATTATATCTTTAAGATAGGGTCTTCAAAGGTTGAATTTGACGGCTTTTTGAAGGTTTATACCGATGATGAAGCGGAAGAGCAGAAAAAATTCCCTGATTTAAAAGAAGGGGATGTGCTTGATTTTATAAAACTTGACCCGAAGCAGCACTTTACCCAGCCTCCTGCAAGGTTTTCCGAGGCATCACTTGTAAAACAGCTTGAAGAGTATGGAATCGGCCGTCCGTCTACATATGCGCCGATTATTACAAAAATTCAGCAGAGAG
>CAJULX010000010.1 GCA_910587245.1 Candidatus Gastranaerophilales bacterium
ATGTAAAATTGTTATTTGGAGGAAACTAAGTAATGACAATTAGTGTGAACAACCGTAAAAAACAGGCTAAAAAATCTTTTGATGAATTGATAAAGGATTTACAAACTTCTAATTCTGAAAAAGTTCGTTATAATGCTGCAAGAATTCTTGGTGAAATGGGTGACTTTACAGCTGTAACACCTTTAATTGACGTTTTAAAAAATGATAAAAACGGCTCGGTTCGTCTTTATGCGGCACGTGCTTTGGGTGAATTAGGCGATACAAAAGCAACGGTTCCTTTGATTGAATCATTAAGAGAAGACAGAAACGTTGATGTTCGCGTTCGTGCGGCACGCGCTTTAGGCCGTCTTGGCGGTAAAATTGTTGTTGAACCTCTTGTTGAAGCATTAAATGATGAAAATCCCCAGGTATGCATTACTGCAACAGATGCTTTAATTGAAATCGGCGATGTTGCAACAGATGCTTTAATTGAATCTTTAGATCATCAGAAAGTTAACGTAAGATGTGATGCTACGCGCGCCTTAGGTGAAATCGGCAACAAAAAAGCCGTTGATAAAATTATTAAAATGTTAAAAGATGAATGGGTAAACGTTAGAATTTATGCCGTTACTTCTTTAGGAAAACTTGGCGATACAAAAGCTGTTCCCGCTTTAATTGAAGTTATGGAGAATGCTTCCGAAAATGATTTGGTAAGAGCAGGTGCCGCAGCAGCTCTCGGTGTTTTACGTGATCAAAGAGCACTTCTTCCTTTAAGAAAACTTATCATAGATGCGGAAGAGCTTGGCGAATTAGAAGATACAGCTTTAAAATCATTCAAAAAAATCATGGCTGCAAACTGGGAAGCTATCCCCGGTGCTGCACCCGTTAAAAAACCGGCTTTATTTTAAAATTTAGAACCTTAAATCAATTTCAAAAAAGCGCTCAGACCAAATATGGATTGAGTGCTTTTTTAACGTATTGTTAAATTTTCCGTTTAGCATGCGGCTTTATGTTATATTTTATTTATGAACAGAAAAATTTTTGCATCTTTAACCCTTGTTTTGCTTGTTGTGTGTTTGGTACTGCTTGTTTTTAAAATATTCTGCAGTGTTTCCGACGCTAAAACCGATAAAATTTATAAACAGGGGCTTGAATTTTATAAAAAAAGTGATTATCAAAACGCTTATTTCAATTTTAAAAAGATATCGTTCTTATCTCCGTATTTTGGTCCTGCATTATATCGTCAGGCAACCTGTGCCTGGGAATTAAAAGATTATAAAACTGCGGCGGCTAAATATTCAAAATTTGCAAAGCTTTATAAAAATACCGATGCGGCACCGGAAGCCATATGGAAACTTGCCTTGATAGAACTTGAGCTTGGCGGTGCTTCAAATACCAAGCGTGCCAAAAAACATTTGCAAAAGCTTGTTGAAAAATACCCTGAAAGTGATTTTTCAAAGGCAGCAGCTTATAAGCTCGGGGTTTTATATTATGATGCCGGTGATACTGCTAAAGCTAAAAATTATTTTATAGAATACATTGAATATGCTCCCCTCGGGCGTTATGCGCTTGAATGCATAAATTTGCTTCAAAATTATGATGACAAAGCACTATCTTTTAAAGATAAAATTTATATTGCAAATGCACTTTATGAAAACGGTTATTATAAACGCTCGCTTAATGTTCTTGCAGATGTTCCTTTTGAAAAATCGTGGCTTTTGCTTATGAAAAACTATGATAAACTTTCAAATATCGAGGAATTTTCATCGGTTGTTATAAGAGGCGCAGGGCTTAATTTAAAGCACAGTGCATACAGTGAAAAAGAAATCCTTGATGCTATGGCGCTTTATATAAGAAAATCAAATCTGCCACAGAAGCAGGCAGCATATAATCTTGCATATGCTGCAAAAGGTAAGGAATTTTATCCTCTTGCTTTGTTTTTATATTCAAAATATGTGGATTACGATTCTTCCATTAAAAATTATGAAAAAATATATAAAGATTATCCGAATTCTATTGTGGCTCCGGATGCTCTGTGGCTTGTTTTCTGGCATAATTATAAAAATAATAATTATGATGAGGCGCTTAAATTATCAAAAGCATTTACAAATGTGTATCTTGATTATAATGTTCAGCCAAAAATTATGTTTTGGACAGCTAAAATTCATATAAAAATGAAGCATAAAAAAATGGCTCGCTCCATATTGCACAATATTGCTTACAATTTCCCGAATTCTTACTATGCATATCGTGCCAATAATATTTTAAAGGGTGCTAAATTTGCATTTAAAACAAATGCGGGTCTTAAAATCAAAGATAAATTTTCACTGGATGATTTTTCTTTTGAATCCGCAAATAAAGAATACCGGCTTTTGAAAAAATTTATAACACTTAATGATTATGATGTTATTCAAAACTTTAAAATTAACGATGTCTTTTTAAACAGCTGGCTTGCGGCACGTGCGGGCAGATATTCTTACTCTGTTTTACTTGCGCGTGATGAAATTAATAAAAATCCGAAAGAAGTATCTTTTTCTACCCAAAAATATAAGCTTGCATATCCTTTGTATTATAAGGATTTTGTAAATAAATATGCTGAAAAATACAATGTAAGCCCCTATTTAATGCTTTCATTAATGAGGGAGGAGAGCTTTTTTAATAATGAAGCTGTAAGTTCAACGGGGGCTATGGGATTAATGCAGCTAATGCCTGCAACGGCAAAAACTATGGATTACACTTTGTATGATACAAAAAAGTTATATGACCCTGAATATAATATATCTTTAGGTATCAAATATTTCGCACATTTGATGGAGATATTTAACGGGAATGAAGCGCTTTGTGTATTGGCGTATAATTCAGGCCCGGGGTCTGTAAAAAATTGGCTTGCAAAGCTTATGGAAACAAATTCAGGTATGAAGGATTTTGATGAATTTGTAGAAAACATACCGTATGCGGAAACTGCAAACTATATTAAAAAAGTCTACGCTTCATACTGGGTGTATACAAATATTTACGGAAAATAAAGCCCTGTAAAAACAAGGCTTTTATTTAAAAAATTGTGCAAAAATAGCTTTTAATCCTGTGCGAGTTTTTCAAGTTTTAATTTCTGGTCATATTCCATTAAAAGCTTAATTAATTCGTCAAGCTCACCCTCAATAACAGTCCAGACATTTAAATTCTGACCTATTCTGTGGTCTGTAAGGCGTCCTTGAGGGAAATTATAAGTTCTGATACGCTCTGACCTGTCGCCTGTTCCCACCTGCGAACGTCTTAAATCGGTCACTTCCTGCATCTGCTTTTGCACTTCCATATCATAAAGTTTTGCTTTTAAAATCTGTAAAGCACGTTCTTTATTTTGCAATTGAGATCTTTCTTCCGTGCAGAAAATCATTATGCCGGTAGGTTTATGAAAAACACGCGCCGCAGTTTCAACCTTGTTTACGTTTTGTCCGCCTGCACCCCCCGAACGGGCTGTCGTGATTTCAATATCATTCATATTAAGTTCAACTTCAACATCATCAACTTCGGGCATAACGGCAACAGTTGCGGTTGATGTATGAACTCTTCCCTGCGATTCCGTTTGCGGAACTCTTTGTACTCTGTGTACGCCGCTTTCATATTTTAGCTGAGAATAAATATCGTCTCCGCCTTTAACAGAGATTACAACTTCCGAAACGCCGCCCGCTTCACATTCGTTGATAGAGAGAATTTTTGTCTGCCAGCCTTTGTTGTTGGCAAATTTCATATACATTCTCATTAAATCGCCGGCGAAAATATTTGCTTCATCCCCGCCTGCAGACCCTCTTATTTCAAGCATAATATCCTTATCATCCATCGGGTCTTTAGGAAGGAGAAGCACCTTCATTTTTTCTTCATATTCAAGAATTTTTGCTTCATTTGAAGCTATTTCATTGTTTAAAAATTCTTTCATTGAAGGGTCTTTTTCGCCGTGAAGAAGTTCTTTTGCTTCATCAAGCGAGTCTTTTGCTTCTTTATAAGCGTTATATGTAGCAACAGTTTCTTCCATAGCATGTCTTTGCTTTGAAAGGTCTCTGAATTTTTCATAATCAGCGATAACATCCGGCTCAGAGAGGGTAAGCCCCAGTTCTTTATAACGTTGTTCAATTTTTTGGATTTTATCCAGCATATCCTTCATTTTAGGGGTTTATCCTTTCTTAGTGTTTTAATAATTCTTCTTTTGTTTTTAACCTGCCGCAGGATTTGTCTTCGTCACAGTAGCCGAGTCTTTCGCATTTCGGAACAAGGTATTCAGCAAGCCAAGGTTCAGCTTTTATTACTTCTTTGCACATTTCTTTTACCATAAGCCTGATTTCAAGCTGGGCACGCGTGCAGAGTCTTAAATTTGCAATATGTATTAATTCTCTTAAATTTAAACTTGCAACAAGCGAACTTGCGGCAGCATTAGGCAGAATGCTTCTTGCATCTTCTGCGGGTATGCCTTCGTTTATAAATTCCTGATAAAGGTTTGATGTTTCTTTTATATAATTTTCAAATTTTTCTTTTAATTTCGGATTGTTTTGAATTGAATTCGGGATTATATAGTCAAATTCACCTTTTTCTTTAACATATCTTTGAGATTTTTGTGAAAAACTTACATGCCTGTGGCGTACAAGCTGGTGAGTGCATGCACGGGAAACGTTTGAAATCGCAAATGATAATTGAATATGCTCGATTGTGGAAAAATGTCCTGATGAGATTACTCTTTTTATAAGAGAAAGCATTTTTTCTTCATCCGGTGCTTCATCGTAAACTTCAATCGGGAGCTTTGCGCTGTAGCAGGTTCTGCAAGCCGTGTAAACCGTCTTTAAGATATTTTCCGGTTTTGATATTAAATTAACCTGCATTTGTTTTTCTGCCATTTATTTCTCCCCTTGTCTTTATCAGGCTTTTTGCCTTTTTAAACTTACAAAAAGGCGGATACATAACCTTAAAATAATTTTGAAGCTTTCTGTATCCGCTTTAATTTTGTTTTTAATTTTATTTTTTAGATTCGTAACGTTTTTTGAATCTTTCAACTCTTCCTTCAGAGTCAAGAATTTTTTGGTTTCCTGTGTAGAAAGGATGGCAGGCGTTGCAAATTTCAACGGTGATATTTTCTTCAACGGAACCTGTTTCAATTTCGTTTCCACAAACACACTTGATTGTGGTTTTTTTGTAATCGGGATGTGTATTATCTTTCATTTTAGTACCTCAAAATTAAATTGCTATGCATATCATCTGTTATATCATTATACGGGCTAAATATTTTATTTCAATAGGGTAAAATTAGTTTTATTTAGATTTAAGGATGTCTACACCTTTTTGACCTTGTCTTAATAGTCCGTAATAAAATTCAAGCTCCTGCTCTGTTGCAGAATTAAGTATTTGCACAGATTTAATATAAAACGGATTGTCGTTTACTGCTACATGTTCAAAATTTAAACCGACATCTTCAATATTTATATCCAGAACTTTTAATATTTTGTTTAAAGTGGCAAAATTTGGCAGATAACAACCTATTTCGAGTTTGGATATATGTTTGTCATGAACTCCGGCGAGTTCTGCAAGTTTTGATTGGGTAAGCCCTTTTGATTTTCTTATTTGCTGTAATTTTTTGCCAAAACTGTTGTTTTTATTCATATTGCAACCCCTCAATTATTTTAGAGGTTATGCCTTTTAGCATAAACAATGTTTATTGATAAATATTTGCTGTACAAAGTATCATAAATATGATACATATATTGTATAAAATTTATGATAGGATAATGCGATGTCTGAAAAAATTCCTCTTACCGTAATTACTGTTTGTTATAATGAAAAAGAAGTTGAAAGAACTTGTAAAAGTATCATAAATCAAACGTTTCAAAATTTTGAATGGATAGTGATTGACGGTGGTTCAAATAAAGAAACTCTTGAAACTTTAAATAAGTACAAAAACAGAATGAATATTTTTGTATCTGAAAAGGATGCAGGAATTTACAACGCCATGAATAAAGGCATAGCCCTATCTGAAGGCAAATGGTTGAATTTTATGAATGCTGGCGATACATTTTTTGAAGATGAAACTCTTGAAAAAATTTTTGTTAAAAATATTTTATTCTTAAAAGATACAGATGTTATCTATTGTGACAGTTTTTACCATGGTAATGACGGAAGTATCAAGGCAGGTAATTTTCCTGAGAAATTAAATTATGCATTTTGGAATATTAACTGTATAAATCATCAAGCTGCTTTTATCAAAAAAGCACTTTTTGAAAAATTTGGGACATACGATGAGCAATATAAAATTTGTGCTGATTGTGAAAAATTTTTACAATTTCAAAAGGAGGGGTGCAAATTTAAACATTTAAAAATTACTGCTTCTAATTTTTTTCTTAACGGTTGTTCAAATGTGCATAAAAGGCTTACTAATTTTGAAAAGGGGCAAATTCTAAATAAATATTTCCCGTTTAAATATGAAACAGTTTATACGTTAGATTTTTTTGATAAATTTCCGCTTTTGAGAATTAAAAAAAGAAGAGATAATGAAAAATTTGGTTTAATATTTTTAAAAATGCCGATTTTTACGTGGAATGTTTCAAAACAAAAGAAGTAAATGTGATTAATCCAAATTTACCTTGACATTATTTTTTGTCTTTAATAACATTTATAATTATAATTTAAATCTTATGGCGGCATGGCCAAGTGGTAAGGCAGAAGCCTGCAAAGCTTTTACCCCCAGTTCGAATCTGGGTGCCGCCTTTTTGTTTTTTGCGGCTTAAATTCTTGTATTATTAGAATATTGCGTCTATAATGCTGTAATAAATATTTGGCGAGGATTTATGAAAAAAATTTTTCTGTTTATTGCAAGCGTTGTTTTTGCAATGTTTTTGCTCAATCAAAATAATGCATTTGCAAAAGAAAGCAGATATGAAGATTATTATGAAATATTTGCAACCAGAGATTATTACCATGCTTACAGGGGAGTTAAAAATTCTGATGGAAAAATTGTAATTAAACCTCTTTATTTTAGTGTATACAAAGATGAAGAAGATGAAGGCGGTTATTATGCGGAATTATTTCATTCCTATGTTGTATATTCATTGAACGGTAAAAAACTTTTAGAAATACCCAATGCTTCAATTGAATATTATAGTAAAGATTTTGTTATTGTAAAAGATGAAAAAGGCTATTATTTGGCAGATAACAAAGGAAACAAACTTACAAATTATTATCTCAGTATATTTATTGAACCGATATTTAAAAAACTACCCTTGTTTTTTGAAACAAATGAAGATACAGCTGCTGGTGTAATGAATAAAACGGGTAAGGTGCTTATTAGACCCGTGAACAATGAAACTCATAAACAAGATTATAAGTATCTGTATTCAACAAAAAACGGCGGTTTTGTGATAGGCCCTTCTGATGATTTCAACATCCGACAAGATTGTGACGATTATGAAACAGATGAGGATAAAGAAGAAACAAACATATTTTTTATTAATGCTAATGGTGTGAAAACACCTATTGATAATGAAACTACTTCTGCTTATTTTAAACAATATGAAAATGCAAAAAATAAATATCCTTTTTATATGTCATTTTGGCAAGAGGATGAAGATACTAACGGCTCAAGAATATATAAATGGGGTGTTAGCCTGGATGGGGACAGAGGTTTAAAGGATATTGATGCAAAGTATGAAGGAACATCAATTGCGTCATCTTTATTTTATGGAAGACAAAAGTATTTTGCATATAAAGAACATAATCTTTGGGGTGTAAAAACATTGAATGGTGAAAAAACCGTTTTAAAACCGCGATTTAAGAATGAAATTGAGGTTGTTGATGATTATATTTTGGTTAGCACCGCTCCAAAAGCAATATACTTTAGGAAAGATTTCAAGAAGATTTTTGAACTTTATGATGTTAAAATTAGCAGCAAGTTTAAAGATGGATATGCTGCTGTTAGTAAATATGATGGTTTTAGGCTTGTATACGGTTTTATAAATAAAAAAGGTGAACTTGTAATTGATTGCAAATATGATTATGCTGATTATTTTTACGAAGGACTTGCAAGGGTTAAAAATGAAAAAGGATTAGAGGGATATATAGATACAACCGGCAAGCTTGTAATTGATTTTCAATACAGTTATGCAGGTGGTTTTAAAAACGGTGTTGCACATGTTAAAACCCCGGATGGTCGCAGATTTAAGATAAATAAAACAGGCAAGGAAATTAGTGAAAAATAATTTTACCTATGCGGCGTTATTAATTCCGTAAACAGCATTTGTAATGCGGTCATAATCCGCTTCTACAATTTTTGCTGGGTATCCTGCGTGGTGAATTTTCGGTATTAAATAATCTGCGGAATATTCAATTAAACCTGCATAGCCGTCATCTGTGTCATTGCAGATAAAGTTTATTTTGCCGTTAGCGTCTTTTTTATAATCAACTATTGTTATTTCATGCCCGTTTACAATTTTATTCGGTCTATTATCGGGTGTGTTTACATAATTAGGGTTTTTAGTGTCACCGCTTGTTTCATTTGTTAAAACATATCCTACAATTACATCTTCGCCTGAATCAAGAGTTTCTGTTATATGTTTTTGAATTGTATCCAAATCACAGCCCCAGCCTGTTAAATTTTGCTGTTCATCTACTTTATGGTAGACCATTGAGAGTCTTTCATTGTTTTCTACAATGCTTTCAATGAATATTTTTTCAAATTCTCCAAGACCTTCGGGATTGGAATTGAACTTGCCTTCCCTTTTATCTATAAGTGAATTATAGCTCTGCTCGGAACCCATCTGCATAAAAGTGGACTGCATATAAACATCAAGAATTGTGCGCTCGCCCTTATCCCAGAAATTGTTTTGGATTTGAGCTCTTATTTTTGCGTTTTTATCGGGTTTTAATTTAATTTTAAATTCCTGATTGTTAAAATCTATTTTTTCGGGTTTGATTTCAAACATATTTTGTAAAATATTATATGCTTCAAGGTAGCTTGAATTTAAAGATGAAGCTTTAATTGTCTGTTCAACAGATTCGTTTTGTGATGTTAAACCTTCAGCCCATCTTGCAAATTCCGCAGGGTGTTTTCTTGCAAGATGATATTCAAAGCTTGCCGAAACACATGTGCCTGAAGCAGAAACATCTAAAAGCGCAGGGTTTTGTTTTATGGCATCGTCAAGATTAGGGTCTTTTAAAATTTCAGCTTTTATCTGCGGCGGAATATCGCCGAATACCTGTGTTACAATTTCAGGAGCATAAACAGCATCAATGGTCTGCCCTAAAATCTTTGCATTATCAAGCCTGTCCGCCCTTTTTGTCACAGCTATTTTATAAAGATTTTCAAGAGTGGTGGTAGAATTATTTGAAGAATTATTCAAAAGCGTACCGTTTTTCAACAGGGTGTCGAGCTTTTGCAATCTTGAAATGTTATCCTGAGGGCTGTTTTTTTCTGTTTGTGATGTAGCAAGCAATTGTGATACGGCATTATACATCTCTACATCTTTTTGAGATGTTAATTGCGTATTAACGGAAAGTTCTCCCTTTGATACGGGGGATGGAAAATTAATTATGCTTCCTCTAAAAGCAGGCATAGTAACGCTTGAAGATTGAACAAGCTGATTATTGTCAACCTTGTTTAGCGAATTCATTCTATGAGCCGGTTGTTTTGCTTTTATATTCTCAATCATGCCATTTCAAAAACTTTTGCCTGCTATAATATTAAAACCTCAAACAAAGAAAAAATTGCCTTAAAAATATTGGGGTTTCTTAATAAATTGCAATTTTTATTGATTTTTTGTAAAGTTTGGTTAATGAAGTATAAAAAAATCCCTAAAAATTATATAAAAATCTGTATAGACAGACTGACAAGATTTAAACCCGTATATGAAAGATATGAGAGGGTTTTTTACGATATTTTAAATAAATTTCTGCTTTCGGATTCAAGAATAAGTATTAATAAAGAAAAACGGGATATTGAAACCATTTGTAATATGGTATCCGAGATTTTTAACGCTTCAATTCCTTTTGAATATGATTCTTTTTTATCGGATATTTTATTTAATGAAGAAAAAAACACATTTAACCTTGATGAACATGAAATTAAATTTTTAAATACAAAATTAAATATAACAGGTGCCGTAAAATACCTTTCGGATGAGCAGAGACTGCCGTTAAATCTTGAAAGATTGAAATTTTTACTTAAAAGGAAAAATGCGGATACGGATTCTTTGAGGAGGGAAAACTCTTTTTTGTATCCTGTGTCTAAGGTTATTTTAACGGAAGGTGCTACAGAAGAAATTTTGCTGTCAAAATTTGCAATGAAACTCGGTTATGATTTTAATAAGGAAGGAATATTTGTCCTCGGTGCAGGCGGGAAAAATCAGGTTGCAAGAAAATATTATAAAATGGTAAATGAAATCAAGCTTCCCATTTTTATTTTGCTTGATTACGATGCGGATGAAACAAAGGAATTAATTTTAACAAAGTTAAGACCGCAGGATAGAATTCATCTTATTAAAGCCGGCGAATTTGAAGATATATTACCGCTTGAATTAATTGTAAATTCTATTAACAATAATTTTTCAAATAATCTTCACTGCTCAAAAGAAGATTTTGATTTAAACTGCAAAATGACAAAAAATCTTCACAATCTTTTTAAAAACAAAGGTTTTGGCGAATATAAAAAGGCGGATTTTGCAAAGATGGTGAAATTTTATCTTGAAAAAATTGGAGGAATGCAGGATACAAATACTTTAATTTCCGATGAAATTAGAGAAATTATTGATGAAATCAAAAAAATTTAATCAAGAAGGTCTTCTAAAAGTTTTGCATTTAAATTAGCCTGCTTTGGCGCGGCTTGATTACTTCTTTTGATATAATTTCTTAAAGCCTCTCGCACAAGTTCACTTCTTGTTCTTTGTTCAGTATCGGCAATTTTATCAATTGATTCCAGAAATTTATCCGGCATTGAGATAAGAATTCTTGCCATTCTTCCCCCTTATTTTTTATTAACACCATATTGCGCCCTTTTCATATTTACAATATATGCTAAAGGGATATAATTATTATAACCGAATGTTTTAAAAATTAAAGGGGCGGTATTTTGAATACAACAAAAGGAAACAGACTCCATATAGGTTTTTTCGGGAAAAGAAATGCCGGAAAATCTTCCGTTGTAAATAAAATTATAGGGCAGGAGCTTTCTATTGTATCAAATACTCCGGGCACCACAACGGATGTTAATCAAAAATCGATGGAGCTCTTGCCTGTAGGACCTGTTGTATTGATGGATACGGCAGGGATTGATGATACGGATGAAATAGGCAGACTCAGGGTGCAAAAAACATATAAGGCACTGGAGCGCTCTGATGTTGCAGCAATTGTGTTGGATAACAGGGCACTTTGTGCGGCTGATTTTGAATTTTTGGACAAAGTTAAAGAAAAAAACATCCCCTTGCTTGTGATTTTAAATAAAACAGATGCAGGCATGATAAATGAAGATGATTTTGAAAAAATAAGCAGCTTTACTGATTGCATAATAAAAGTTTCGGCACTTAATGACGATGACATTGCAGCAAAGTTTACAAATGCATTAATTAAAATTCTGCCCGAAGATTTTATTAAAGAAAGGCCGATTTTAGCTGATATTGTAAAGCCTTTAGATACAGTTGTGCTTGTTATCCCTATAGATAAAGAGGCGCCCAAAGGAAGACTCATTTTGCCGCAGGTAAATGTATTAAGGGAATTGCTTGATATTGGCGTCATATCCGTTGTTTCACGCGAAAAAGAATTAAAGCAGACACTGGATAAGTTAAAAGAACCGCCAAAGCTTGTAATAACAGATTCTCAAAGTTTTAAGACGGTGTCTGAAATTGTGCCTGATGATATTTCTTTAACATCATTTTCAATTCTTTTTGCAAGATTGAAGGGGGATTTAAAAGTCTTTATAAAAGGTGCCGAAAAGCTTGATACACTGCAAGACGGCGATAAGATTTTAATACTTGAAAGCTGTACGCATCATCCTGTTGAAGATGATATAGGAAGGGTAAAGATACCGAATCTTGTAAAAAAATATACAGGTAAACATGTAGAATTTGAACACTATTCAGGACATGATTTTCCCGATTTAATTGATAAATATTCCTTAATTATTCATTGCGGTGCCTGTATGACAAACAGGCGCGAGATATTAAACAGGATAAATATTGCATTTAAAAACAATATACCTATAACAAATTATGGTATTACTATTGCAAAATGCCTCGGGATTTTAAACAGGGCGGTAAAACCTTTTGAATAAAAAAGACGCTTATTTTATCTGCGCCTTTTTTATTAGTTTATTATTTTACCTGAACCTTGCTTAGCATAAATACCTGAATTTCACCGGCTTTTAGATTAACGGCAAGCTTGCCGTTTTTGGTTTCAGGGGGTTCGCCCATTCTCATCGGCGAAACAAAGCTTGTAACTTTTAGTTTCGGTATATATACATTTGTTGAAATATCGTTTTTCGTATCAAGGTTTCCGATTACAACAACCGAATCGGTTCCGTTTGTTCTTGCATAAGAAAATACACTCTGGTTTGATGTTTTAAGCGGAACGTATTTGCCGTCTATAAGAATGCTCTTTGCCCAGTATTTAAATTTCAGTGCCGTTAGGTATTTTGTTTTAAGGTTTTCTTTATTGCCGCCGGGTCTTTTTGATGCGTTAAATATATCCATTTTGCCTCTGTGAACAAAATATTGATCATCATCGGTAAATGTCTTATCCGCTTTTTGATTTTCATATTTATAAATGTATGTATCACCCGTTATAAAGCCGTCTAAAAAGTAACTGTTTAAAGGAAGAGTAGCATTTAACCACAAAACCATCTCCCAGTAATTTTCACCGCCCGTAATAAGAGGGCTTTGCTGATCATGGGTTGCAAATGAACCTATGGTTGTTTTTTGTCCGTCAAATTTGTCGCTCAATTTTTTATCTGCGGCAACTTTTTTGTGAAAATCGCTTGCTTTGGTTATTTTTTGGAAATTTGACCAGCTGCCGTAATGACCGTCAAAACCTGCTTTTAATAAATCTTCCGTACTTGTGTATGTTGTATATCCTTCTGCAGGGTTGCTCCAGTCGGGTGAAGCTTCTGCAATAAAGAGAAATTGCGGGTCTGATTTTCTGACGTAAGATATAAATTCTTTCCAGAATTCATACGGTTTGATTGCCGCAACATCTGCTCTGATGCCATCCGCACCGAGCGCAAGAGCCATATCGGCAAATTTCTTATAATTATTTAGTACATCTTTATTTAAAGAGCCGTCCGGGTTTACGGTTTTAAAAAGTCTTACATCCGTCCAATCGGCAGGATAAACAGTGTGCCCATGCTTATCTTTGATAAATAATTCAGGCTTTTCAAGCGACATATCATAAGAACCACAGCTTGGCATATCAAGAATTACTCTTAAATTTTTCTTATGTGCAGCTTGTATAAAACTTTTTGCTTCGGCAAAAACTGATTTTGAATCGTTTTTATCATCCAGCTGAGGATTGATTTCATTAAAACTGTCCATTGCATACAGCGAACCGGATGTGCCCAGAGCTTTTAATTTGCCGACTTTAGTTACGGGCAAAAGATAAATTGTATTTGCACCTGTTTCAACAATGTCATCCAGTCTTTTTTGAGCATTTATGAATGTTCCCGGCGTATCGCCCAGCCAGGGTTCGATGATATCATTGTTGTTTTTGTCGACAGCACCGAAAGAACGTATGTTTATAGTGTAGATTATCGCTTTATTGCTTATAAAAAGCGTTCTTAAGTCATTTATCCAGGGATAAGCAAAAGCTGAATTTGCCCCGAGAACAAATGTTAAAAATGTTAAAAATAAAAACCCGTTAATATTAATCTTTTTCATCATACTTCACAGTATAATACAAACTTATAATCAAGGGCAAAAATTTATTGTATAATAATGTAAAATTATTTAAAGGTAACAATATGAAAAAATTACATTCGCTTATTAAAGAGCCCCAAAATGCAGTTTCAGCCAATTTCTTGGCAGGGCTTGCATTTTTGCTGGTTGCTTTAATTATTACCATAATTTTATCTTCAAGATATTTTTATTATCAAAACATCGTAGAAAACGGTGTAAGCAATAAACTAATAAAGGCAAAAAAGAGGATAGAAGTTGTTGATACACAAAAAACCGAGGTTATAAAAAGGGATATTGCAAGTAAAATCCGTCCTGTTGTTATGCCTGTTGATGAGGGGTATATAAGGGCAAATCTTAATTCTCTCAAAGAAAGCGTATTTAAAATTAAATTTTCCCCATCCGATGCCATTACAAAAGAAAAAGAGCTCTCTTTGCTTCTTGATATACCTGACGGACAAAAAGAAAAAGCCATTGTAAAATATTTTATATCTGCTTCCGCACGCAATGTTGAAAATGTTTTTCTGAATGCAAACGTTGTAATTGATGCATACTTAAAAGCGGGAGTAACCGAAAGTGAAATTGAATATTATGCAAACGAAACAAGTGTTTTAAATATTCTTGGCAGCGTAACGGGTGCCATGCAGACAAAAGCAATCTCAGGTATTATCGAGCATGTGCTGCTTCCAAGTTTGATTGTTGATGAATATGCAACCGATATTGCAAGGAAAAATGCCAAAAGCATGGTTAAACCCATTATTGTCACATTCAAAAAAGGCGATGTAATTATTAAGCCGGGTGAACCTTTGAGCCAGGTTAAAAAAGATGCGCTTAAAAAATCAGGATATAACCCTCTTGAATTAAATAAAGCAGGGGTTATAGGAATATTTCTGTTGACTTGTATATGTATAGGGTGTTTTCTAATCTATGTTAAGAAATTTGAAAAACAGTATTTAACATATCAATATATGTCTATTATTGCTTCATTTGCAATAATTCTTGTTTATCTTTGTATGATAATTTCATCGTCAAACGTTTCAAATTATATGATGCCGTTTACGGCGCTAACCATTATTGTTGCAGTATTTACAACGCCTGTTATGGCACTTGTTACAACAATACTTTTGCTTGCCTTGATTTCTGCGGTGTTATTTCTCGATTCACAACTTTTCATGTGTTTTGCGGTTGTTACTGTCGCTGCAGTTTATTTTGTTTCAAATATCTGTTATTCAAAAAGATTTGATTTGATAAAATGCGGATTTCAGGCGGGTGCTGCACTTTTTGTCTGCATGGTTGTATCTGCCATGCTTGAAAATCAGGTTCAAATTGTTGAAATCGGCTCATATATGCTAATTGCACTGCTAACAAGTGTATTGACGGGTGTAATAGCACTCGGGGTTATTCCTTTAATTGAAAAGATGTTTAAAATTGTAACCCCGTACGGGCTTATTGAACTTGCAGACCACAATCAGACTCTTTTATCAAACCTTCAATATAAAGCTCCAGGTACATATCATCACTCTTTGATGGTTGCAAATCTCTGCGAGGCTGCAGCGGAAGCAATAGGTGCAAATCCTATTCTTGCAAGAGTAGGCGCGTTTTATCATGATATCGGTAAATTAAAACGTCCGTTGTTTTTTATTGAAAACCAGTCTTATTTTGGGATTGAAAATCCGCATACAAAGCTTAATCCAAGGTTATCAAAAATGGTAATAACCTCTCATGTTAAAGACGGTATTGAGCTTGCAAAAGAATACGGCTTGCCGCAGGCTGTTATTAATTTCATACAACAGCACCACGGCGAAGCGCTTGCGGGACATTTCTATGCTCAGGCGGTTGCACTTGAAGGCAAAGAAAATGTAAGAGAAGAGCAGTTCAGATACCCGGGGCCCAAGCCTGCCATAAAAGAAACGGCAATTTTAATGCTGGCTGATGCGGTTGAAAGTGCTGTAAGGTCATTAAAAAATCCCGGTCAGGATGAAATTGAAAATATGATAAACAGGATTATTACCGAACGTTTAAATGACGGGCAGCTTTCCGACAGTCCTTTAACTTTAAAAGATATTAAAATTATTGCTATGACATTTAACCGCATTTTAAGAGGCATGCAGCACGACAGGATTAAATATCAGCAGCTTAACGATTTAGATGAAGTCAAAAACAAGATTAAGCTTGCTCCGAGTGCTGAAGAAAAGCTTGAAAAACGTATTCAAAAGAAACAACAGCAAAAATCTTCCGAAGTTTCCGAAGTTTTACAGGAAAAAACGGCAGATAAGCCTTTTGGTGAAGAAAATAATGAAGAAGAAAATTAAATATCTGTACAGTATTTCAAGCGAATATGAAGGTGAATACGATTTTGAATTAAATGAAATCGAGCCTCTTGTATCAAAAATTATTGACAGTTTAATTGCTATTGATGAAATATCCTTGAATGCTTGTTTTGCGCAGTTTGATTTTAAAAGTTTGTCGCTTGATATTTTATTTACCGATGACAATAAAATTCAGGAAATAAACAGAGATTACAGAAATAAAAATACACCTACGGATGTTATTACATTTGCACTTTTTGCGGATGATGATTTTAAAACGGTACCGGATGGTGATATTTATCTGGGTGAAATTTTAATTTCCGTTGATACCGCTAAGGCTCAAGCTAAGGAAGGGGTTCAGAAAGAAATTTTAACTTTAATTTGCCATGGAATTTTGCATTTATTCGGATTTGACCATCAGACGGATGAAGATTACAATTTTATTGTAAATATTCAAGACAGGGTGATAAACGGTTTATGAAAAAATTTCAATCCAAGAGTTTTATAAAGAGCGCAAGCCATGCATTTGACGGGTTATATCTTGCTTTCAGGTCGCAAAGAAATTTCAGAAAGCATTTGTATATCGCCTGTGTTGTACTTTTTATTGCAATTCTTTTAAAGGTTTCAATTCTTGCGTTTTGTATTTTGCTTTTGTGTAATTCTCTTGTACTTGTGATGGAATTAATAAATTCCGTATTTGAATTTGCACTGGATGCTTATTATAAAAATAAATATTCGCGCCTTGTGAAATTTGCAAAAGATATGGGTGCGGCTTCCGTTTTATTGATGGCTGTTACAAGCATGACTATTGCATTTTTTGTTCTCGGGGATAGGATTTATCAATATTATTTAGGAATGGGATAAAAATCTATTTTTCTATCTTGCAATCGGTCTTTGTTTTTTATAAAATATAAGTACTCACTTTAAACCTCGCAGATAATGTCAATTTAGGTTTAACTTTAGAAAAGGAAAAAGAAAAATGGCAAATATTAAATCTGCAAAAAAAAGAGTACTTGTTGCTCAAAGAAATAACGAAAGAAACACAGCTTTTAAAACATCAATCAAAACTGCCGTTAAAAAAGTATTAGCAGCAGTAAATTCTTCAGAAGATGAATTAAAAGCAGCCCTTTCAAATGTTTACAAACTTTGCGACAAGGCTGTATCTAAAGGTATTTTACACAAAAACACGGCTGCAAGAAAAAAATCAAGATTAACAATTGCGGTTAACAAGCTTAAAGCTTCAAAATAAGTGTAAAAACTTTAATAAATTATAAAAAACGGTGCGTCATTAACACCGTTTTTTAGTATATATAAAAATAATTGAAAAATTCACTCTTTCCGCTATTGGGACGGTAGAGTTTCTTTTGTTATAATTTATATATGGAAAAAATGTTTGATAAAATTTCGAAACGTTACGATTTTTGGAATGATATTATTTCTGTTTTTTTGCAAAAAAAGGTTAAAAATATTGCAATAAGTAATCTTAAGCTTTTTGATGGCGCCCGTGTTTTAGATTTAGGTGCAGGCACAGGAGATTTAGGCGGATTAATATTAAAAAAATATCCGAAGTGCAAAATAACAGGTGTAGATTTGTCTTCAAAAATGCTTGAAATTGCAAAGAAAAAATATTTCAATATTGAATACTTGAAGCAAAATGCTGAAAAGTTGGCGTTTAAAAATGCCGAGTTTGATTTTGTGGTTTCAGGGTTTGTTTTAAGAAATATTCAGAATAAAAATGCTGTATTGTCTGAAGTGTATCGTGTCTTAAAAAGCGGAGGATATTTTTTGCAGCTGGATTTTGGGGATAAGAATTTTTTAAGCAAGGTTTTTTCCTGTTATGTGTTTTTATTGTCATTTTTTATGAAAAACGGATATGCATACAGGTATTTAATTAAATCAAAAAGTGAATTTTTAACTCCCGATCAGCTTTTGCCTTTATATTTGAAACAAGGCTTTACGACGACTGTGTCTAAAAAACTTGCATTTGGAGTGATTTCTTATCAAATAGTGCAAAAACCCGAAAAAATTATTCCGGCAGATTTATAATAAAAGCAGCACCTTTATTTTTCTCGCTTTGAACTTCAATACTGCCATCCATTGCTTTTATAATTTTGTTTGATAAATAAAGCCCAAGACCTGTTGAAGCCTGTTTTAAATTTGAGTTTCCACTGTAAAACTTATTAAATATTTTATCAATATCCTCTTTTTCAATTCCTATGCCGTAATCCTTTATCTTTATTGAAAATCCTGTATTTGTGCGCATAAGGAAAATATCTATTTTATCAGCATTTGCGCTGTAGCTCAGGGCGTTTAATATTAAATTATTTATAACCCTTTTGGTTAAAAATACATCTATGTCAGCTTTAAAGTTATCATCAAGTTCGGTTTTGAAATCAATTTTTTTATTGTGCAGTTCAAATATGCTTGATAGCTGTTCGATGGTTTCTTTGATAAATTTGTTTATCAAAACACGGGATTCCTTTTTAACAATAATTCCCCTATGCTCTACCTTGTAGGTTTCAAGAAGCGCTTCCACCAGATATTTTAAATCCATATTTGATATTTTAAGTTTTACAACGGCTTCTTTTTGAATATCTGAAAGTGTGCCGAATTTTTCCGTTAAAAGAAGGTCAAAAGTATTATCCTGTGCTATAATCGGAACTTTTAAATCATGCGTTAAGCTTGCGATAAAATCTTCTTTTAAGCTGGTTTCTTCTTTTTCTTTTTCCACATATTCGTTAATCATTACATCTCTATCTAAAATGCTTTCAAGCAGGTTGTTTAAATTTCTTGAAAGTTCATCGGTTATTTCGTTGTCATTATTTTCTATCCTTGAATAGAGATTTCCGTATCTTGCAGAACTTACTATATGTGTGATTTTTTTAATATAAGAAATCAAGTTTTCATATTTGATTGAAAGTTTGAAGTATTTCAAAATAATAACACAGCATAGTAAGCTGATAATACCCACCAAAACCGCGCTTAAAAGCAAAAATTTCATAGTCCGTGCTCTTCTTTAATAAATTCCAGCGAATCAACGCATTTTGCGCATGATGATTCATCTTTTTTTGCAAGAAAAAGCTTATAGGCATATTCTATATAGTTTTTAGCTTCTTTAATTTTATTAAGATAATAAATAGTTATTCCTAAATTATAATAAGCTTTTGCAAAATAATGATCCAATTCTATGCATTTTTCATAATTATTTATAGAGTTGTCAAAATCACTTAAAGCATAGTAGCAAAGACCTTGATAATAATATCCCCTGGCGCAGTCGGGTGCATATTTAACGAGCTTTCTTGCATTTACGAGCGCTGCATCAAAATCCTGTAAGTCTATTTTTGATTGAATTATCTTGCAATATTCTTCTTCAATGTTGTATTCCATATCTTAATTTTATCATAATAATTTGTTTGTTTGAAATATTAATTTTTTGTTTATTTTTTCAGATGTTATTAATTATGGTGATAAATTTAAGATATTAGAGAAAATAGACATGCTATTTATATAGGAGATAAATTATTATGGCAAAAACAATAGGTATTGACCTCGGAACTACAAACTCCGTTGTTGCTGTTATGGAAGGCGGAAAACCCACCGTTATCGCCAATGCTGAAGGTTCAAGAACAACCCCTTCAATTGTTGGTTTTTCAAAATCAGGTGAAAGACTCGTGGGGCAATTGGCTAAACGTCAGGCAATTTTAAACCCCGACAGAACAATTATTTCAATCAAACGCCACATGGGCGAAGATTTTAAGAAAAATATTGACGGCAAAGATTACACACCGCAGGAAATTTCAGCTATGATTTTAAGAAAACTGGCTGATGATGCTTCAAGTTATCTTGGCGAAAAAGTAACAAGTGCTGTTATCACCGTTCCTGCTTATTTTAACGATGCTCAAAGACAGGCAACAAAAGACGCAGGTAAAATCGCAGGTCTTGATGTTTTGCGTATCGTAAACGAACCTACTGCTGCAGCTCTTGCTTACGGTCTTGAAAAAGAAAAAACCGAAAAAGTTTTAGTATTCGACCTTGGCGGCGGTACGTTTGATGTGTCAATTCTTGAAATCGGCGATGGCGTTCATGAAGTATTATCAACATCAGGCGATACACACCTCGGCGGTGATGATTTTGACCAGAAAGTTATGGACTGGCTTGCAGAAGAATTCAAAAAAACCGAAGGAATTGATTTAAAATCTGACAAGCAGGCTATGCAAAGATTAAAAGAAGCGGCAGAAAAAGCAAAATGCGAATTATCTTCCGTTGTTGAAACAAATATTAACCTTCCGTTTATCACAGCTGACGCTAACGGTCCAAAACACTTGGATATGACATTAAGCCGTGCTAAATTCGAAGAATTATCCCATGATTTACTTGAAAGATGTAAAAAACCTGTTGAGCAGGCTATTAAGGATGCGGGTATTTCAAAAAATGAAATTGATGAAGTTGTTCTTGTGGGCGGTTCTACGCGTATCCCCGCAGTACAGGCTTTAGTTAAAGAATACACGGGAAAAGAACCTAACCAATCCGTTAACCCTGATGAGGTTGTTGCGGTTGGTGCGGCAGTTCAAGCCGGTGTTTTAGCAGGTGAAGTAAAAGACATCGTTCTTTTGGATGTTACTCCTTTGACTCTTGGTATTGAAACTCTTGGCGGAGTAATGACTCCCCTTGTTCAAAGAAATACAACAATCCCTGTTTCAAAATCTCAAGTATTCTCAACTGCCGATGATAATCAAACCGCTGTTGACATTCACGTTCTTCAGGGTGAAAGACCGATGGCAAGAGATAATAAATCACTTGGTATGTTCAGACTTGACGGTATTCCGCCGGCAATGAAGGGTATGCCTCAAATTGAAGTAACGTTTGATATCGACGCTAACGGTATTGTTAATGTTACAGCCAAAGATAAGGCTACAAATAAAGAGCAAAAAATTACCATTACAAATTCTTCAAATCTTTCAGAATCCGATATTGATAAAATGGTAAAAGAAGCCGAAGCAAACGCTACGGAAGATAAGAAGAAAAAAGAAGAAGCTGAAACTAAAAATAATGCAGAAAGCATGATTTCAGCTGCTGACAGAATTGTGAAAGATTTTGAAGGCAAGATTTCAGATTCCGATAAAACAAAACTTGAAGAACAGAAAACCGCTTTAAGAAAAGCGCTTGATGAAAACAAGGCTCATGAGGAAATTAAAAAACTTTCCGAAGATTTGCAACAGACAATGTATGCAATATCTCAAGCCGCTTATGCTCAGGTTCAAAAAGAAGGACAGGATGCACAAAATGCTGACGGTGCAGAAAATTCTTCAAGCGAACAAAATTCTTCATCCAATGATGATGTAATTGATGCAGAATATACTAAAGAATAATAACTTTTATTATATTTCTTAAAAATCCGGGAAAGATTTATTTCTTCCCGGATTTTCATATATTTGAGTATTTTTACTCTATGCAAGCGTTGTGGCACATGATAAAATATAAGTGCTGTTATATTTTGTTTAAAAAATTGATTTTCCTTATTGTTTTATGCAAAACGAAAGGAAACATTTCTATGTCAAAAACATCAAAAACCAAAACCTACAATCCGTCTTCAACAATTACAATTAACGGGCAGGTTAAATCAAGCGCTCAGAGTACAAAAAACGGAGCAACGGCTTCATATAACATGGATCCATACGAACAGGCTGCTTATAATTTTGCCCAGCAGTCCTTTTATGAAAATATGCCGAATATTAATGTTTTTTCCGATGATACTGTTAAGAATTTAAACAATCAGGTGAATGCATATTTAAATCAAGGAATAAATACAATTCAAAATACTTATACGCCGATGATCAGGGAAATGCAAAATGATGTTGCAAGGCGCTTCGGTAATGTTAACAATTCAATATTTATGGATAATTTAAATGATATTGAATCTCAAAGAGCCGCTGCCGTAAGCAATCTGGCTCAAAATGTTGAAGCTAAAAGGAGCGATATTGTAAATAATGAACTGTCAAACAGATATAATTATTTATCGTTCCTGAATAACTATCAAAATCAGGCTTATAATAATATGCTGTCTACTCTGGGTTTGAGTAATAATTTATTAAATACGAACAACTCTCATTTGAATTCTGCAGCAAACGCCTCAAATAATTCAAATTCTTTTTATAATAATGCGCAGCTTGCAATGCAGCTTGCTAAACTTTTTGTTTAATTCTTAGTGATTCAGTTCAAATAATAAACGGGCAAAGTTTTTTAAAATTCTGCCCGTTTTTAGTTATTAATTTTTCTTAGTTTGAAATTTTATAGTATAATAAACTTGAATATCATGCTAAAAACGAGGAGATAAAAATTGGGTTATAAAATTTTATACAAAAAAGAATTATGCGCTAATCAATTTGAAATCAGAATTAAAGCACCGTTTATTACAAAAAATGCAAAAGCGGGGCAGTTTATAATTTTAAGAACCGACAAAAATTCTGAAAGAATCCCTTTAACGATTGCTGACTATAACAGAGAAACGGAAGAATTGACAATTGTTTATATGGCAGTCGGCTATACAACTAAGAAGCTTGCAAGTTTAGAAGTCGGTGATGAAATTGAAGATATAGTAGGACCTTTAGGTCAGCCTACGCATATTGAAAAATACGGTACGGTTGTTTGTCTTGCAGGCGGATACGGTGCCGCTCCATGTTATTTAATTGCAAAAGCATTTAAGGATGCGGGCAATAAAGTTTACATGATTATGGGTGCAAGAAATAAAGACCTTATTTTCTGGCAGGATAAAATGAAGGATGCTTGCACTGAACTATTTATCACAACAGATGACGGTTCTTTGGGACAAAAAGGTTTTGTAACAGGTGTTATGCAGGAAATTATGGATAAAGAAACCGTAAATTATGCAATAGCAGTAGGACCCATGCCTATGATGAAGGCCGTTGCCGATTTAACACGCGGCAAAGGTATTAAAACAGAAGTTTCAATGAACCCTATAATGGTTGACGGAACAGGTATGTGCGGTGCTTGCAGAGTAACGGTCGGCAATGAAGTAAAATTTGCCTGTGTAGACGGTCCTGATTTCGATGCTCATCTTGTTGATTTTGATGAAGTTATAAACAGAACAAAAATTTATAAAGATTACGAAAAAAGATGTGATGAAACTCATTGCAATCTTCAAAAACAGGCACGCGAATTAGAAAAAACAATAAAATAAGTACTAGGGTAGTTAAAATAGAAATTGAGGTAAATTATGTCAAACAACGGTAGCATTCCTATTTGTCCGTTAATTTCATCAGGTAAAGATATCAATGCAGTTTGTGCTCAGGAAAACTGTGCCTGGTACGTTCAAAATCTTAAAACCTGTGCTGTATACGTAATGGCACACAATGCATTGCTGGATGTTAAAGCAAAACAAGGTGCAAAACAAGATTAATCACAATTTAATTCAAAGATAGGGGAATAAAAATATGTCAAGACCAATGACTATCACGGAAAAAATATTTGCAGCTCATGCCGGAAAAGATGAAGTAAAGGCGGGGGATTTAATAAGTGCCAAAGTTGATATTACGCTTGCGAATGATATCACGGGTCCTGTTGCAATTAACGAATTCAGAAAGATTGGTGTAGATAAAGTTTTTGACCCTGAAAGATGTGTTTTTGTTCCTGACCACTTTGTGCCCAATAAGGATATTAAATCTGCAGAGCAGGTTAATTTAATCAGAAAATTTGCACGTGAAATGAATTTGAAGTTCTTCTTTGAAGTAGGAAGAATGGGAATTGAACATGCGCTTTTGCCTGATTCAGGTATCGTTACCGCAGGAGATTTGATTATAGGAGCTGATTCGCACACCTGTACATACGGCGCTCTGGGTGCTTTTTCAACCGGTGTAGGTTCAACGGATTTGGCCTGTGCAATGGCTTCAGGAGAAACCTGGTTTAAAGTACCGAGTGCAATAAAGGTTGAATTTAACGGCAAATTAAATAAATGGGTAAGCGCCAAAGATTTGGTATTGCATTTAATAGGCGATATCGGTGTTGACGGTGCTTTATACAAAACTCTTGAAATAACGGGAAGTGCGATTTCCGAAATGCCTATGGACGGCAGATTTACCATATGCAATATGGCAATTGAAGCAGGGGCTAAAAACGGTATAATTCCGCCTGATAAAATTACGGAAGAATATTTAAAAGGCCGTTCAATAAGGCCGTATAAATTCTATACGTCTGACCCTGATGCTGAATACGAAAGAATTATTAAATATGATGTGGCTGATATTGAACCGACTGTTGCTTTTCCGCATTTGCCGGAAAATACAAAACCCATAAGTAAAGTGGGTAATGTTGAAATTAATCAGGTGGTAATCGGAAGCTGTACAAACGGAAGACTTTCCGATTTGAAAATCGCAGCAGATATCTTAAGAGGTAAAAAGGTTCATAAAAATGTACGTTTAATTGTATTCCCCGGTACTCAGGATATTTATTTAAAAGCAATTGAACTCGGGTATGTTCAGACGATAGTTGAAGCAGAAGGTGCTGTATCTACACCTACCTGCGGTCCGTGTCTCGGCGGTCATGCGGGTATTCTTGCCAAGGGTGAGCGTGCAGTTTCTACTACAAACAGAAACTTTGTAGGGCGTATGGGACATCCCGAATCTGAAGTATATCTTGCTTCTCCTGCCGTTGCAGCTGCAAGCGCTATTCTGGGAAGAATTGCAAGCCCTGAGGAATTATAATTGAAATGAAAAAAAATATTCTGGCAATTCAAATGAGCTCTGTTATTGGAGACTTTAAAGCCAATTGCGATAAGGTTTCTGCTTTAGTTTCAAATTTTTACAATAATACACTGCCTTCAAAATTGCCAGATATTATTTTTCTGCCTGAGGTTTGGACACTTGGCTGGCATACTGATTGCTTCAGAGAAAAAGCTCCGGAAAATTCAGGTGCAGTGGAATTTTTATCAAATATTGCAAAAAAATATGATGTAAATATTGTCGGTGGTTCTTATATAAGAAAAGAAAACGGTATTTATAAAAATTCCTGTCCCGTAATTAACCGCAAAGGCGAACTGTGTGCCATATATGATAAAATTCATCTTTATTCGCCGGATGGCGAGGCGCGCGCCGTAGAATCAGGCAATACACCTTTAATTATTAATATTGAAGGGTTAAAAATCGGGCTTTCAATATGTTATGATATAAGATTTCCAGAGCTGTTCAGAAGCTATATTGCAAGTGATAATAAGCCCGATATGCTTGTTAATCTTTCTGCATGGCCAAAGACAAGAAGAGAACAGTATGAAGCTATGGCAAAATCAAGAGCTGTTGAAAATCAATCGTATTTCCTTGCGCTTTCTCAAACAGGTTTAATAAAAGATGAAGTTTATAATTCAGGTTTTTCGATGCTTGCGGCGCCATTAGGGGAAACGCTCGCTGTTCTGGGTGAAGAAGAAGGCTTTATATTTGAAGCTATTGATACCGATATTTCCGATAATGTGTGCAAAACATATCCTAATCTTGAAAACAGAAAAGTGAATAATTTTGGATTTTACCCTGAATATATCGAAATTAAAGAATTAGGGGCGGTATCATGTTAAGAAAACTTTTTATTACCTGTTTGGTTTTTTTGAGTCTTTCTCTACAGTCTTTTGCATCTTTAAGTGCATCCATAAATGATGCTATTGATAATACGGGGCTCGGGCGCAATTCCGTAATTTCTGTTGTTGTTAAAGATTTAAACACAAATGAAACTCTTTATTCAAAACATCCAAATACTTATTTAAACCCCGCATCATCGTTAAAAGTTTTTACGACGGCTGCGGCTCTTGATACACTTGGAGATAAATACCATTTTGAAACCATAATATATATCGACACGGATAAAAATCTTTATTTAAAATTAGGTGCCGATCCTTTATTTACATCTGCAAATCTTGATGAACTTATTAAAACTTTAAAAAAAGTTTACACAGGAAAAATTAAGCATTTTTACATAGATGATACCGTGATTGATAAGGTTTACTATCCTGATGGCTGGGCTGCAGATGATTTCTGGCCAAATTCTCCGAAGATTTCACCTTATATAATTGATGACAATACGGTTACGGTTAATTTTTCCGTCTTAAAAGAAAAAAACGATATTAAAATATCTCAAAAAGATGATTATAAAATTTCTTTTATAAATGAACTTCAAATTTCAGATAAAACAAATATTACGCCTTCTTTGAATTATGGAGAAAACTCCGGCATAGTATCATTAAGGGGTACAATTTCGGGAGACTTAAATAAAGAATTTCCCGTGCTTGATACGGCACAGTTTTTTACATATAAATTAAGAAAAGCGCTTGATAATAACGGCATATCTTATTCAAAGCCTTTTTATCAAAAACGTGTGCCTGAAAATGCTAAAAGAATCGCATCCTACAGACGTCCAATCGGCGCAGTATTATCACATGTATTAAAAACAAGCGATAATTTTGCAGCTGAAGTTATATTTAAACTTGCAGGCGGTATTTGGGCAAAAAATGAAAACGAATACATAAAAAATGCTTATCAAGCCGATTTAACTTTAAATTCTGCAGGAACTCTTGAAAACGGCAGAAAAATGTTTTTTGATTACTATAAAAAAGCAGGCTTGATATCAGAAGATGATAAAATTAATCTTTCCGATGCATCAGGTGTTTCCAGATACAATGCTTTTACAACTTGCTGGATGGCTGATGTGCTTGCTTATCTTGATAAAAATTCAAAAATCAAAGATTATATGATAACGGCAGATGAAGGTACTTTGACAAGAAGAATGCGGGAATTAAAAGGCTCATTGCGTGCAAAAACCGGCACCATTTTCGGCGTGAGTTCTTTAACAGGATACTTAACTTCAAACAGCGGAAAAAATTACGCTTTTTCTATAATAATTCAAAATTTTGGTGTACGTCCGTCTGTGGTTAAAGGGCTGGAAGATGATATAATATATGGAATATATTTTGCCGAATAGAATTTTATACCGCGCAGATGCTTTGTTCTTCCTTTAGTTCCAGAACTTTTTTATTTAAAAGCTTGATTAAATCCGTATTGAAATTTGTCGTATATTCTAAATCATTTAAATTATAGCCGTTTAAGAACAGAAATTTTGAAATTTTATAATTTTCCTTAAATATATTTTTAAAATCGCAAATTTTATCATAAATCTTAATGTCGATAAATTTTTTGTTTTCACACAAGAAAGACATCAGCTCCATCAGGATAATATAAGCATTTTTTATTCTGTCGTGTTTGATTTCATTATTTATTTTCATAAGCATGAGCTGAATTTCATAATATGTATTAAACAGATGTCTTCTTTTTTTAGGGTAAATTCTTTCAAAGTAATCTTTTGTGACACTGTAGCCCGTATGTGCCATTTCAGCTTTTTTATCGGCAGATATCATAAAGTCCACAACTGAAATATCAGGCAGATTAATTTTTATATAATCAAATTTATCTTTATCTTTATATAAATCAATAATATAATCTGTTGCAAAACCCGAAATTGTATTATAAACAGCATTTAGATATCCTGCGGTATTTGATATATTTTTTTCGGTTTCATTATCTTCAAGACGGAATTCAAGAATCCTGCTTTCAATGCTTCTTATAGTTTCACTTACGCGCCACAAAGGCACGCATTTTACAAGATCACCGTCTACAAGGCAATCATTACCGTCCATTACGGGTTTATACAGCCCAGGCATGCTGACGGATGCCCTGACTGCACTTGCAATTTCCGCGTCAGGTGTCTTTTGTCTGGAAAATTCATAAAAATTTAAATATCTTAAATTTACGGAAAATATCACAATTTCTTTATTTAAGTCTTTAAAAGTTACTGGGGGCATTTTACCTTTTGTATAATCTGAACCGTAAAATTTACTTTCGATTTTATCTCTCATCCAATCATAAAAATATCCGCCTTTTGAAAGTGCAAAATCACGCCCGAGGTTTAAATTGATATCTTTGAAAAAATCTATATTTATATCTTTAAAGACTATATCAATTTCATCTGCAGAATATCCGACAGCATAAAGCGAAGCTACAACGGCTCCGATAGATGAACCCGCCCAGCCTGTTATATTTAGCTTTAATTCTTCAATTGCTTTTAATACTCCCGTATAAGAGCAGCCTCTTATGCCGCCTCCGCCCAATATGCAAAAATATTCCAAATTATTTATCATTATTCTATTTTATACCAATTTTTAAATTTTGCTACCCGCTGATAAGTTCATAATTTGCAATTTATACGTGTTTTTAAATATAATATAAATAACAGTTTATAGAGGAATATAAGATGGCAGGGATGACTTTAGCTCAAAAAATTATATCAGAACATGCAGGACATGATGTAAAACCCGGAGAATTAGTTATAGCAAAAGTTGATGTGGCCGCAGTTCAAGACGGCACAGGTCCTTTAACTATTCAGGAATTTAAAAAACTGGGCAAAGAAAAACTTGCTAATCCGAAAAGAACAATTTTATTTATTGACCATGCTGCTCCGAGCCCGAGAAAGGAGCTTTCAAATTCTCATCTTGTAATAAGAGAATTTGCAAAAGAATACGGTGCTGTGCTTTCGGATATAGGCGAAGGAGTTTGTCATCAAAGATTAATTGAAAGCTTTGTAAACCCCGGGGAAATCCTTGTGGGGGCAGATTCTCATACTTGCACATCGGGCGCACTGGGTGCTTTTGCAACAGGCATGGGGTCCACGGATATTGCTGTTGCTTTTGCTCTCGGTAAAACCTGGCTAAAGGTGCCTGAAACATTTAAAATTGTTGTTGAAGGCGAATTTTGCCCCAATGTGACAAGTAAAGATTTAATGCTTTATTTAATCGGCATGATTGGAGCTGACGGCGCAACATACAAAGCACTTGAATTTACGGGTTCTGCTATTAAAAATATGTCAATGTCTCAAAGATTTACGCTTGCAAATATGGCGGTTGAAGCAGGGGCGAAATGCGGATTGTTCGAAGCGGATGAAAAAACGCGTGAATTTTTAAAAGAGCATAACAGAGAAGCTGATTTTAGAGAAATTAAAGCAGATTCCGATGCAGAATATGAAAGAATTATTGAAATAAAAGCAGAGGATGTGCCTTGTACGGTTTCTTGCCCGCACACCGTTGATAATACAAAACCCGCAAGGGAATTAAATAATGTTAAAGTAAATCAGGTATTTGTGGGTACTTGTACAAACGGCAGAATTGAAGATTTAAGAGTGGTTGCAAATGTATTAAAGGGCAAGAAAAAACACCCTGATGTGCGCCTTATTATAGTTCCCGCTTCTCCTACAGTCTTTAAACAAGCAGCGGATGAGGGTTTGTTGAATATATTTGTAGATGCGGGTGCTTCGTTTTTACCTTCAGGATGCGGACCATGCGTCGGGGTGCATGGCGGAATACTCGGGGACGGAGAAGTGTGTCTTGCAACGCAAAACAGGAATTTTCAAGGCAGAATGGGTAATACCAAAGGCTTTATCTATCTTGCTTCGCCTTATGTTGCGGCAAAATCTGCAATTGCAGGATATATAACGGATTAATTATTTAGCTTGATTTTTAAGCTTATTGATGATATTTTTATTATATCGTAACGGCCTGCCGGCACCTTGCAGATAGTGAAATCAGTCAAATATCACTTTTGCGGTAAACGAGTGGTTGCAGGCTTGTAAAATTCAAAAGTCGTCACGGGCCTGTGGCGCAGCGGTAGCGCAGGGGACTCATAATCCCTTGGTCGTGGGTTCGAATCCCTCCGGGCCCAATTTTCCCTCCTGATTAAAGGAGGTTTTTAGTACTTAAATTATTAAGGTATTATTTAAGGAAAGATAAAAGAAATCGAAATGGAGAGAGTGAGTATTATGAATGATATAAATAAGTTTGTATCCAAAATAATACCTTTTAATTTTTTGCATAATATTTTTTCAATAAAAAACTATGACCACAAGCATAAAATTATAACCATATTGGGAGTTAAGCTGAAAGTAAGACGAAAATATGGAAGAAAGTATATAAAAAAATATTATTCTTATTTATCGAGTGGGGCAAATTTTTCCAAGGAACGTTTTGTTTCAATAACTGATTCACCTTGCAATAATAGCAGTACCGTAAGGCCCATTGCATTTTATTTGCCTCAATTTCATACAATAGAGCTAAATGATCAAAATTTTGGCAAGGGCTTTACGGAATGGTGTAATGTTACAAAAGCAATACCCCAATTTGCAGGACATAACCAGCCACATATACCCTATGATATTGGTTTTTATAACTTATCGAATGATGATATAATGACAAGACAAATTGAGCTTGCAAAATTATATGGAATATATGGTTTTTGTTTCCACTATTACTGGTTTTCAGGCAAGAGACTGTTAGAAAAACCTATATTTAATTACTTAAATAATAAAGATTTAAATTTTCCATTTTGTTTATGTTGGGCTAATGAAAACTGGTCTAAGCTATGGGATGGCGGTAACAAGGAAATCATCATGAAACAACAGCTTAAAGATGAAGATGATTCCAAGTTTTTTTATGATATATTACCCTTTTTAAAGGACGAAAGATACATCAAAATTGGCAATAAACCAATTTTGATAATTTATCGCTTAGGCTTGTTTGAAAAAGAAAGGGTTGATTTATTTATAAAAAATATCAAAGTTTTAGCAAAGAAAGAAGGTTTTGAAGATCTTTATATTATTGGTGCAAAAACTTTTGATACACATATTGATGCTAACTATTTAGTAGATGCTGCCGTTGAGTTCCCGCCTCATTTCTTAGGAAACATAGCTAAGAAAGCAAACGTTGGTTATATAAATCCAAACTTTGTGGGTAATATTGTTGATATAGATACTTATGTTAAATTTGATTGTATAGCAGAAGATAATAATAAGCTTTTTAAAACAGTATTTCCTTCTTGGGATAATACTGCAAGAAAAGCAAGAAGTGGCGCTTCGGTTTTTCTGCTTGAGCCTGATTTATATAAGATTTGGCTTAAAAATATTATAAAGTGGACTAAGATTAATCATTATAATGAACAAGAAAGATTTATATTTATAAATGCTTGGAATGAATGGGCAGAAGGAGCACATCTTGAACCCGATCAGCGTTATGGGTATGCATATTTGCAGGCAACAAAAGAAGCTTTAGAAGAAGAAAATGATGTCTAAATAGTGTTGCGATTTTGAATATCAAATAACAGCAAGGCTGTGAGAATCTTGGTTTTATTATGGTAAATTAGGCATGGCTATCATGATTAAAAAAATAATAAAGAAAATAAAAGAAAGAATAGTTAAAAAGCATATCTTCAATAGGATAAAAAAGGATGACAAAATCTTATTTGTGACAAGAGTTGATCTTATTGGTGATTATGTTGCAAGTAAGGATTTCCTGCGAATTTTAAGAAATTCAAATAGGTTTAAAAATTATAAAATTATTTTGTGTGCAAATAAGTCGGTAAAAGATTTTATTTTGGATTTTGATAAAAAATATATTGATATGTATATAGAGTTTGATACTTGCAGATATATACAACATGTCTATAGAAAATATTTATATAAAGCAATTAATAAATACAAATACGAGTATGTATTAAATTATATGTCAGTACGCAATGAATGGTCTGAAGAAATTATTAAACACATTAAAACCGGTATTAAGTATGGTATTGTGGGTAAAGATTGGAACCTTGGGGCTGGAAAAAAGCAAACATATGACAAATGCTATGATAAATTATTTGATACAACTTGTGAATATGATTTATGTGGTCTTGAATTTATAAACTTGCTTACAAATGCGAATGAAGATGATAAAAAATACATTCATCATTTTGAATTGAACCCGAAAACATTGGAAAAATTTCGGGAAAAATACAGTAAACCTTATGCAGTTATTTTTCCTTCTGCAAGTGAAAAAAAGAAGCGAATGCCATTTGATAAATATATTCAATTAATGAAATTCTTATATGATAAATATCGCATAATTTCATTTATTTTGGGTAGCAAAAAAGATAACGAAATTTTGCAGGATTACAATATAAATGCTTTGCCGTACATTATAAATCTTTGTGGCAAGTACAAATTATCTCAGCTTCCTTACTTCTTTAAAAATGCAAAAATGGTATTAACAAATGATACCTGTGCAATGCATATTGCCAGATGTGTTAATACAAACTCTATTGTTTTTTCCAATGTTCATTTTCCTAATGCTCCTTGTTTAAATGTTATAAAAAACGAAAATGAGGATATCTATTTATGGAATCGCGATAGCTGGTTTATAATTAATCCTCAAGATTTCTACTATGATTTAATTAGTAATAAACCAATAAAGCCTGAATACGCTATTGAAAATATAGAATTAAATAATGCTTTTTATGCAATAAAATTATTGTTATCAGAGATGTAACTATATTTTTAGTGAGTATCTAATTGTATCATATAGTATTATTTTGCATTAAAGCCCTTTGAGGATTTTTAAAGGGCTTTAATAAATAAAAACTCGGGATGACAAGATTCGAACTTGCGACCCCCGCGACCCGAACACGGTGCGCTACCAAGCTGCGCTACATCCCGATAAAATCTTTGGTTTATAGCGCACTCGGTGCTTTATTCCTTTTGACAAGCTGGACGCTTATCAAGGCTGCGCTACATCCCGATATTAATTTAAGTTATTTGATTGTAATAAATTAGTGTGCAATTTTAACAACTGCACACTAATTTTACCATTATAAAATTTTGCTTGCAAGCAATTTTAAGCAAAATACTATTTTAATAGATTGTCATCATCTACTTTTGGAAGATTGTAATTTGTTGAAACCAAATTAATCATTTTGAATGTATCTGTTTCATCTTCTTTATTTGAGTTTATTTCTTTTTTTGTATCATTTGCAGCTGTGAGCATTTTTTCGGGTTCATCGGCTTCAGGCAGGCTGTAACCTGTTTTTATCAAATCTACCATTCCGCTTTTAGGTGTATATGTATTTTTTAATTCCGCATCCTTTGATAAAGCGTGTCCTGTCGTGTTTTTTGAGATGAGCTCCATCTCTTTTAAAATATACGGCGCCTTATATTGCGCTATTAAAAAATTAATATCAAAGATACTTTTTTCATTTCTTCCTGATTTCATTTTTACCCCTTCGGTTGTTTATATAATAAATTACGGCACAAAAGGCAAAAATATTTAGTAAATGTTAAGAAATGAAAACTATTTTTTTAAAAACCGTCCCTGTTCAAGCTTTGCTTTTAAAATATCAAAATTTTTTAAAATAAGATATGGAAGAAAAACAGTATTTTTGATAAAGAAAAGAAACGCCAAAGGCAGATTTGAGTGTTTTAAATCAAGCATGTTGAAGCTTATTGGTTTCGGGCATGTACATTTTGAATTCATACACGGCATAGCACTATCAAACATTTTGAAATTTTTATCCTTAATATTTCCAAGGCAGTGTGCTTTATTGAATCTTGAACTGTAGCATCTGTAAGCATCACCGTTTTCATATATCAGTAAAAATTTAAAGCCCGCATTGCACATTTTGGAAAACGTATTTAGCACCCGTCCCGGTTCAATTGCTGCATTTTCCGCCAAAAATTTCGCCGCTTCTTCTTTATATTCAACATAAGAATTTTTAATGCGCATATGCTGCAGGCAAAAATTAACTCCTGCTTCTTTTAAAAATTCTACCATATCCTTCAGCACATTGCAGTTTTCATCCGAAAGCACCGCACCTGTTGAAAATTTTGTATTTGCAGGCTTGTAATTTTTAAATTCAATAATTTTATTTTTAAATTCATCAATATTTTTCACCTGGCTGAAATGAAATGAAACGAAAAGCTCGTTCAGGTTTTCACCCATAATATCAACAATTTTTTTGTATTCGTTTATGGGGTATGAAAAATTTGAAATAACGGAAAGTTTTAAGTTTTGTTTTTTGATTTCCTGAATTACCTCGAAAAATCTTGGGTGGCAAAGCGGTTCTCCGCCTGAAATTGTTATTTCAAAATCTTTATCAAGAGTCTTAATAAATTTTAAAAATGCTTCAATTGTTTCATCGCTTGAATGGAGTGTATTTTTATAGAATTTTTTAGATTGTGAACAGTATTCGCATCTGTAGTTGCATTTTTGAGTTATTAAAAAATCAACACAGGGGCGTATTTTTCCTTTATTATTCTCCATTAAAACCCCGAAAAAACTATTCTCTTTAAAAGAATTATATTACAAAAGACAAAATTTTGTATTTACGTATTTTATTTTACTACACAGTGAGATAAGATATGAAGATTAATTTCGCAAATTTTAATAAATTTGGCAGTATGGCATTGTGCCCCATAAAAAACGATTTACCTTCTTCTTGCGGATTGGAAAGAGTACCGTATGAAGATACTTTTGTATCAAAACCAAGCAAGATGACAACTTTTTATAACGGCAAAAGAAAAATGCAGGGAGAAGTTGTAAAAAATTTTCAATTGGAAGATGAAAAAGGCGGCAAAAGATGTGTAAGTATAATTCAATACGGGGATGATTCCAATTTTTATGCACTTTGTTTGAATAATAAAGAGAAAAAGAATGCAATTTGCACTATGGAAGCCCATGATGCAGGAGATTGTTATTATATTGATTCTATAACAAGATTTGGCAGACATCCTGAAATCAGGGGAGCGGGCACAGAATTATTGAAATTTGCGGCAGAATTAAGCATAGATAAGGGATACGGCGGAGCAGTAAAACTCTTTGCCATTTCTTCTTTTCCTTTCTATTTTAAAAATAATTTCAGGGTTGCAAAAAACTTTTTATCATCCGAGCGGGATGCATACTACAGTTATATAACAAGAAATCCGACCAATCTTCATAAGGGGCTGCCTTCTATTTGGTGTGATATGGATTTTGAACTCAGTGAAGATAATGCTGCGGCACTTTTAAATGACGAAAGACTTTATGAAAATGATTTTTTTGAAACCGAATATAATAAAACATTGCACTATAACAACGATTCCGGCAGTCACAGTATAAAATTTGACGCCGATATTTGCGAAACTACAAATTCCGACTTTTTGCAGGATGGAGATAAGGAATACGTTATTCAGCTTATTCAAAAAAATCCTGAACAAATATTTCCGATTGGTGCTCTAAAGATGAAATTGTGCGAAGATGGAGAAGGTAAAAAGTATTTAAATGTCAGCAATATCAGTATTAATGATACTGCACCGGCACCTAACGGCGGTAATGCCTGCGAAGTAATTAAAAAGGAATTATTTAAAATTGCAGACGAGAAGATGAAAGAACTGGGTGCTGAATATTTGAAGTATTGTGTTTATTAAAATTTGCGGCAAAAAACCCGATTTTGTGCTTTTTTGGCTTAAAATCGGGTTTTTGATATTAATTTGTTTAATTTTATTAATATTTATAATGTGCAAAAGCTTTGTTTGCTTCAGCCATTTTGTGGGTGTCTTCGCGTTTTTTAACGGAAGCGCCTGCACCGTTTGAAGCATCGAGAATTTCAGAGGTTAATTTATCAACCATTGATTTTCCGCTTCTTTTTCTTGCAGATTCAATTAACCAGCAAGAACCAAGGGCTTGACCTCTATCAGGTTTTACTTCAACAGGAACCTGATAAGTAGAACCGCCGATTCTTCTTGCCTTTACTTCGATTAAAGGCGTAACGTTTGTTAACGCTTTTTTGAAAACTTCAACCGGAGCTTCTTTTGTTTTTTCTTGAATTTTATCCATTGAAGAGTAGAAAATCTTTTGTGCAATTGATTTTTTACCCCTCTTCATTAATCTGTTTATGAATTTTGCAATATCTACACTGTTATACATTGGATCCGGCGCCGGAATTCTTTTTGCCGGTTTTGAACGTCTTGACATGTTATTTGTTTACCTTTCTCATTTTTGTATTGTTAAAGGCAGTGCTTCCCAGCACGGCGCACCGCACTAGCTTGCAACTCTACTTTTTGCCGGCTTTTGCTTTTTTAGCGCCGTATTTAGATCTGCTTTGTGTTCTGTTTGCAACACCCGCAGTATCAAGAGTACCTCTGATAATGTGGTATCTAACACCCGGTAAATCTTTAACCCTTCCGCCTCTAATCATAACAACAGAGTGCTCTTGAAGGTTATGTCCGATACCCGGTATGTATGATGTTACTTCAAAACCATTGGTAAGTCTTACCCTTGCAACTTTTCTTAATGCAGAATTAGGTTTTTTAGGTGTAGTTGTATAAACTCTGGTGCAAACGCCTCTTCTTTGCGGGCAGTTTGTAAGCGCCGGAGATTTAGTTTTATCAACGATTTTCTTTCTTTCATTTTTAACTAATTGGCTAATTGTTGGCATAATATTCCCTTTGTTAATTATTACTGTGTATTGTTATTTGACAATAAACAAAGCTGAATGTCAAATGATATTTGAAAAAATTAATATTTTTAAAGAAAAAAGTTTGACTAAAACATCTAAGGGGAATATTATAATTGGTATGAAAAGTAAAGATATAGTGAGAGCTGAAAACTCGCTCCGTGAATACATTTTGGAAGAATACAGCGATGACGCTTTTGAACGTTCCAGAATTAACCTTTATAAATACAAGGGTTTAACCATTACTATTTCCTGGAAACCGAATGTTGAACCGAATTTTAATGTGCAAATAATGGCTTTTGAAGCCAGTTTCAGAATAGAAACGGGGCAAAAAATTGAAGGCGGCTTGCAGGATAACGATGTCAGTATGATTACAAAGTGGGCAAAGCAAAGCCAGAACAGAACTTTGATGATGCGTATCTGGGTAACCGAAGCACGTGAGAAAAAAGAAATTCGTCTTAAACCTTTTGATATGTAATAATTTTGTTACAAAAATTTACACTTTGTAACCGATGTTTTCGGACATGAAATTATGTTGATTTTTTATGAATGCCTATTTTAAAAAATATAAGTTTTTTTAATTTTGTTTATCGAATTTTTTAAGTAATTTGTTTGCAAAGTCAGTAAATTCGCCGCACTTGATGGCGTCAGACATCATAAACATAAGATTAACAAGGAAATGTATATTATGAATGCTTAAAAGCATTGCAGCGTTAGCTTCTTGCGCGCGATAAAGGTGTCTGATATAAGCTCTGGTGTGGTTTCGGCAGGTCCAGCAATTGCATTTTTCGTCTAACGGGGTAAAATCCGCCTCAAACTCTTTATTTTTAATGATTTTGTTGCCTTCAAACGTGAAAAATGTTCCATGGCGGGCATTTCGCGTGGGCAAAACGCAATCAAACATATCAATTCCGGCTTTCACTCCGTTTAATAAATCTACGGGAGTGCCTACCCCCATTAAATATCTCGGTTTACCTTCCGGCAGAAGGGGGGTGACCAGATTAACATAATAATTTTTGATATCTGTTGGTTCTCCGACGCTCACACCACCTATAGCACAGCCTACAGAAGGTTTTGACGCTATGTATTCGGCGGATTCTCTTCTTAAATCGTCAAAAAATGCCCCTTGAACAATGGGAAACAACGCCTGACGCGGATTTTGGTGTGCCGCAATACATCTGTCGAGCCATCTGTGAGTTCTCTGCATTGCGGATTTTGCTTCTTCATAAGAGCAAGGATACGGTGCGCATTCATCGAACGCCATAATGATATCTGCGCCTAAATCATTTTGAATCTGCATTGAAATTTCAGGCGAAATAAAATGCTTGGAGCCGTTTTTGGGGTCCGTAAAATAAACACCGTCTTCCGTGATTTTTCTCAATTTTGCAAGCGAAAATACCTGAAAACCGCCTGAATCCGTGAGCATGGGTTTATGCCAGTTCATCCAGCCATGAAGCCCTCCTGCCTGCTTTACAAGCGAGGTTCCGGGTTTAAGGTACATATGATAAGAGTTTGCAAGGATAATCTGCGCCCCTGTTTCCAAAAGCTGTCTGTTATCAAGCATTTTTACGGCAGAATTGGTTCCAACAGGCATAAAAACAGGGGTTTTAATTAGCCCGTGAGGTGTAAAAAACTCGCCGCAGCGGGCATTTGAGCCTTTATCTTTTGCGGTTACTTTAAAAGAAAAATAACCGTCATTTAAATGCGGCGTTGTGTTTGACATGGGCTGAAACTATGCCCCCATAACGATTTCAAGCATTGTTTTATAGTTATCGCAAATTTCATTATCCGAAAACCACAGCCTCATCTCTCTTTTTGCTGAATCGGGGCAATCTGAGGCATGGACTGCATTATATTCTTTTACAGTGCAAAAATCAGCCCTGATTGAGCCTACATCCGCTTCATCGGGATTTGTTTTACCTACAATGTGGCGTACACCGAGAATTGCGTTTTCACCTTCTAAAATCATGGCAAGCACTGGGCCTGAAGTTATATATTCAATTAAAGAATCATAGAAAGGTTTGCCAAAGTGCTCAGCATAATGCTTTGCGGCTAATTCCTTTGAAACATTTGTCATTTTGAGGGCGATAATTTTGTATCCTTTATCTTCAAATCTGGTAAGGATTTTTCCCATTAAACCGCGCTTTACGGAATCCGGTTTTAAGGCTACAAATGTTCTTTCCATAATACTTTTCCTTTTTTAGAATCTAATTCCTAAAGCTATTATACTACAAAAGAAAAAGGGGCTGTTTAAAATTAAGTAAATTTTTTGTGTCATTTTCTTAATGTTTTATTTATTTTTTAATTAATTTTTCATATCATAAAATAAAGAACTTTTATGAACTTGGGGAAGTTTAGAATTTACAATGTATTCTCTTGATAACAGACAAAGATTATACGGAAAAAATTTTTCAAACGGAGCTGACGGGTTTGAAAACATAAGCTTGCAGAGTCTTTTTAGAAAAAGCAGGGTGTCTGCAAGGCAAAAAGAAGTTGCAAATAATTATATGGTGATTAAGAAAATTTTCGGATTTTCTGCCGTTAATTCAAGAATAACAAATTCAGAAACCTCGCTTTTGAGGCAATATGGCATGAAACTTCTTGAGGAAACAACATCACGTGCCATGTTTAATGAACTTGAAAGTCTTATTGAATGGTCAAAAACGGGTGATGTTGTAAAGAGAATGCATTCCGATACGATTTTTGAAATCAGGGTAAAAGAGTTAAAATTTTTACAGGCAAATAATTCGCTTATAAGGCTGGGTGAACTTTATGACGGCTATAATGTTCTGGAAAAATATATAGAATATATTGCGGGATAATTTTTAACAAAAAAGCAGTCATTAATATGACTGCAAATTTGTATTAAAATTTTAAATTTATTTTGAAGTTTTTTGAATTTTTTTATAGGTATATTCTTTTCCTGATTGGTTTTTGAGGGTCAGCTCATCGTTTTTAAGAGTGTATTCCATCTCGCCGCCAAAGTTTTTAAAATATTCATCTTCAGCCTGCATATCTTCAGGTGAGCCTGCCATTTTGGTAGATGCTATATAAGAGAATGTCACGGTTTTATCCGTTGATTTATATGTGCCAAAATATCTGTTTAGTGCCTGTCCGTAGTATCCGCCCTTATTATTGAAACCAAGAGTAATATTTAACGGGCTTTTCGGGCTAATCAGCTGATATTCGTTTCCTGCAGCCTGGTTTATAAAATTGCAGGATGCAAGGGATAGAAATGCAAAAATTCCGCAAAAAAATGTATTCATAAAAAATCCTCCTTTATTAATTATTAAATCTAAAAAGCATTATATCGCCGTCTTGAACAATATATTCTTTTCCTTCAAGTCTTGCCGTACCTTTTTCGCGCGCTCCGGCCCAGCTTCCTGCGGCAATAAAATCACTATATGATACAACTTCCGCTTTAATGAAACCTTTTTCAAAATCCGTATGGATAACACCCGCTGCCTGAGGTGCTTTTGTACCTTTTGTAATGGTCCATGCTCTTACTTCTTTTTCACCCGCTGTAATATAGGTTTGAAGGTTTAAGATATCGTATGCGGATTTTATCATTTTTTCGATACCTGAATTTTCAACGCCGAGTTCTTTCAGGTAATTTTCCGCTTCCTCTTTTCCTAAAGAGACAAGCTCTGCCTCAATTTGAGCACAAATCATAACAACATCCGCACCGCTTTTATTTGCATATTCTTTTACGCGCTCAACGTATTCATTGCCTGTCGCAAGCTCGTTTTCGGAAACATTGGCACAATATATAACGGGTTTTGTCATCAAGAGATGAAAATGATGAAGCATTTTTAATTCTTCTTCATTGAAAATTTCTTTAATATTTATAAAATTTCCCTGCTCGAGATAGGGCATAAGTCTTTCTATTATTGAATTTTCAAGAACTGCTTCTTTGTCGCCCGCTTTTACCTGCTTTGCAATGCGTTTTAAGCGGTTTTCAAGGCTTGTGATATCTGCAAGAGCAAGCTCTGTATTAATTGTCTCAATATCATCAATCGGGTCGATTTTGCCGTTTACATGGATTGTATTCGGGTCGTCAAAACATCTTACCACCTGAATTATAGCGTCAACCTCTCTTATATTGTGCAAAAATTGATTTCCTAAGCCTTCGCCTTTGCTTGCACCTTTTACAAGGCCTGCAATATCTACAAATTCAATAGCGGTAGGGATTACCGTATCTGTTTTTACTAAATCTTTCAGAGTGTAAAGCCTTTCGTCGGGTACGGTTACTACCCCTACATTGGGTTCTATTGTGCAGAACGGGTAATTTGCACTCTGTGCATTAGCTGAAAGCGTTAATGCATTAAAAAGTGTTGATTTACCTACGTTTGGAAGTCCTACTATTCCACATTTAAGCATTTTATTATCCTTTTTTAATTTTTATAAATCCGTTGTGCAATACGGGCACTTTGTTGCATTGATATTTATTGAAGAACAGCATTTGGGGCAGGTTTTGGTATCTGCAACCACTTCTGCCTGTTCTTTCTTTTCAACCGCCGCTCTTAATTTATTTATAAACTTTATAAGTAAAAATACGGCAAATGCTACAAAAATAAAACTTATAAGCGTATTTATAAACAGCCCGTAATTAATTGTAACGGCACCCGCTGATTGTGCGGCTTCTAATGACGGATATTTAACAATTTTGCCGTCATAATCGGGGAGTGTCAGATAGAGGTTCGTAAAATCGACTCTGCCCATAATCCAGCCCATAGGCGGCATTATGATATCTTTTACCATTGAATCCACAATCTTACCGAAGGCGGCACCTATAATAATACCTACTGCCATATCGATAACATTGCCTTTGATTGCAAAGGTTTTAAATTCGTCTGTCCACTTTTTAACTTTATTTAACATAAAATCTCCGGTTTTTTAAACGGTACGCAGATAATTCTATCATAAAAACGGCAAATTTTTTTCTTCACGGTTTTTGTGATATACAGCTTTAAATTATAGCGTATCGGAAAATATTATGAATATTGCAAATATAACCGCTTTTGGTTTAAACGGAATATGGCGGAATTTAAAAACAAATAATGAGATTACGGCTTTCAAAGGAATTGGAGGCACAAAGGAAGATGAATTTTCGTACAGCAATAAAAGAGATGTGCAAAATCTTATAACGGGTGACAGGGCAAGAGTTTATCAGGCGGATAGTAAAGTTATAGATTCTTATAAAGAACTTTGCCGTTTGGATGATATGGATAATGTTATTATAACTCTCGGGCAAAATAAAGCGTTTTGTCTTGGTGACCAGCCTGCCGCACGCGCTCTTCGAGGCAGAACCCCTGCAGATTTAATCATGAGCAATACTTATAGGGATGCTGATGTAATATTGCCTCCCGGACCTGAAACCTTTCTAAGATTTTCAAATTCAGGCGGCAAAATTTCGGTTAAAAATTTCATGCCTGATGCCGAAACCGTGGGGCTTGCATATAAGGTGCATCTAAATCCTGACGAACACCTGGATGATACTGAAATTATATTTACACCTTTAGATAGAACGCGGAAATATTTTTCAAATATTGATGCTATGCCACAAAACAAGAGAATTTGTCTGGGGCATGCCAATAAGCTTTTTCTTTCACCAAAGATTATAATCTTGCCTTCTGAAGACGGGTGCAGCTCTTTTTTGGTTCATGAGCAAAAAAGAATAAAAAATCTTAATGAAGGAGAAAAAATTGTTATCGGGCGAAAGACCCGCGATGATGTAAAAACTTTAAGACAGGATAAATTATTTACCGACCTTCGCAACAGCAAACTTATTTCAAGAGAACATCTGCTTGTTGAAAATCTTGGCGGTAAGATTTATGTGACAAATAAGGGCAAATTTGAAACTTATATCGCAGATACTACGTTTGCTTAAATGATTTTTTATAATAATACACGAATGAATTAAGAGGAAAATATGAATACAGGGAAAATCTCATACATACCTTTTAAAGGTGCTTATATGGTATCAGGAAGAGGCGGCGAGGTTAAAAAAGCTGAGGAAAAAATAAGAACCGAAGCGGGTTGCATGGCAAATGTAGACATACTGGGAAACGGATACAGCGCCGTTGATATGCCGGCATGTTTTCTTGTTACAACGGGAAATGATGCTTTAGCTTATAATAAATTTGTACTTAAACAGCAAAAATATTATGATTTAACGGCATCAAAAATGCCCGAAGAACGTACAATTGATGATTTTAAAAGCAAAAGAGAATTTCTTGCATACAAAATTGAGCGCGAAATGGATACCTGGATTAAGACGGTGAGAGAGAAATGCAATTTTAATCAGGTGCCGGATGTGCTTGATGCGGAACTTGTTTTGGAAGCGATTGATTCGGGCTGTTTTGATTATACTGACGGTAAATTTGTTGTGCAGGAAGCAAAAAATAATAATCAAAGATTCTTTCTAATATAAAAAGACCCCCTGAATAAACAGGAGGTCTTTTAAATTTTTGTATAACTTTTTATACGTTAACGGGTTTTTTAGATTCCAGCTGGAGTGTTACGGTTGTGATATCGCAAACTTCCGCAGGACCGAAGTATTGAATAGCGCCCGGGAATACATAGCAATCAGTTTTTGCCCATTTTTCGCGGTTTGCTTCAAATTCTTTAAATACAGGGCCGTTAAGCTCTACAAGGGCTTTTTGAATAACAGGCTTCATTTTACCGTGGCGTTTTTCCATATTCATCATCATGGTTAGCGGTACACCGCCTGCAAGCCATTCTGCGGCGGGTTTTGTTAAGTTTTTAACGCTTGACAGATAGCCTGTTAATCCTGCTGAAATTAAGGCAAAAGCGTTATAGCCTAATGAATAGCAGTAATCTGCATCAAAATTAGAAGGCATAGCACATCTTCCTTCGTAGCCGAAGAAATGAGCTTGATCTGAGAATTTGCCTGTATATTTGCCGTTAGCTTTCATTTGAGCTAATTTTACCCTTACCATTTCAATTAAAAGCTTTTCGGTTTCGATTTTTGAAACCTGAACGTTGCCGTGGGGGTCTCTATCCATTAATAACTGAGCTTTAATCATATCGGGAAGGCTCTGGAATACTTTAGCATTATCTGAGCTTAATTTTGATGCGATAATTTGATATTTATCAACATTTGCAGCATTTGCAAAGGTTTCATCTTTTTCTAAAACCGCAAGAAGGTCATTTAAATTTGCAATCATGGTTTTCATTTCGGGGATGAATTCAATCAAGCCTTCGGGGATTAAAGCAACGCCGAAATTTTTACCTGCATTGCCGCGCTCTGCCACAATATTTGCAATGTAATCAACAATGCTTTCCAATGATTGTTTTTTAGCTTCAACTTCTTCTGATATTAAACAGATATTAGGCTGAGTTTGAAGAGCAACTTCCAAGCCTACATGAGTTGCTGAGCGACCCATTAATTTTACAAAGTGCCAGTATTTTTTAGCGGAATTAGCGTCTCTTTGAATGTTTCCGATTAATTCCGCATATGTTTTTGTAGCTGTATCAAAGCCGAATGAAATTTCAATCTGGTCGTTTTTAAGGTCGCCGTCAATTGTTTTGGGGCAGCCTATAACTTGAATGCCTGTGTTTTTAGCTTTCAGCCATTCAGCGAGCATGCAGGCATTTGTATTTGAATCATCTCCGCCGATTATAACAATAGCATTGATATTCAAGGCTTTGCAGTTTGCTAAAGTTTTTTCGAACTGTTCTTCTGTTTCAAGTTTTGTCCTGCCTGAACCTATGATATCAAAACCGCCTGTATTTCTGTATTTATTAATGAATTCATCATCAAATTTAACATATTGTGCGTCAACTATGCCTGAAGGACCTCCAAGGAAACCGTAAAGTTCATTTTTGGGGTTTGCGGCTTTAAGAGCATCATAAAGCCCTGCTATAACATTGTGTCCGCCGGGAGCCTGCCCGCCTGATAAGATAACGCCGACATTTTTAACATCAAGATTTAAAGGAGAACCGTTTGATGTATCAAATGTAACAATTGGTTCACCATAAACATGTGAAAATAAATTTTGAATATCGGCAGCATCTTTAACTGCGCTTGTTGCAGCACCTTTGGATATTTTAATGTTCTGTATCCCTGATTTTAAGGCTCCTGCCAATTTCGGTTTATAACCGAGTCTTTCCTTGTGCAGCGGTGATAAATCTCTCATCAATAAATCTCCTTTAAATATTTCATGACAATATTTTAATACAAAAATTTCTTGCTTGACAGATTTTTTTGAACAGATATTATAATTAATGTGAAATGAATATTTCGCGGGAGTAATTCAGTGGTAGAATGCTTCCTTGCCAAGGAAGATGTCGCGAGTTCGAGCCTCGTCTCCCGCTCCATTTAAAAAGATTTTAAAACCTCTTAAATGAGGTTTTTCTGCTATTAAGGGGTTTATGAATATCAGATATTTTTTAGGGCAGATTAAAAAACAGGTAATAAAGTTATGGTTAAATGTACTTTATTCAGTTAAATTTTTTTTCAATAAGCCAAAAAATAGTACCGTTCTTTTGATTGAAGCAAATAACAGCCATACGGAGCTTTTGCCTTCTTATGTTAAATATTTAAAAGATTTAAACTTTAATGTTGAAATAATTGCAAATTTCAGGCAGAAAGGAATTTTGCCTCCGCTTGGCGCTGATAAAATTTATTATTTTAATATCCCCGCCATGGGGAATATTTTGAAGCTTAAAAAGATACAAAAATATACATTTTTACTTTTTGCATCTTACAGATTGTATTACCCGAAACCCGACAGGAGTGAACTTCAATCAACAATTTTTGAGCATTTTAATATTAAATATCCGCCAAAATATAAAGAAAAAACGGGAATACTGTATACGCTTCACCATACGGAAGATTATGATAATAAAAACAAAAACGGTGCCATCGTTTTAGCGAAAAATTTAAAAACCAAAGATGATTTATATATGTTAAATCCTTGCTATTTTAAGGATAATAAGCCGAAAAATAAAAATCCAAAAATAATATTTGCCGTAACGGGAAGACTTGATAATTTAAGGAAAAATTCAAATCTTCTTTTTGATGCTGTAAATGGTCTTTTAACAGACGGGGTTGAAAATTTTGAAATAAAAATAATCGGGGATAATAAATCCGATTGTGTTCCCGAAAATTTAAGGGAATTTATAAAGATTAAGGGCAGGTTGAGTTTTGAAGATTTATATAAAGAGCTTGAAACTTCCGATTTTTATCTTCCGCTGCTTGATCCTGATTTAGAGGAGCACAGAAGATATATAACAACGGGCACATCGGGTTCTTTTCAGCTGATAAGAGGCTTTTTACTTCCGCCCGTAATTAATGAGATTTTTGCAAATGCGCATATGTTTGATAAAAATAATTCAATAATTTATAAAGCAAATAAAGATTTTTCGCTTGCATTGAAAACCGCACTGAATACAGACGATGAAAATTATCTTAAAATGCAGGAAAATCTTTTATTTCAAAGAAACAAAATAATGCTTGAATCTTTAAATGATTTGAAAAAAGCTTTAGATAATCTTATCGGGGTTTAGGATATTAAAAAATCTTCTTTCAAAATCATCAATAAATAAGCTGTTGTTTATAATATCTTCATCCAATGCCGAGATTATTTTTTCTGCACGAAGCTGAATTTCGTAAGGCATGTTTTTTATATCAAGGGAATTTTCGCTATCAAGCGCTTCAAATACTATACTTGTTATCTTTAATATTCTTTTGTACACATTTGCAATAATATTTTTATCTTTAATTTTTTGTTTTATTAAAATTTGCAGCACTTCTTCAATTCTATCAAACGGGAAAATGTATTCTTTAGGGTCTTGAAATTCAAGCCGAACACTTTTGTGATAGTAGTACGGAATATCAGTGTAGACGATTTTCCCTGCCGTTAACATTGTTTCAATATAAAACGGCATATCAATAAAAGAATCTACACGGGAATTATATCCTCTTGTTTCAACAAACCTTATGCTGTTATTATTCAGGAATGATTTTTTATATAATGAGGCAAAAACCCCGGGGTGAAAACTTAAAAATGAAGGACATTCGTTTATTCTGAAAAACCAGTTTGGAATTTTGCAGTATTTGCTCCATTCTGTTCTGCTTTGATTTTTTTTGTCACTATTGTTTGAAAATTTATAATAAGGTGATTTTATAATATCTGCCTCGGATTTTTTTGCAAGTTTATAAAGATTTTCAAACATTTTTTTGTTCATAAAATCGCAAGGCTCAATGATTGATATATATTCGCCTTCCGCTGCGTTTATTCCCGTATTGCAGGCATGTCCTTTGCCTTCGTTTATTTTATTTATAATCCTTATCCTTGAATCTTTTTTTGAAAACTTTTCTAAAATTTCAAGAGAGTTATCCGATGATGCACTATCGGTACAGATTAATTCAAAATCTTTAAAAGTTTGTTCATTTATGCTTTTTAAACATTCATTCAAGTTTTTGCCCGCATTATATACAGGCAGGATTATGCTGATTTTTTTCATTTTTTTCCTTTTATTTTGTAATTAATTGTTCTGCTTCGGATGTTAAATTTTCATCCAGTATGCTTTTAAACCTTATTGTTTCAAAAACTTCAAGAGCTCTTTTTATGGCTTTATCTATTGAATAATTTTTAAAATCCCCGAGACGGCCCAGAAAATAAACGTCTTTAAATTTTTTAGCTTCAATTTTATATCTGTTGAATATTTCAAGATTTTTTCCGTTTAAAACAGGGTAAAACCTATCAGTGCCTGTATTTGGCTTAAAATCTTCTATATATTCTTTTGCAATTACGGTTTTATCGCATTTAATGTTTGAGTAATGTTTAAATTCATGAATCTTTAAAAAATCATGGTTGTAAGGGTATTTTACAATCCCCGTATTCTGGTAAAACTCTTTGTTTATTTCCGATATTTCAAATTTTGCGCTTTTATATTGCAATATTCCGAACTTATAATTAAAAAATTCATCAATTGAACCTGTGTAAAATATTCTGTCAAAGCCGTTTGCATCAATATTTTTAAAATCAATATCAAAAAGTACTTTTATATTTTTATGGTTTAAAATGTTTTCTATTAATTTTGTATAGCCTGTTTCAGGAATGCCCTGATATTTATCTTTGAATACCCTGTTGTCTTTATCCGTTTGTATGTATGCATTTGACAGGTCATATCCTGCGTTGCCCCATTTTTTATCCGCATAGCAGGAAAAGAGTTTTTTATAAAAATAACTTGCAAGAAAATCCAAATCTCTATCCCAAAAGAATGGTTTTGTTTTTATATCAAAAATTGAAACCTTTTCCCCGTAACCGTATTTTTTTATAAGTTTGTTTTCAAATTTTGAGGCAAGCTTTTTTGGGAAAATATCATATATTGAATTTAAATTAAACGGAATATTTGCTTTATTTCCGTCTATTATTACATTTTCTTTATGAAGATACGGAATAAAGGATGCAAATTTAGATAAATATTTCCATATGTATTCGTAATTTGTATGAAAAATATGCGAGCCGAATTTATGAATATTTATGTTGTTTTTATCTTTATAGTCAAAGGATAATCCTCCGGGTGCGGAATTTTTATCAATAATTAAAACATCCTCATTCAAAATATTTGCAAGTCTTTCGGCTAAAACAGCTCCTGAAAATCCGCATCCTGCTATCAGGTTTTTCTTCTTTTTTGAATTAAACATTATTTGGTATTTACCCTTCTTGACCGTCTTTAAAGATATGTTAAGACGGGGGTTTGTAAATAAAAATTAGTGACCCGGGCTATATGCTGGATTAAATTTTATATGTGTGATAAAATTAAGTAATCTTAATTTTGGGGCGTTAGCCTTGATGAGCATTAAGCCTGTCAACAAGAAAAACGACTGCGCTCTAAACAAAAACTTTAAAGCTTAATAATTTGGGGCGTTAGCGCAGTTGGTAGCGCACGACACTGGCAGTGTCGGGGTCAGGGGTTCGAATCCCCTACGCTCCAAATTTCTCTTTATCTGAACCCCTAAGCCCCTATCCTTAATAGATTTATAATATAAAGGTCGGAAGATTAAAACTAATGTCGGTTGATGAAATATTAAAAAAAATTCTTTAATATTCTATATTTATTTTAATTTTATTGCCAAACTTCATTGACTACTCTGCGGGGTAAATCTTAAAATCCCCAATAGAGGTTGTTTGATTGCAGGAATTTACCAGTGTTTCAGGTACCGGCTCTTTTTTCTCCATTAATACCATCAGAAAAATAGTTGCCATTTTCGAGCAGCCTTCATAAAAATTGTTTGTTGTTGTCATTTCACCCGCCTTTCTTGGACCTTAAAGAAATTAACATTTGTACTATTTGAATGCAGGTGAAGAAAATGTATTCTTGACCTGCAGTTTGTATGAAAATATCACCCTTGTAATCTTTTGTTAATAGTCAATTTTTGCGTATTAAAATCGTTGAAAGAAAAACTTTGCTATTAAATAATAAAAATTGTAATAAAACGTTACAAGAATATCTTAATTGTGCTAAACTTTGATTATGGAAAAAGATTACGGGAAGCTTGCGGAAGATAATTTTAAAAAGGGGTACAACTGTGCCCAATCAGTGTGTCTTGCATTTGTAAAAGAAACGGGTTTGAGTGAGGATGTTATTTTAAAACTGTCTTCTTCTTTTGGCGGCGGAATGGGCAGAATGCGCGAAGTGTGCGGAGCAGTGAGTGCTATGTTTATAATTGCGGGAATTTTAAAGGGGTATAATGCACCAAATGATGATGAAGCTAAAACAGCTCATTATAAGCTTATTCAAACCCTTGCGGAAGAATTTAAGGCACGTCATAATTCAATAATCTGCAGGGAACTTTTAGGTCTTGAGAAAGCGGATGGTGAAGATTTTTCCTTTGTGCCGTCCAAAAGAACGGAAAAATATTATTCAGAGCGCCCCTGTGAAAATTTTGTACGCACCGCTGCAGAAATTATCAGCAAAGAACTTATGTAAATATAAAAGGAATTGCCCGCAAAAATTTAATTGCAGGCAAGTTCCCTTGTGATGTTCTTAAGATAATGCTTATTTTATTCTTCTTTTCCTATTTTGTTTATCGGTATGCTTAAGGCAGATAGGATTAATGAGCCTAAAAGCGCGCTCCAAAAGCCTTCAACACTGAAACCGGGAGTTAAATAGCTTATCAGCATAAATAAAAGTGCGTTGATGACAAGACTAAAAAGCCCCAGGGTAAGCAGATTGATAGGAAGTGTAATCAAATACACAAGCGGCTTTAAAACGGCATTGATTAATCCCATAATTACTATTGCAATCAATGCGGATTGAATGCCGGATACTTCAATACCCGGAATAAGCCATGCGATAAACAGAATAATAAGCGAATATAAGAACCATCTTAAAAGTGTGTATAGCATATTCACCCCTTTATCCTTTCTTCATGATTATTTTTTCAGATTTTTTTGATTGTTAAATTGCCTAAAAGTGTAATATTTTGCGTATTATAACCTGAAATATCATTTGGCTTTAAATAATGACGGAAATTAACAGGATTTTTAAATATTCAAAATCTATGGTAAAATTTCTTTATTGATAGGATTTTTTTATGACGATATTAAAGATATTAAGCTACGGAAACCCGATTTTAAGACAAAAATCAAAAGAAGTAAGCAAGATTTCAAAAAAGATAAGAACCTTGATAGAAAACATGCTGGATACCATGTATTCCGCAAACGGTGTCGGGCTTGCAGCTCCTCAGGTAGGGGAAAATTTAAGAATATTTGTAATTGATGTTTCAAAAGAAAATGAACCTTATAATCCGCTTGTTTTTGTAAATCCCAAGATTATTAAAAAAAGCGGAGCAATTTGTGTTAAAGAAGGCTGTTTGAGTTTTCCCGAGGCATATGTAAATGTCAGACGCTATTCCGATGTTATGGTAAAGGCTCTTGATATCAACGGAAGACCGTTTGTTATGGAGGCAAAAAACGGCGAGCTTCTCGCTTATGCCATTCAGCATGAAAACGACCATCTTGACGGAATTTTATTTGTTGACCATTCAAGAAATATTTTTGAAGCTACAGAAGCTTTAAGCAAGCATAACCTGCCTCAGCTTGAAGAAGACAGGCTGATTGATGAGCCCGAGCTTGAAGAACAGATTCTGGCATCTGAAAATGCAGATAAGACAAAGGAGCAATAATTGAAGGACGGCTCAAAAATAAAAGTTGTATTTTTCGGCAGTCCTGATATTGCCGTTCCTTCATTTGAAAAACTCATTAATTCTGATGAATTTGAAGTGATGGCGCTTGTAACCCAGCCTCCGAAACCCTCAAAAAGAGGCAAAAAAATAACGGATTCCAATATCAAAAAAACTGCACTTGAAAAAGGAATTGATATTCTTGAACCGGTTAAGCTTTCAAAAGAACCCGAAATGATTGAAAAATTAAAATCTTATGAGGCGGATTTTTTTGTTACATTTGCTTTCGGACAAATTTTATCACAGGAAGTGCTTGATATACCAAAATTTCACACGGTTAATCTCCATGCAAGCCTGCTTCCAAAATACAGGGGTGCAAATCCTATCTGTGCGGCACTGCTTTCGGGAGACACCGAAACGGGTATTACAACAATGATAACAGTTTTAGAGCTTGATGCTGGTGATATTTGCCTTACGGAAAAAATTGCACTTGATTGCGATACGGATTTTATTAAATTATCGGATGAAATTTCAAAAAAATCTCCGAATTTAATCATAAAAACTTTAAAAGGCTTGTATGACAACAGCATAAAGCCTGTTCCTCAGGATTCTGCCGCTGCTACTTTTACAAAAAAGCTTAAAAAAGAAGATAAAGAACTTTGTTTTGGATATCTTACCGAACATGTGCATAACAAAGTAAGAGCATTTTGCGGAGTAAATACCTGTCATTTTGTTTACAATGATAAAATCGTTAAGGTTTTAAAAACCGGAAGATGTTACGGCGACAGCGATTATGCTAAATTTGATTTTGGCGAGGTTATTTCCGTTTCAAAAGAGGGTATATGTGTCAGATGCATTGACGGTGCCGTAATGATTAAAACCGTTAAGCCTGAAGGAAAGGGCGAAATGCCTGCGTATGCGTGGTCTTTGGGTTCAAAGATAAAAACGGGTGATTTTATCGGAATTAAAGATGAGGATATAAAATAATGAATGCTGCAACGAGGGGAGTAAGAGGGGCAACGGTTGTTCTTTCAAATACGGCGGAAGATATCGAAAAAGCAACGGTTGAACTTGTGAGTGAAATTTTAAAAAGAAACAATGTCAAAATTTCCGATATTGCTTTTGCGGTTTTTACGCTTACAAAAGATTTAAATGCAGCTTTTCCCGCTAAATTTGCAAGGCTTGACTGCGGTTTTGATTTGGTGCCAATGATGTGTTATCAGGAGCTTGATGTACCAAATTCAATTGAAAAATGCCTCAGGGTGCTAATTGTTGTAAATACTGATTTAGGGCAAAATGAAATAAATCATGTGTATCTAAAGGGTGCAAAGGCTCTAAGGGTTGATTTGGAACGGGATACACATTAAAAATATTAAATAACGGGGTTAAATAAAATGGCAAAAATTGTTGAAAAAAAATTGGTTGAATATCCTTATCTGCCTGAACCTTTAAGGATTATAACTTTTGATAACGGTCACAAACTTGTGCTTGCAAAAAAAGAAAGCCCGATGGTGAATATCAGCACATGGGTAAAAACCGGCTCAATTAATGAAAATGAAGATAATAACGGTGTTTCGCATTTTCTTGAACATCTTATGTTTAAAGGCACTCATAAATATAAAGCGGGTGAATTTGACTGTACGCTGGAGCGCAAGGGCGGAATAATAAATGCTGCCACCTGGAAAGATTATACATTTTATTATGTTACAATCCCAAAAAAACATCTGGAACTTGCATTACATATGCATGCCGATATGATGGTTGACCCTGTTCTGCCTGATTATGAGATAGGACAGGCTTTTGACCCGAGCGGTGCAATCCCCAAAGACGGCCGCGAAAGATGTGTTGTTATTGAAGAAATAAGAATGGGGCAGGATAGAAGCTGGCGCAAGGTGTATGATAAATTAAACGACAAAATGTATGAAAAACACCCTTATAAAAGAAATGTTATCGGTACAAAAGAAATCATAGCAAGGATTTCAAGAGATGACATTATGGCTTATTATCAAAATTTTTATACGCCTAAAAATATGACAACAATTGTGGTAGGGCAGTTTGATGATGAAAATATCATAAATAAAATAACGGAAGAGTTTAAATTCCAAAATAATATCCCGAAAAAACTTTTATCACCCGATGAAAGAGAAATTGAAACCTCTATTAAAAATCCGGTTATTTTAAATGAAGAAGCTGAAATTCAAACGGGTTATATTATGTTCGGTTTTTTAGCAGACAGAGCAAGAAATTTAAAGGAAACAATTTCGCTTGATTTAATTTCGGTTATTTTGGGTGAAGGAAAAAGTTCCAGATTTAATCATAAGTTTATTGAAACTCCCGAAAAACCCCACTTTTATCAGATTGATACCTGCCATTATCAATTTAAAGACGGGGATAACTTCTTTGTTGAAGCAAATTTTGACCCTTCATTTAAAGATGAAGTTATAAAAGAAATTCAGGATGAACTTGACTGTCTTAAGAAAATTAAAGATGATGAACTTGAAAAGGCTAAAAAGCGCTTAAAGGTTAACTTTGCGGAAAGTGCAGAGACGGTTTCAGAAATTGCGGATACAATCGGGCATTATATGACCGTAATGGAGGATGTAGCGCTTGCAAATGAATATTTAAAAGTGCTTAATGAGATTGATACGGAATATTTGGAAGAAATTGTTGAAAAATATTTAACAAAAGACAAATGTTCAATAAGTGTTTTAATGCCAAAAAAGGCGTAAATTGAGGAGATTTGGCGATGAAATTAATTCAGAAAGATAATATTGATATAATTTTACAAAATACAAAAAATACCCCCAGAATGGCAGTGTGCACTTATTTTTCACTGGATATTCCCGAAAAATATGCAGGGGTTTACACGCTTTTTTCAAAACTTCTTTTAAAAGGCACTAAGACCCGTTCTGCTGAGGATTTGGCAAACATTATAGAATCAAACGGTATTGAAACATCTGTTAAATGTAAACAGGATTATATAAAGGTTTCAACTCTATTCTTAAATGAAGATTTTGACCTTGCGCTCGATGTTTTGTCTGACATTTTGCAAAATTCAACGTTTGAAAATTTTGAAAAAGAGGTGTTTAAATTAAAAGGAGAAATTGTATCCGATCTTGATTCTCCGCAGGTTAAAGCCTCGGATGCTCTTATAGAAAAAATTTACGAAAATCATTATTACGGAAATTCTTTATCCAAAACTTTAAATGATGTTGATAAAATTCAAAAGCAGGACGTGGTTGATGTTTTATCCCAAATTATGAATTCTAAAAAAGTTATATCAATTGCGGGTGATTTTAATGACGAAGAAAAGCTTGTTGATTATATAGTTAAAAAATTTAATTTTATGAAATCAAGCGAAAGTGTATCGAAAATATCCGATATACCGGCTTTAAATCTTCCTAACAGAGATGAAATTATAAAAATTGTTAAAAATGATGCAAAGCAGGCGCAGATATTTAAGGGAATGATTGTGGATACACAATTTAGCGAGGATTATCCTAAAATTGTCGTTATGAATAATATTCTGGGTTCTTCCGGTCTTTCTTCGAGACTTTTTGTCGAACTTCGCGACAAACAGGGACTCGCATATACCGTAAGAAGTGCGCTTGAACCATTGCGTCATTCTTCGCTATTTTATTTTTATATCGGAACGGAGCCTAAAAATATAGAAAAATCTCTTGAAGGTTTTAAAATTGAAGCTGGTAAAATGGCAAAAGATTATGTATCCGATATTGAATTATCAGGTGCAAAAGAAAATATTCTGGGGCGTCTTGAATATTTTTCACAGACTAATATGCAGCTTGCTTCCATCGCAGGGTATGATTATATTATGGGGCTCGGGCTCAACTATGAAGAAAAATATAAAGAAATGCTCAACAAAGTAACAAAAGAGGATGTTTTAAACATTGCTCAAAAATACCTTTTGAATCCTGCGGTAATTTCCGTTCTTGCTCCCGAAGAGTATTTGAAAAATATTTAGCGGATATTTGAATTTTTAAGAAAGTGTTAAAAATTTGCATGTTTTTTCACCCTAAATTAGAATTATAATAACCGGATTTTATACAGGTAAAATGTTTTGAGCAGTGATATTAAAAATATAAACAGAGAAATTGATAAACTGAAAAGAAACGGCGAAATTCAAAAGGCTATTGAATATTGCCAGACTATTCTTATAAAAGAGCCAAACAGGTATGATTTGCATGTGCGCCTTGGTGATCTTTATATGGATTGGCATCTTGATGTTTATCAGGCAAAGCAATATATTGATGAGGCTATAACTCAGTATCAAAGGGCATCAGAAGCTTTAATTGATAACGGTGAAATTTATTATAAAATAGGGTTTGCTTTCTTTCACAAAGGTGAATTAGATCGTGCAATAAATTATTTTAATCTTGCAATAAAAAACGGTGCAAACAGGGCACAGTGCCATTATATGATGGCACAGGCACTGAAAAAGAAAGACAGGTATACCGATGCTCTTGAAGAAGCAAACAACGCTTTAAGGTTTACGTTTTTTAAATCTTCAAGAATTCACTATTTAAAGCACAGGCTGCTAAAAGTTTTGTTTTTTTCTTCGTTTAAAACGAAATTTCAAAGCAATATCGAGCTGCTTTTATCGTACATTTTTCTGCCTTTTGATAAAGAGGCAAAGAAAGAGTTTTTCCAGAAATTAAAAATTATTGTAATATTTCCTGATTTAGTAAGGGCTTTTTATCTTTGCAAGCTTAAAGATTTTGATAAAGCTATTGAATATTACATAAAAATGATTGATAAAATTCCCGGGTTTACTCCTTTATACTGTCTTCTCGGGGATATTTACAGAGCAATAGGAAAACACGAAGAAGCCATTATTGAATACAAAATGGCACGCTGGATTGATTCACTATGCTTTAGTGCCTATTCGGGGCTTGTTCAGGCATATGAAGAAATGGGTGATTATGATAACGCTATATCAACTTATTTGAAATTTATTTCAATTCACCCGAATAATGCTATTTTACACAGTAATATCGCAAATCTATATTTTATGAAGGGTGAATACGAACAGGCTGTATCTCATTATCAAAGTGCAATTACCCTAAATCCAAAACAGGATTGGACAAGTATTGTGGCACAGACTCTAGGGTATGTTCAGCAGAATGTTATTAAAAATACGGATGCTGCCATTGAAGCTTTTCAGTCCGCTTATCTTTTAACGCCCAAGGAACTGGATGTTTATATAAGTTTAGGGTCTGCTTTTTATGATAAAGAAGACTATAAAAATGCTCTTATAATCTATAGAAGGGCGCTTGAATTAGAACCGAACAATGCCAAAATTCATTGTAATTTGGGATATTTATACTGGGGTATGGGTGAATTGACCGAGGCTGTTAAGGAATATGAGCTTTCAATTAAAAATGACCCGGGATATGCAATTGCCCACAACAATTTAGGTGTAATTTATCTTGATGACTTAGCACATATTCAAAAAGCTGCGGATTGTTTCAGAGCTGCTATTGCTGCTAATCCTAATTATGCACTTGCGTATTATAACCTTGCAAGGTCTTTATCCATCAAGGGTGAAAAAGTTGAAGCCGCTAAATTCTTCCAGATTGCACATGATGTGAACAGCATTACAAACGAGATTGACCCGATGGAAATTCAGGACAGGCTTAATAATTTGTTTGAATAGGATTAAGTCCGAGGATTAATTTAAAATCGGGCTGTATAATTGTAAAGTTTCTATTATGTCGATATGGGTTTTTATTTTAAAAAGAATAATACAAAGCTTGCCTATAATTGTGATAGTTTCAATTATAAGCTTCTTTTTGATACGTCTTTCGCCTGTTGACCCGCTTGCGGAGCTAAAATTAAATCCTTCAATTTCGAAAGAAACTCTTGAACATGAAAAACAGAGATTGGGTCTTGATAAGCCTGTATATGTTCAATATGTATACTGGGCAAAGAATTTTATAAAAGGCGATATGGGAACAAGCGTTACAGGTGAGCTTGTTTCATCAAAAATTAAAGAAAGAGTTCTAAACACCCTGATTTTATCTTTTAGTGTATTATTCTGGACATGGGCAATAGGAATTCCTATAGGGGTTATTGCCGCATTGAACTACAGAAGTGCATATGACAGGCTTTTAACCATTTTTTCATCAATAGGTATGGCAATTCCGTCATTTTTCTTTGCAATTTTATTGTTGATTTTTGCGCAGAAAACAGGCTGGTTCCCAATCGGCGGTTTAACAAGCGCCAATTTTTACAATATGAATATTCTTGAAAAAACATTGGATGTAATGCATCATCTTTTTCTGCCCACGCTTGTTTTAACAACCATTTCTCTTGCGGGGCTTTCCCGCCAGATGAGAGCAAATCTTCTGGATGTTTTGGACAGTGATTATGTAAAATTTGCGCGCGCAAAAGGACTTCCCAATTATAAAGTTATAATTAAACATGCCTTAAGAAATGCCATAAACCCGCTTGTCACAATGCTTGGATTTGAATTTGCGGGATTGTTATCAGGTGCCGCTTTAACGGAATATGTTTTTCAATATCCCGGGCTCGGGCGTCTTATTCTTGAAGCGGTTTTAAAATCAGATATTAATCTTGTTATGGCAAGCCTTATGATAGGGTCTTTTATGCTTATTTTAGGGAATATTCTGGCGGATATTCTGCTGAAATTAACTGACCCGAGGGTAAAGGTAGGGTAAACTATGGCAATTGAAATTAAAAATCCTGAATTAAAAAGATTTTTAAAAGATAAAATAAGTGTTCTTGCGCTTATAGTGCTTGTTATTCTTTATATTGCAATATTTTTTGCGGATTTCTTTGCTGTATATGATAAAAATTATTCCAAAAGAAATTTATCATATTCTCCCCCTTCAAATGTTTATTTTATTGATGAACTCGGGGATTTTACAAGACCGTATACTTATAATTGGAAGCGTGTCTTTAATAAAGATACGTTAAGTATCGAATATAAGCAGGATAGAGAACATAAGCGCTATTTAAAATTTTTCTCAAAAGGGTTTGAGTACAAATTTTTAGGGCTTTTTAAATGTTCGCGTCATTTTGTTGGTATTGAAGACGGCGGGGAATTATATTTGCTCGGGCTTGATATTAACGGGCGTGATAATTTTTCAAGGATTTTATATGGCGGCAGAATTTCTTTAACCATAGGATTTCTGGCGCTTTTTATATCTTTTCCCATTGGTCTTTTATACGGCGGAATTTCAGGGTATGCAGGCGGTCTGCTTGATAATATTATGATGAGGGTGGCGGAGGCCATAATGTCTGTTCCCAGTTTTTATTTGTTGATAATTCTTGCGGCGATTTTACCATCCGGCATGACAAGCTCACAAAGATTTGCTTTGATTACGGTTATTCTTGCATTTATCGGCTGGGCAGGATTTGCAAGGGTTGTTCGCGGAATGGTTTTATCCATAAAAACACAGGATTATGTTAAATCTGCAGTGGCTGTCGGTTGTTCGAAATCAAGAATAATCTTGAAACATATTTTGCCGCAGACATCAAGCTATGTAATTATTGCAATGGCATTATCCGTTCCAAGCTTTATACTGGCTGAATCAGGTTTGAGTTTTTTGGGGCTCGGTATTCAGCAGCCCGATGCAAGCTGGGGCAATATGTTAAAAGAAGCGCAGGAATTTGCAAATATTATATACCGCCCCTGGCTTTTAACTCCCGGTTTTTTAATTTTTGTTGCTGTTTTGTCATACAACTTAATAGGCGATACAATAAGGGATATACTTGATCCTAAAAGTAAAATAAAAACTTAGTTTAAATTTGTAATGGAGTTAAAGGTATTGTGGATTTTATTCATTTAAATATTAATGATATGTTTGATTTCGAGCTTGCTTTGCTTTTTAGAATAGGTGCTTCAATTCTTTTTGCGTTTCTTCTTGGTTTGGAACGTGAAATTACCGGAAAATTTGCAGGTCTCAGAACACATATTCTTGTAAGTGCAGGGGCTTGCGTATTTACGCTTTTATCGATTTATGCATTTAAAATGCAGGTGATAGCGGGCTTTGCAGGTGTGAATGACCCTGCAAGAATTGCTGCTCAAATAATTACAGGTATAGGTTTTATCGGTGCAGGAACGGTTATGCGCCATGGAAACAATATTTACGGAATTACAACGGCTGCAACTCTTTGGATGTGTGCTGCAATCGGTATGGCATGCGGTACGGGAATGTTTGATATAGCAGCTGTTGCTACGGTTTTTTCTTTAATTGTACTTGTTCTTGTCAGAAAGTTTGAGAGAAATTTTTTATCAAGCAAATCTTACGAATCAAAATTAATGGAAATAAAATTAACCGCGCCCATTGTTCATCTTGAAGCAATGAATAGCCTTTTGGATAAAAACTTTAATAAAATTCAAAAAATTGAAAGAAAGATAGTTAATGATGAAAAAGGCAGCTATATTGTAATAAAAATGCGTATTCTGGCGGGCTGTCCTTTAAGTGAAGTGAATGATACTTTCCGCGATAAAGAATTTATTGAAAAGCTTGAAATTCAAGAAATTGATGAGTAAAAATTTTATTTCAATTTGTAAATACTGTACTTAAAATTTTGCTTGTGTTATTGTTTAATTGTAAAGATATATAATGGAAGCAAAATGAGAGTTCACGAACTTGCTAAAGAACTGAATGTCAGCGCTAAAGAATTAATGGAAACAGCCAAAGAGAAACTCGGGATTGTTTTTAAATCTCATAGTGTAGCTGTTTCACAGGGTAATATTGATAATATACGTGCTTTATATGTTAAGCCCGAAGAAAAGAAGGCTAAGCCTAAGGCTTTTATTGTGAAAAAAGCAAAGGTTGAAAAAACCGAAGAAGCTCCTAAAGCCGAGGAGGTACAAGATACTCCGAAGATTACCGTTACGAAAGTTGTAAAAACCAGCACCGAAAAACCAAAACCTCCAGTGGTTGAACCCTCTGTTAAAGAAAGACCAAAACTTGAAATTGTACGTCCTGCGCCAAAGCAGCAGGATGGTTCTGCTCCACAGGCTTCTGTCCGTCCTGCGCACAGGGAGCCTGCAAACAGAATTCCCGATATTGCTTCTCTGACACGTAAAAATTTTGGTAAACCTGCAGCAAAGGATGAAAAAACTTCTAAGGATGGTGCTAAATCAAAAGATAAAGCACAGACTAAACCAAATGCAGATAATCAGGCTCAAAAAACTCCTATAAAAAGACATATTATTTCGCCTGATATGTATGCTAATCAAGATTTCAGAAACAAAAAGAAGAAAAAAGAAAAAAATTATAAAAACAAGGAAGAAGAACAGGAAAGAATAAGTCTTGAAAAGGCTGTGCAATCTAAGCATAAAAAACATGTTCAGGAAGTCGAGTCCCTTGAAGAAGTAAAACAGGTTGTAATAAACAGACCCATGACCGTTGGGGAACTTGCAGATAAAATTAGAAAATCTCCGGCGGAAATTATTAAATTCTTAATGATGGAAAAAATCATGGTGACTGTAAATTCACCTATAGATATTGACACAGCCAAAAGAGCGGCTATAAATTTTGAAATTGAACCTTTGGATGAGGATATTGAGGCATTTATTCAGGAAGAAACAGAAAAAGAAGAAAAGAACAAAATCCTTCTTGAAGCTGATGAAAAATCTATTATTAAAAGGGCGCCTGTTGTTACTATTATGGGGCATGTTGACCATGGTAAAACAACCCTTCTGGATAGCATCCGTGCTTCAAAGCACAAAATTGTTTCAACGGAAGTCGGCGGAATTACCCAGAGTATCGGTGCTTATACTGTTTGGCAGGGTGATAAAAAGATTGTATTTATTGACACACCCGGTCACGAAGCATTTACTCAAATGCGTGCAAGAGGTGCAAAGTCTACCGATATTGCTATTCTTGTAGTTGCGGCAGATGACGGTGTTATGCCGCAGACGATTGAAGCTATTAATCACGCAAAATCAGCAAATGTACCGATTATTGTGGCTGTGAATAAGATGGATAAGCCCGATGCAGACCCTGATAAAGTATTGCAGCAAATGACGGAATACGGTCTTGTGCCGGAAGCTTGGGGTGGAGATACAATCTGTGTTAAAGTTTCAGCTATTCAGGGCAAAGGTATTGATGAACTTTTAGAATATATTTTGCTTGTTGCTGAAATGCAGGAATTAAAGGCCGTTAAGGATTGTCCCGGAATGGGTGTTATAATTGAAGCCAATCTTGATAAAGGTAAAGGGCCTGTGGCTACGATGCTTGTTCAAAACGGTATTTTAAATGTCGGTGATTCAATTGTTGTGGGTACCGTAGGCGGTAAAGTCCGCGCTTTGCTTGATGATTCAGGGCAAAGAGTGAAATCCGCAGGACCGTCAACTCCTGTTGAAATTTTAGGATTAAATGAAGTTCCTCAGGCTGGTGATGCTTTTGAAGTTGTGCAAAATGAGCGCGTTATGAAGCAGATTGTAAATGAAAGAAAGCAACGCGAAAGAGTTAGCAGACTTGAAGCTATGGCTGTTTCTCATGTTAAAAAGGAAACGCTTGCAAATGATGAAATTAAAAATCTTAATTTAATCATCAAAGCCAATACAAACGGTTCTGCTGAAGCAGTTTCACAGGCTATTCAGAATGTTAAATCAACCGAGGTTATCCCGAAAATTATGCACGTTGGTGTCGGGGATATCTCAGAAGCCGATGTAATGCTTGCTTCCGCAAGTGATGCAATAATTCTCGGTTTTAGCGTTAAAGAAGATGCAAATGCTCTTGCTGCAGCTGAAAGAGAACTTGTTCAAATCAAAAAATACGACATTATTTATCAAGTTCTGGAAGATGTTGAAAAAACCATGCTTTCTCTATTGGAGCCCGAAATTCAGGAAGTAGAACTCGGTACGGCGGAAGTAAGGCAGATTTTTACATTCGGAAAAACCGGCAAAATTGCAGGTTGTTATGTAACTGAAGGTAAAATTGTGCGTTCCAAAACAGCTGTGGTTAAAAGAGGCGGAGTTGAAATTTACAAAGGCGAGATTAATCAGCTGAAACGCTTTAAAGACGATGTTAAAGAAGTTGCGCAGGGTTTTGAATGCGGTATTTCATTTGCAAAATTCAACGACCTTCAAGAAGGCGATATAATTGAGGTTTCAACAACAAAAGAAATTGAAAGAAGTTCGCTCGTTTAATGTAAGGAAGATTATCATGACACTTAGAAATGAAAAAGTTAGAAAAGCTCTCATGAGAGAAATTTCTGATATTTTATTCCGTGAAGTTAAAAATCCCCATATCACAGGAATTGTTTCTATCACTGATGTTGAAGTATCTCATGATAATTCTTATGCTAAAGTTTTTTATAGCGTAATGGCGGATGATGAGGATAAAAAGAAAGAAACCGTTGAAGCGCTCAAAACCGTGACTCCAAAAATCCGATATGAAGTTGGAAAACGTATCAGGCTTAGAAAAACGCCTGAGTTGAATTTTATTCTGGATGAATCTTTGGAAAGAGGTTTTAGAATCACTAAATTAATTGACCAAATTTCTAAAGGTGAGATTTAGAATTGTTAAAAGGTTAATATTTGTATGCCTGAACGAGATTTTTCCGATAACAAAAAAGAATTCACCGATAATAGTGATGTTTTTTGTTTTTTAAATATATATAAACCCCGTGGAATTACCTCATTTGATGTTATTTATAAACTCAGGAAGCATCTTAAAATTAAAAAAATCGGACATTCGGGTACGCTTGACCCTGAGGCGGAAGGTGTTATGCAGGTTGGAGTTGGCAAAGCTACCAGGCTTTTAGATTATCTGTGCTCGGATAAAAGGTATATCGCAAAAATCAGGTTTGGATATTTTTCTTCAACCGGTGATGCGGAAGGCGAAGTAACACCATTTAATACTCCGAAATTCACAGAGGATGAACTTTTGGTTGCAATGAATTCTATGATAGGAAAGATAGAACAAATTCCTCCTGCGTATAGTGCCATAAAAGTGGGCGGCAAAAAGCTTTGTGACCTTGCAAGAAAAAATAAACTTGAAGGTGTTGAAATTCCAAAAAGAGTGATTGAGATTTATGATGCAAAATTATTAACTTTTGTAACAGACTCACATCCCGATATTCCTATGAAGCAAATTCCTTATGAGGCTGAAATTGAAATCTTCTGTTCAAAAGGTACTTATATTCGCTCTTTTGCTGTAGATTTGGCGGAAAAACTAGGTACATGTGCTTATTTGACTTCTCTTATTCGTACTGCTGCCGGAAAATTTAATATCAAAGATTCAATTCAAACGGATGCAGTTTTGCTTGATAAGCATGGCGTGGAACCTTCTAAAGCATTGAATTTGCCTGAATATATACTAAATGAATCAGAGTATCTTAAAGTTCTTAACGGTGTATCATTTCTTTCAAGGTATACTATATCTGAAAATACGACATTAATGCTTATTTATAAAAATCATCTTGTATCAATTGCAGTTTTATCGGATAATATGATTGTATGCAAAAAGGTTTTTAAACAGCACGTTTAAGATTTAAAAAGCGTTATACAGAGGGAAATATGGGTATTTTTATAAGAACTTTAATTGTAACCGTTATTTTTTGTTTAGGGTATTTTGCGTGGGTTTATTTTTCAAAAGAGGCTTTCAGCCCTGAACTGCAAATAACGGGTGAAGCTAAAAATGTTGTGGTTCAAGATAAGACACCTGAAGAAACCTCTGAAACCGAAAATAAAATGAAAGATATAAAAATTGCTTTTTTAACAGGTGAGAATACCGTTGAATATGTTTCAAGAAAAGCAAAAAATAAAACCTTATACAGTGCCTTGGGCTTGCTTTTAAAAGGACCAAGCGAAGAAGAAAAAGCTCATGGAATTTTTACTGAAATTCCCTCAAATGCGCGTCTTATCTCTGTTAAGAAAGATGAAGCCGATAATTCCATAATTATTAATTTGACTCAAGAATTTGGTGAGGGCGGCGGTACACAGTCAATTCAGGCCAGACTGGATCAAATTGTTAAGACTGTAAATGCTAATGCAGGACACATTCCCGTTTACCTTTATTTGGATGGTAAAAAGGCGCAATATCTCGGAGGAGAAGGGATTTATATTGAGCAGCCTATAAACAGATAATTCTAAATATCAAATCCGGGTTCAAATTTGATATTTATATTTAAATGTGATATTATTTTAATGTTTTAAGTTGTTTATATCATTATATAGTTGTTTTATCGTAAAAAGGTTACCAATGAAAAAAAACTTGCGGTGTTCTATGCAAAGATTTCCGTTTTTTAACGCAGTTAAAAAAAGCCTGCCCAACCGGGTAATATCAAGTTGCGCTGTTTTATGATGAACTTAATCGTAGGCGCAATTTTGATTGAGCAGATTTAAGATAAACAATTTCTCGAGGTGATTTTTATTAAAAGCACCTCTTTTTTTAAATAAAATTTATAACTATTATATTTTACAATACTTTTTTATTTGCGCACAGTACATTTTAAGTATAAAACTTGAAATTTACACTGCATAATTTTTTATTGAGCACTTAATATGAAGGGTATATTTTGCTTATTTTTTCTAAAGCCAAAACATATTGCGAACTGAACCAAAGTGCGTGTTTGTGTTGCTGCCGTCTGTCCACGTGGTAGCGCAGAACCTGCTCCAATACCATCCGCCTCCATTCAAGTAGTAAGCTGTATATGCCTTACCACCGTCTGTGCAGTTAGTGGTGTCGGTATAGGCCGTAGAAGACCATACGTGGTACGGGTTCCAAGCCTGCTTACTTGCGCTGATACCCTGGTTCGGACAGTGCGGCGTACCGCTCACGCTGGAGTTGTTACACAAGTAATTGAGAGATTTCTTGTCTTTTATAATAAATTTTTCATTAAAAAGAAAACTTAAGCAATTTTTTGCTATCTCCCGACGGGTTAGAAAAGTGCCTTAAATCTGTCTGTGCTCGTAAGCGCAAACACTCTTTTAAAGGCACTTTTAAAAAAGCAAAATATACTATAAAAATATAACATAAAAAGAAACTTATTTTTATTCAAAGCCAAAACGACAACGAACTGAACCAAAGTGTGTCCAGCCATCAGTTTTCGTGGTAGCGCAGAACCAATTGACCGCCCAGGTGGTACCATCCAGATAGTGAGTCCTGTAAGCCGCCCCGCTGTCCGCGCAGTTACTGTGTGTATAGGGCGTAGAAGACCATACGTGGTACGGGTGGTGATTCTGCTTACTTGCGCTGATATACTGGTACGGACAGTGTGGTGTCGAGACATTTGTATTTTTGCCTCTAAAATTTTAAGAAGAATTTTTTATTTTTCGTTAAATTTTTTAACAAAAAACCTTTATTTTAAGCAATCTTAATAAAAATTGCTATCTTCTGACGGGTTGAATCCCTTATCTGTCTGTATCCTTAAATACAGACACTCTATTAGGGATAAAGTTTCTTTTTTTAAGATATAAACCTTTTTAAAGCCAAAACAACAACGAACTGACCCAAAGTGCGTGTAGCCATTGCTTGCCCACGTGGTAGCGCAGAACCCATTGATAGCCCAGCTCGTACCATCTAAGTACCAAGCGTAGTAAGCCTTACCGCTGTCCGTACAGTTACTGCTTGTAAAGGCCGTAGAAGACCATATATGGTTCGGGTGCTGATTCTGCTTACTTGCGCTGATACCCTGAGCCGGACAGTAAGATGTTGCATTTTAAAAGAAGAATTCTTTTTTGGCAGGTAAAATTATTCACCTGTCAAACTATAATATTAAGCTGTAAAATCTCTTATAATTTTAATTTTACTGCTATCTTCCGACGGGTTAAAAAGCTCATAAATCTGCTGTTATCCTTAAATAACAGCACTCTTTTAAAATGAGCTTATAGGTTTATTTTGTATTAATTGCTTTTTACAATAAGTTATTTAGTTTTCAATTTTCATATTTTGTGAAACATATTTTCTTCAAAGCCAAAACTACAACGAACTGATCCAAAGTTTGTGTAGCCATTTGTATGCGTGGTAGCGCAGAATCCGCCCAAACTCCAGCTCGTACCATTTAAGTTCCAAGCGTAGTAAGCCTTACCGCTGTCCGTACAGTTAGAAGTAGACCAACTATTTGTATAGGCCGTAGAAGTCCATATGTAGTTCGGATACTGGGCCTGCTTACTTGCGCTGATAAGCTGATGCGGACTGCTTTTACAGATTATAAAAGCTACACGGAAGAATTTTTCATTATTCTGCAAATTCTTTGCAAATTAATGTTCCTGAATTTTTAAGAATATTAAGCAATTTTTGCTATCCTCCGACGGGTTGAAGTTCCTTTACCTGCCTGTACCCGTAAGTACAAAACACTCAAAAGGCATGCTTCACATTTTGAAATTAAGGCGACCTTATAAAGCCAAAACAACAACGAACTGACCCAAAGTGCGTGTAGCCGGGTTCCGTAGGGTGTGTGCTCACGATTGTGGTAGCGCAGAACCCGCCCAGAACCATGCTTGTACCATTCAAGCCGTAAGTGCGGTATGTTGTACCGCCTGTGCAATTGGCAGTGTCAGTATAGGTCGTAGAAGTCCATATGTGGCTCGGCCACTGACTCTGCTTACTTGCGCTTATGTTCTGTGCCGGACAGTATGGTACACCGCTCACGATAGTGTGGCTACACCCACTTTGCGGAAGAATTTTTTTTCATGACGGAAAATTTTTCCCGACCCAATTTTGCAATTATTAAGCAAATCTTTTTTGCTATCTTCCGACGGGTTATAAGGCGCTTGAATCTGTTTGTATCCTTAAATACAAACACTCCTTCATTTTGCCCTTTTATTCTAAAGCCAAAACGAAAACGAACTGAACCAAAGGTCGTGTAGCCTGGTGCTGTTGCGTTCGTGCTCGCATATGTGGTATCGCAGAACCAACCAAGCTTCATACTTGAGCCGTCCAGATACCAGATATGGTACGTAAGACCGCCACCACTACACTTGCTCGTGTCAATATAAGTCGTAGAAGACCATAAGTGGTTCGGGTACTGACGCTGCTTACTTGCGCTGATACCCTGTGACGGACAGTACGGTACATTGCCTGCACTAAGCTGTCGCACTTTATACCGCCTTTGCTACTTTTTTATTCTAAAGCCAAAACAACAACGAACTGATCCAAAGTGCGTGTTGCCATTTGTGTTCGTGGTAGCGCAGAACCCATTGAGTGCCCAGCTCGTACCGTCTAAGCGCCAAGCGTAGTAAGCCTTACCGCTGTCCGTACAATTACTTGATGTATAGGCCGTAGAAGACCATATGTGGTTCGGGTACTGATTCTGCTTACTTGCGCTCGGCCACTGTGCCGGACAGTACGGTATACCGCTCACGCTAGAGTAGCTACACCAGCTCATTTTAGAAGAATTTTCCTTCAAACCGATGAAATTTTCATCAGCTGAAGTTCCTGAATTTTCAAGAATATTAAGCATTTTTATGATTTACAAAAACTGCTATCTTCTGACGGGTTAGAATATACCTGAATGTCTGCCTGCGCCCTTGAGCACAGGCACTCTTTTTTCAGGCTGATTTTTTTTAATTTTTTAGAAAAGTTTGGAAAAAAGTTAAGTTTTTATCGCTTTTTTATCTCCTCCTTTTTGTTACAAAACTACATACAAGTCTGAATTTTTAGTTTTAACTCAACATGGCAAGAACTTTTTGTCTTTATAAAACTTTATCTTCCAAAGCCAAAACTACAACGAACTGACCCATACTGCGTGTAGCCGGGTGCAGGTGTATACGTGCTCGCAAGCGTGGTAGCGCAGAACCCGCCTGCACCCCAGCTGGTACCATTCAAGCCGTAAGCGCGGTAAGCCGCGCTGCCTGTACAAACCTCCGTACTATAGGTCGTAGAAGTCCATACGTGGGCCAGGTGCTGTTTTTGTTTTTCCTCCAAAGTAAAAATTGCTGAATTATTTTATTTTTACCATATAAAAGCCAAAGAATTAGAAACCAAATCAATAAACGTATCTTTATATCATTATTGAAAGGTTGCTCAAAATCCCATTTTTCTTTAATGAAATTTTGTGCCCTAAGCCCCACAGGGAGCTATCTTTGGACGGGTTGAAAAATCTTCTCTGTTAACACCCTTAAGCATTAACACTCCAAGAAATAAAGTTTTACATTTTAGTACTTTAGCCCTTTTAACGCGTTTAGTCAATATTCTTCACAAAATGTTACATTATTGAAAATAGATTTCAATATGGTATACTTCATAAAAGAAAAGTTGGAAAACATTTTTGATGTTTCTCGCTTATGTGCGCGGGAAATATTTAAAAAAGTTAAGTTGTTTTATCGTAAATAGTTTACACAAGGTTACATGTAAGTATGAAAAAAGTTATTTTTTCGCATGCCAAAAATATTGCATGCAAAAATTGCGGCTCAAAACGTCGCAAAGCATTTTCACTTGTTGAAATGCTGATGGCTCTTCTGGTAGCTTCGTTATTGCTTGCGGCTCTTGCCCCTGTAATGACAAGAAAAATGACAGAGGATAAAGTCAATGTTTCGGGTAGTTTAACTGACAGTATCTACCATGAGTACAAGGTTTTTACAAACCTCACAACAGGAGATGGCAATAGTGCTAATAAAGAGTACGAATTCGAATTTCCACCAAACACCGATGAAACGGATGCTACGAGATTCGGTGCGATTATAGTTGCAGGGGGTGGCGGAGGTGCCGGCGCAGCTGCTTCTGATGTCAGAGGGCCAAAAACCCTTTCTTTTAATCAGGGCAATGCGGGAGGCTCTACCTCTTCTACAACAAGCGCTGTGTCATTGCCTTCGTATACCGATTACAGATTTAACAGGTATACGGATTCAATAAAGCTGACTATTGTTAGCGGCGCAGGCGGCGGCGGCGGCGGAAACGGCGTGACTAAGACGGAAACACCGGAACTTAGTCAATCCGTTTGCGCGGGCTATGGTATGGGAAAAACAGATACCACGGGGCATGTTGGTACTGTTAATTCTCCGCTTATCGTCTACGATTCAGCTAATAATATGTGCGTCTCAGCGTATAATCAGATTTCTTCAGGTACAAGGACTTCTCCAAGTCCGAGCCAGCCATATTGTACAACCTATTCATACAGTGGTTTTTCTACGCCGATTTGTATGAAAGATGGTGCGTTTAATGCGTGCAACGCATTTAAGACGGCCATGGGCGGAAATATGAATTGGAGATTGCCTACGCAGACTGAGCAGTCAAAATGGACAGCGACGTTTGTTGGAAGAACAATTGCGGCAGGCGGTCTAGGTGGGTGTAACCACTCCAGCGTGAGCGGTACACCGCACTGTCCGCATCAGCTTATCAGCGCAAGTAAGCAGGTTCACGATCCGTACCACATATGGTCTTCTACGACCTATACTGACACTGCCTTTTGCACAGGCGGTACGACATACCGCACTTACGGCTTGAATGGTACGAGCATGGTTCTGGGCGGGTTCTGCGCTACCACGCTTGCGAGCACGTATACACCTGTACCCGGCTACACACACTTTGGTTCAGTTCGTTGTGTTTTGGGGGCCGAACCAACTCAGGTCTTTAACTCTTTCTCCG
>CAJULX010000011.1 GCA_910587245.1 Candidatus Gastranaerophilales bacterium
GTGATGCTCAATTTGCAGGTTCATCATCAGTTCCTGCTCACGTTGAAATGATGGGCGTTATCGGTATGGGTAACAATCCGATGGTAGGCGCTACCGTTGCTGTTGCTGTTGCTGTTGAAAATGCTTCAAAATAAGCGTATGCAGTAATTGATAATTTAAAAATATCCGCAAGGTTAATTCTTTGCGGATATTTTGTTACTAAATTTAAAAAATCTTAAAATGTACGGTATGTACAAAATTAAGTATTATTAATTTTTCTTTTCGTTTGCAACGATTGTCTTTTTTAGTTTTATTATTCTGTCATATGACTGTTGAATTCTGTAAGGCTCAATTAATCCGTCCAGTATTGCATTTTTGATTATTTTATTTATATCATCCGCTAAATTCGGGTTATGGCGTTCTCTGTTTGAAAAAAGCAGAATGTCATTTCCTGCATTTATTGCCTGTATAACAGTATCTTCAAGGTCATAATTTTGTCTTATGGCGCCCATATCAAGGTCATCCGTTATTACGACACCATTAAAGCTCATACTGCGTCTTAAAAGTCCGCTTATTGTATTGTGTGAAAGACTTGCAGGGTAAATTTCATCGTAGTTTTCATTAAAAATATGAGATACCATAACCATTTGCAGGTCGTTTTTAAACATTAAATTTTCATAAGGCTCAAGTTCGATTTCCTGATATGTTGCAGTCCCGTCAGCAAAATTCAAATGTGTGTCTTCCGCCACACTGCCATGTCCGGGGAAGTGTTTTAATGCCGTTACAATTCCCTTATCCGTGTGTGCTTTTATGAATTCATATGCGTACAATGTAACTTTATTCGGGTCTTTTGAGTAGCTTCTCTGTTTTTTGTGAAGTATTGAATTTTCATTTAAATCTAAATCAACACAGGGTGCAAAATTTAGATTAAAAAGACTTGCATTTAATGTTTGTGCCATATCCGAATATAATTCGCCGGCTTTTTTCGTGTCGTATTCTTCTGTCATTTTCTGTGCTGAAGGATAATCCGTAAAGCCGTTTTTGGAATTCATTCTTTGAATTTGTCCACCTTCCATATCGATTGCAATAAAAGGTCTTGCCGCCATTCTTGTCTTAAATAGAATATTGGTCATCTCATCGAGATTTTCTTTGTTTTTTATGTTGTCTTCAAAGAAAATAACTCCTGAAATCTTTCCTTCTTTAAGGTCATTTGAAACTTCTCTAAAGCCCTTTGAGAGATGACTGTTTCCTTTAAAACCCAGAATAATCATCTGTCCTATCATTTCATCCAGCGAAGCTTCCGCGCTGTATGACGGCATTGAAGCAAAAAACATAATTGCCGTAACTAAAATGAGTATCTTTTTCACAATTTTCATAACGAACACCTTAAACAAACGGATATTCTTCAAGTATATCATAAAATATATAAATACTCAAAAATGCCCTTAAGATATCTCTTTTGGGCATTTTTGAATTAAGTTTTTGTTTTTAATTAAGCTAACTATACTTCGGGTTCTTTTTCTTTATCTTCTTTTTCTTTATCTTCCGTACCGGCTTCTGCTGTTTCTGTTACTGCATCTACAGGTGTATCGGTATCTTCGGTTTTTCCTGTTTCTTCTGCATCGTCAACTTCATCTTTTGTTTTAACATCAGCTGCTTTGTTTTCTGCAATTAATCCTGCTGATTTATTGATTGATTCGATGAATTCTTCGTTTAATCCGTGGATTTGCCATTGTTGTTCAAGCTGTTCTCTTAAGTTTTTGGCTGTTTCTGCGTATGTTGCGTAGAATTCAGTGTAGTAATTCAAGTCTTTTATTTCAGCATCGCCGTCAACTTCATTCACGCCTGCTTCTTTTGCCGCTTTGCTTACGCCGTCTTCAGCTTCAACATCAGCTGTTAAACCGTATTTATTTGCAAGCCATTCCTGGTCGTCTAAAGTGTTGTAGCCTTCAACATCTCCAAGTTTTGAACCGCTTAATTTGAATGTGCCTTGTAAATCCTGGTCAACTACGCCGTTTCCGTCGGCATCAGCATCTGTGATACCATCGTATGTTCCGTTTTTATCGTAAGAATTTAAGTCGATTGTGAAGTCATCACCAAACATTTCGGCAATTTTATCGGCATCCATTATTTCTTGTTCGCCTGCGGCATTAGTCATTACCAAGCCTATGTTTGCGGCTTTTAATTCGTTAATATCCACTTTGCCGTCTGCTGCACCGTTTTCACCTGTTGTGTCAAGTGCTTTCATAGCATCCCAGTTGCCTTCTGCGCCAAGAAAATCGGAAGTTGTATCAAATGCGCCGTCCATTACTATAAAATCAAACTGGTTTCCGTTTGCATCTTTAAAGCCGATGGGGTCGCATGATTTTGCCTGTGCTGCTGATGCTTCTTCTGCCGCTTTTGCTGTTTCAAGTTCACTTGTTTTTTCTGAAATTTGCTGGTCAATTCCTGAAACTTTATCTGTCAGGTCTTTCATTTGAGCAAGATTGTTATCAAGGGTAGCAAGCTCGCCTGAAATCATAAATAAATCTGAGATTACATCTGTTCCGGCGCCAATGCCTTCAATACCTCTAATTGAAGAATTGATATTTCTTTGAAGGTCTTCTTTGCTCATCGGGTTTTCGCTTTTATTAGCGGCAATGTAGTTTTGTACGTTTTCTTGAATTGCTTTTTCTACATCTTCCTGATAAGCTTCAACTTTTGCTTCTTGTTCCTGAGCGGCTTTGTTTAATTTGTCTTGAATTTCTTCGGATAATTCTTTAATTGTGCTTTCAAGAGCTTCAAGGGTTTCCATTGCTTCTTCTCTTTGAACATTCAAATCATCGATTTCGGTTTGAATTTCATCTGAAGATTTTGTGCCGCCTGCTGCTTGTGTTTCGCCTGTTGCTGTTGCGGCATTTGCACCTTCAAGGTTTTCTATGCCTAATTCTTGTTTAAGGGTATCTACTGACATGCCAAGCTCATTTGCAAGAGTGGATAAGGATACATTAAATGTCTCGTTATCTGAATCTTTCACCTGAACATTGTTGCCGTTGCCATCAAAGCTAAGAAATTCCGTAATAGTTTCACCTTCACCGTGCGTAGTGTTGCCTGCTGCATTTATAAATGCGTTTGATGCTGCAACTTTAGCCATTAAATCTGTGGTTCCTACTGACATTTTAATAATCCTTTCACTTCGGGTTACTTACATGTATATAAAAACGATATACTTTGTATGATTTCAAAACATATCTTTTTTGTTACAAAAGTTAATATAAAGTCTGAAAACCCTGAAAAATCCGAGTATTAAGGTTTATAATTTTTTACTATGTTATCGTATGATATTGTACCGTTATCATATAAAAGCTGAATTTGGTTGACATTATATTCCACTATAGTGTTTAAAAGCTCTATTCTGGCGTTGTTTTTTATACCTTGTGCCTGAATTACGTCTATCAGTATTCCTTCTCCTGCATCCAGGCGGAGCTCTGCCAGCTTTACACTTTCCGTTGCATAATTTAACTGCCTTTTGGCTATTTCTATTCTTTCTTTTAATAGCTCGGCGCTGTAATAATCAGAGATTATATTTTGTTCTATATCTCTTAAAAGCTGCTGTAGTTTGTATTTTGCACTTTCTATCCGTGCTTGAACACTGTTTGCTTTTGTAACGGTGCCTACACCGAGCCTTGAACCTATGGGTACATCAAGATATGCGCCCACAACATTGTTTCCGTATACTCCCACCCTTGCCGTACCTTGAAACTGACCCTGATACAGTATCCTCGGTTTTGGTACAAATTCGGTATATACTTTGTACTTTTCCTGTTTCATTGTTTTTATTTGATTTTCAAGAGTTTTGATATCGTCTCTTGAAAATTTTGCGATTTTAAAAAGCTCATCAGGTGAAAGATTTTCATCAACAAGTATAAACGGCTGCATTTCAATTTCTATAGGGTATACAGCCGTTGAAACATCTATACCCATTACATTTGCAAGCTGTGCCTGTGCGCTTCTGAATGTTTCCATATAGCTTATAAGGCTTTGTTCCGCCAGTGCCTGTTCGCTTTTTGACCTTATAACGTCAAATTTTGTGCCGAGACCCGCCTCCATAAGATTTTGAGTCAATTTTAGCTGCGCGGTTCTTTCGTAAAGATTTTTTAACTGAATTTCAATGCTTATTTTGGCTTTTAACAGTTCGTAATATTTTTTTGCGGTTTCTAAAATTATTTCATCTTTTGTAAAATCCAGATTATTTAAATTAGCTCTGGCTTTGAATTTTTGCGCCTTGGCTTCAAATATTTGCTCGCCGCCTTTTGTAAGGTCATGGGTTACATGCATTGTGCCTGAAATTGCCAGTTCCTTTACTTCATCGGGAACCACACCGCCAACCAGCACCTGTCCTTTGTAATAAATGCTGTAAGCTTGAAAAGTAACATCAGGCAGAAATTGCGCAAGTGCGTTTCTATAATCCCATTTTGAGCTTATGTAATCGGAATAAGTGGCTTTTATGTTGAAATTATTTAACAGGGCAACTCCTATGCACTCATCAAGACTGACAGGCAGAGGCTCTTTTCTGAAGTGTTCAATAATTTCAGCTTCAACATCTACTTCTTTATCTTTACAGCTTGTGCAGTAGGCATTCAGCGGTGTTGATGTATCTTCCGTTATATGTTTGTGAGCGTAGGCTTTTAAATTAAAAAGACTGAATATTATTATTAAAAATGCTGTAATTACCCATCTTTTCATAATCTTTAGGGTAGTAAAATTTTGCTTAAAAAATAATACACTTTGTGGCTAATACTTTATCGTCTAATACTTTTATGGTATTTTGTACATATAAAATTATAAAAATGAGGAAGAATGAGGAAAAGCATGGCAAATTCTGATATTCAAAATTTACCCACAACATATGAAGCGAGAGAAAGCGAAAAAGAAATATATAAATTTTGGGAGGATAATTCCTGTTTCAGAGCGGATAATACCTCCAAAAAACCTGCATATTCAATTGTTATACCTCCGCCGAATGTTACGGGAATTTTACATATGGGTCATGCTCTTGATGAAACTTTACAGGATATACTTGTAAGATATAACAGAATGCAGCAAAAAGAAGTGCTCTGGATGCCGGGGTGCGACCATGCGGGGATTGCAACACAGAATGTGGTTGAAAAACAACTTGCAAAAGAGGGTAAAACCCGCCATGACCTTGGCAGAGAGGAATTTTTAAAAGTTACCTGGGATTGGGCAAACAGCCATAAAGACAGAATATTAGAGCAATGCAAGCTTCTTGGTGCCAGCTTTGACTTGTCCAGAAAGCGTTTTACCCTTGATGAAGGATGTTCAAAAGCTGTTAAAAAAGTTTTTGTTGATTTATACCAAAAAGGCTTGATATACAAGGGTTCCTACATCGTCAACTGGTGTCCGCGCTGCCAGAGCGCTATTTCAGACATTGAAACCGAATATGAAACAGAAAACGGACATTTGTGGGAGATTTCATACCCGCTAAAGGATGAGCCGGGCGCAATTGTGATTGCAACCACCCGTCCTGAGACAATGTTCGGGGATGTAGCGGTTGCAGTTAACCCGAATGACTTTAAATATAAGGATTTAATCGGCAAGAAATGCATTATACCCCTTACAGGACGTGAAATTCCGATTATTGCAGATGATTACGTTGATAAATCTTTTGGTACCGGTGCACTAAAAATTACGCCGGCACACGATCCTAACGACTTTGAAGTCGGCAAACGCCATAAATTACCGTTCATTAAGGTTATTGATGAACAGGGAAGGATGATATCCCGTGCGGAAGTGCATCCTGAATTACACGGCAAGGACAGATATGAAGCGCGCGAGCTGACCGTTAACATGTTGAAAGCCCAGCAGGCACTGGTTAAAATTACCGAGCATGAGCACAATGTCGGCAAATGCCAACGCTGTAACACGACAATCGAGCCGTTACTTTCCGAGCAGTGGTTTGTTAAAATGGAGCCTCTTGCAAAACCCGCAATTGAGGCGGTTAAAACGGGTAAAATTAAATTTGTGCCCCAGAGATGGGAGAAAAATTATTTAATGTGGATGGAAAACATCCGCGATTGGTGTATTTCACGCCAGCTATGGTGGGGTCATCAAATTCCCGCATATTATCATAATAAAACGGGCGAAATGGTTGTTGCGCTTGAAAATCCTGATCCAAATAACTATACACAGGATAAAGATGTGCTTGATACCTGGTTTTCAAGTGGTTTGTGGCCGTTTTCTACCATGGGATGGCCCGATACCGATAGTGCCGATTATAAAAAATTCTATCCTACAACCACTCTTGTAACAGGATTTGATATTATTTTCTTCTGGGTTGCAAGAATGATTACCATGGGGCTTGAATTTACCGGTAAAGCACCGTTTTCTACCGTTTATATCCATGGGCTTATAAGGGATGAAAACGGGCAGAAAATGTCAAAATCAAAGGGTAATACGATTGACCCCGTTGAAGTTATTGAAAAATACGGATGTGATGCCTTAAGGTTTACTCTTGCAAGCCTTTGTACCTATGGTGGTCAAGATATTAAGCTTTCCGATGAAAGATTTGAATACGGAAGAAATTTTGCAAATAAAATATGGAATGCTTCCCGTTTTGTATTAATGAACTTAACAAAATCCAAAGATGAGCTAAAGCTTGATAAAACAAAGCTTTCAGCTGCCGATAGGTGGATTTTGAACGAATTAAACAACACCGTAAAGCTTGTAAATGAAAACATTGAAAGTTACAGAATAGGTGAAGTTGCTTCGATTTTATATGATTTCTTCTGGAATAGTTACTGTGACTGGTATGTGGAGCTTTCTAAAATTGAAAAGAACGAAGCAGTACTTGTTTATGTTCTTGATAATTTCTTAAGGCTGCTTCACCCTGTTATGCCGCATATTACCGAGAAAATCTGGCAATTAATACCGCAAAATAAAGATACGGATTATTTGATGATGGCCGAATTTCCTAAATTCAGCAGCGAATTTGAATTTTCTTCGGCTAAAAACCAGATGGAAAGCTTATTTGAAGCAATTCGAGCTTTAAGAAATATCAGAAGTGAATTTAATGTAATCCCGGGTGCTACGATTAATATTCAAATTGATGGTGGAAAAGAATTATTCGAGCCTGTTCTGCCTTATTTAAAACGTCTTGCAAAGGTTGATAATGTTGAATTTAAATCGGTTGATGAAGCTGATAAACATTCTGCAAGCGTTGTTGTCGGGGATACTAAAATCATAGTGCCTCTAAAGGGAATTATTAATATTGAAGAAGAAATTGCAAGACAAAACAAAAAACTTGAAAAGCTTCAAAATGAAAGAAAATCACTTGAAGGCAGGATAAATAATCCTAAATTTGTATCTTCCGCGCCTGCTGATGTTGTAAATTCAACAAAGGCAAGAATTGAAGAAATAAAAACGGCTGAAAACAAGATTTTAGAATTAATTAACAATTTTTAAGCAGATTTATAATCGGTAAAATGGCGCTCTGATATAATGCGGAGCGCTATTTATTTGCAATTTTTTGAAATTAGTTTTTTTAAAGATTTTCTGTATTTTTTCTTATTTTTCTTTACGATATGGTTTTCAACACCTTCCGTGCCGCAGGTTTCAAAGCTTAAATCATCCAGAAAAGAATCATATTCATCTATTGCTATTGTACTTAATGTTTTAAGATATTTTTCTTTTTCTTTAATGCATTCTTCCCCGCTTTGCTCAAGTGCGGCGCATATATTTTCATATTCATAATCAAGCCCTTTAAATTTTATTGAATAGGCATTGAAAATCATATCAAATATCTTTTTCTCTTCTTCATCAGGGCACAAATGTTGAAGCAGACTTTGGTAGTTTTCTCTAAAAAATATGTCGAATGAGCATTCGCAGCTGCAAACTTCATGTGCGGATGTTTGATGTGCAATACAAAAAATTGTCATTATTGTAAAAAGTTTTAAAAGAAATTTTTTCATTAAAATAAGGCTAACACGCTGCAGTGCTTTGATAAATTACCCTTTTGCATAATTTTTTTAAAAAAATAAAAAAGCTGTTGACGATAAATTATGTTCCTGATATTGTATATATTGTCGGTGACGACAGAAAAGAAAAGTACTCCCCTTTTAAGGGAATGATTTTAAAGATAATAATTTAATAGTTTTGCGCTAGTAGCTCAGCAGGTAGAGCACTCCCCTTTTAAGGGATAGGTCCCGCGTTCGAATCGCGGCTAGCGCAAATTTTTTATCTTTATTTTGCTGTTGAATGTAATATGATTTTTAATATATATATGTTGCCAAAATGTTTAAAAAATTAATATAATAGTGGAATGGAAACCATAAAGCAGGCAATTGAATTTCATAAAAAAGGCGATTATCAAAACGCTGAAAGATTTTATCTGCTTTTTTTGGATAAAAATCCTGAGGAAGCTAAGGCGCATCACCTTTTGGGTGCTATGTACATGCAGATTGCCAATTATAAAAAAGCTATAAAGTCTCTTTCTGCCGCTTATAAGCTTGATAAAACACTGCCCGTTAAGACTGATTATGCACTTTGTCTGTATGAAATTCAGGAATTCGAGAAAGCCTTAATTTTGCTTTTGGAAATTCTTGAAGAAAATGCGGGTAAAATTTTATATGAAAAAGCCTTGGATTGCGCTTTAAAGATTGATTTTGCGGAAAAATATCTAAAACTTGCCGCAAAATATCTTGAACTTTTTGAAGAAGATATTAATATTTTAAGAAATGCGGCAGGGTATGCGCTTGATTTAGGCGAGCTTGAAACTGCGGAAAAATATTATAAAAGAATTTTGGAAATATTCCCTGATGACCACATAGCTTTGAATAATCTTGCTCTTGTATATGAATTTAAGCTTGATTTTAATCTTGCTGAAAAATGTTACAGAAAAGCAATTGAAATCAAGCCAAATCTTGACCCTGTTTATAATCTTTCCGTCCTTTTAAGGCGGCGGGGAAAATTTGATGAATCGCTTGAATATCTTGAATTAAGCAGAAAATACGGTTTAACGGATATCGGGTACGATTGCGGTCTTGGGCTTCATCTTTTAGCGCAGAGAGATTTTTCGGGTTTTAAGCCTTATTTAAACTTTGTAAAATACCGCCATCCTTTTTTAAAACATTCTCCATGGGATGGAAAGGCAGATAAGAGTAAGCTTCTTTTGCTCTGCACAACCGAGGGATTCGGTGATATTTTTATGTTTTCGAGATATCTCGATTTTGTGGATGTAAAATCCTTCAGAGATGTTTTGCTTGCGGTGCCTGATACTGTTCTTGAATTATTTGCGTTTAATTTCCCTGATTTTAAGGTGCTGGATGCCCAAAAACAGATACCGTATGATGTAAATGATATTGTTATGAATTTGCCCAATGTTTTTAATCTTGATTTTGACCATATACCGTCTTCCGCTAAATACTTAATGGCACCGCCCGTATATACGGCCAAATGGCAAAATTATTTTAATAAAGAAAAATACAATGTCGGGCTTTTTTATTCGGGAAATTTTGCAAATAAAAGAAGCCTCAGAAACAGGTGTGTTGATTTTAAATTTTTAGAACCGCTTTTTGATATTGAAGGGGTAAAATATTATTCCTTGCAGCCCGAGAAGTGTTTTAGCGAAGAAATTGAAATGCAAAATAAAAAAACAGGGAATGCGGAAGCATTATTTGATAAAATTGAAAATTTTTCAGATACTGCAGGTATTATTGAAAATTTGGATTTGATTATTTCCATTGATTCTTCCGTTGCAAATTTAGCGGGTGCTATGGGTAAAAAGACATTTATGCTGCTGCCGAAAAGTGCTGATTGGCGCTGGTTTAATGATGACAAAAATACGCCATGGTATGACAGCGTTGAAATATTTAAACAAACAAATGAAGGCGAGTGGCAGGAGCCTGTTGCACGTATTAAAAAAGCACTTGAAGAAGAAATTAAAAAAGACGGCAGGAATTAACCGACCGCCTTTTTTAATTTCTTAAAATTTATTTTTAGCCATGGTTTTGTTTTAATGTAGCGCATGCAATGGCTATTGCAATTTCAGCATCATCGGAAGATTTAATGGCTTTCGGTGCAGCGCTTCCTTGAGGCGCAACAGGAAAAACTTTATTTAAATAATTAATTACAACTGTTTGAATATTCATTGCAACAATCAGAATAATTAAAAATACAAACACGGTTGAAAAACCGATGCACATAACGGTTAAACCAAGTTCTAAATTTGCTAAAGCTTCAGGTGACATTATCAAAACTCCTAAATTAAATTTCTATCTTACTTTATTTTATCAAAAACAAGAATAAAATCAAAGTTTGTTTTGCACTGTAAGGTTTATTGTTCTATATCAAGATTTAATTCAAGCCTTGCCTGAATATAGTCTATATATTGTTTTGCAAGGCGCGGGCTTCTGCTTCCTTTTGATAAAACGAATTTCTCTGCACCTTTAAAAAGTATTTCATCTGAAATATTAAGCTTTCTGTCCTCTTTAATTGCTTTAACTATTTCTAAAAATTTATCCTTATTTGGCACCGAATATGTAACCGTAATACCAAATCTGTCAGATAGTGAAACTGTTTCATCAATAGTATCAGCCAGATGAATTTCATCGCCTTCGCGTGCTTTAAAACTTTCTTTTACAAGGTGGCGGCGGTTAGTTGTGGCATATATTGCCATATTGTCAGGCTGCTTTGCAAGGGCACCTTCAAGCACCGCTTTAAGTGCACCGAAATTATCATCGTTTTCATTAAATGTTAAATCATCAATGAATATTATAAATTTTAACGGAATATCGCTTATTTCCTGCATTAGTTCGTCAAGCTTAATTAAATTTTCCTTAAAAATCTGAACTACCCTTAAACCTTCTTTGTAATATTCGTTTAATATTGCTTTAACCGTGCTTGACTTGCCCGTTCCTCTGTCTCCGTATAAAAGCACGTTATTATACGGTTTTCCTTTTAAAAATCCGAGAGTATTTTCAAGAACGATATTTTGTTCTCTTTCATAGCGTTTTAAATCCTTAAGGCGAACATTATCGCAATTTAAAACGGGTTCTATCTTTCCGTTTGAAAGAAATTTAAAAGCCTTATATTTTGCAAAAATACCTGCGCCATGTTTTTCGTAAAATTCCGTTAAATTTTCAAATGAAAGCCATGAACCTCCTGCGGAAAATGAAGCAAGGGTATCTATAGTATCTTTTTCTGCGGGATAATATTCATATAACAAGTCTTTAAGGTCACTGCATTGTATTTTTGATATTTTAATTAATGTTTCAATATCATTTTTTGCAGCGTTTACAATGCCGCTATCTATGTTGTAAAATTCATTTGCAGCACATTTTAGCGTGTAATAATTTTTATCGTAAAGGATTAAATCCGTAATATATTTTTGCCTGTTTCCTTCATATTCTTTACAATAAAGCGGAAAAACCATATCAGACCAGAGTTTTGCAATTTTATTAAAATCTTTTTCATCGGGTATCAGGTTTAATATTTCTACAAAATTTTTAACCGAAATATCCTCTAATACCCTTCTATAGAGTGTTAATGTATTAAGTGACGATTTAAGCTCTGATATAAATGTTTTAAATTCTTCAATGTTTTCCATAATTTTCCTTAAAAATAAATTATTTTATAACTATTATACTTTAAAATTTCTGCTTGTTGACGTATGTTTATGATAGGATTAAACTTATGGAATATTTACATTTCTGGAGGAATAACTATGGTAAAAATTTATTATGCGGAAGATTGCAATCTTGATTTATTAAAGGGTAAAACCGTTGCAGTTATCGGATACGGCAGTCAGGGACATGCGCATGCTCTTAATTTGCATGAAAGCGGAGTTAATGTTGTAGTCGGTCTTTATAACGGTTCAAAATCCTGGAAAAAAGCTGAAGAAGCAGGTTTAAAAGTTGCTACGGTTGCCGAAGCTTCCAAAATGGCTGATTTAATTATGATATTGCTTCCTGATGAAAAACAGGCTGATATCTACAAAAATGAAATCGCCCCAAACCTTACCGCAGGAAAAACTTTAGCTTTTGCACACGGTTTTAATATTCATTTTAACCAAATTGTTCCTCCGGCTGATGTTGACGTTATTATGATTGCACCTAAAGGTCCCGGACACACCGTAAGAAGCGAATATGTTGAAGGAAAGGGTGTTCCTTGCTTGGTTGCGGTTCATCAAGATGCTACAGGCAAAGCTCTTCAAACAGGCTTAGCTTATGCTGCAGGTATTGGCGGTGCAAGAGCAGGTGTTCTTGAAACAACATTCAGACAGGAAACCGAAACCGATTTATTCGGCGAACAAGCTGTTCTTTGCGGCGGCGTTACAGCTTTAATGCAGGCAGGTTTTGAAACTCTTGTGGAAGCAGGATATGCTCCCGAAAATGCTTATTTTGAATGTATCCACGAAATGAAATTAATCGTTGATCTCATTTATCAAGGCGGTTTTTCAAAAATGCGTTATTCAATTTCCGATACGGCTGAATTTGGCGATTACGAAATCGGTAAACGTATGATTACCGAAGAAACCAAGAAAGAAATGAAAAAAGTATTAGCCGAAATTCAAGACGGTACTTTTGCAGGAAAATGGATTGCGGAAAACAAAAACGGACGTGCCCACTTTACTGCTACAAGACGTTTAAAGGCTGAACATCAGCTTGAAACCGTTGGTAAAAAGCTAAGAAAAATGTATTCTTGGAATGAAGATAAATAGAGTTTAAAATTTATTTTACAATGGGCGCTTCTTTAATAACGGGGTGCCCATTTGATTTTAAAAGGAGGTTTTATGATTTTTGACAGCATAGAGAATGCACAGTTGTATCATCCGTTATCCGAAAAAATAAAAGACGCTTTTGATTTTATAAAATCAACCGATTGGAAAAATTTAACACCCGGAAAATATGTTTATAATGAAAATATTTATGGCAACTTACAGGAATATGAAACCAAAAGACCACAAGATGCCGAATTTGAAGTACATAGAGATTATTACGATATTCAGTATGTAATTTCAGGTGAAGAAGTTATGGGCTTTGGCAGCCTTGATGATTTTAAGGTAACAAAAGAATATGATAAAGAAAAAGATGTAGCCTTCGGAGAATGCCCGTCATCGAGTGTTTTAGTTAAAGAAGGATATTTTACATTCTTTGCACCAAAAGATGCTCATAAACCGTGTCTCAACGTGGCTGGTGAAACAAAAAAAGTTAAGAAGGTAATAGTAAAAATCAGAATTTAATCGTAATATTTTGTAATATTATTTTAAAAATTAGCAATATGCTATATTTTTAATCCTTATACCCGTGTGATAAATAAATAAGGATAAAGAATATAATGCAAATTAATCAAAATTTTTCCCCGTCTTTTACCGGACTCACCATGAAAAACATGGGTTCACTTGCGGAAACTCTTAAACCGGGTGTTCGCAAGGCTTTTATAAAACAATCTGGAGGTTTAGGTAAATTTGCAGACAAACATGGTGTAGATGTAGTTTTTATTAATAAAACTCCGGAAGCTGTGCAAGAATCGTTCAAGAAACATACTGAAAAGTTATTATCTAACGTTAGAAGCGTTATAAACGATGCATGTACCGAAACCGCAGATGAAATTAGTGTCAGAATTTATGAAAAATTCAGTGATGTTGCTGATGATACAATAAGAGCTACTGCCAGAGAGCTGGGAAGTACACTTGAGCCTGAAAAAATAAACGAAATTCTACATAATGCAGGTGAGAAGATTGATGACGAACTTGCTGATGTTGCTGCTCCGGTAGTAGAAAAGGCTTTTGCACATGCAGATGAGGCTCTTAATGCCAATATTATTGATGTTGTAGCTCAAGATGCAGGTAAATTTGATGTAATTATTTCAGGTAAGAATAATGATTCCATAACAAAAGAGCTTACTGAGATTAAACTTCCCAAGAAAAAGAAAAATTTCTTTTTCTTTAGTAAAAAGCCTACAATGAAAAAATTATTTAAGGAAATTAAATCGCAAATTAAATTGGTTGAAGATTTAAATAAAATTCAAGAACAATTTGGCGAAAAAAGATAATACTAAAGTAAAAAAGCGGGTTCAACCCGCTTTTTTACTTCAAAATAAATATAAAAAATGTCGAAGAAGGGAGTCGAACCCTCAAGGCATAAACCACATGAACCTGAATCATGCGCGTCTACCAATTTCGCCACTTCGACATATTTTATTTAATTATATCACAAATAAATTTTATAACCCTATTCGTTTATTCCATTGAGTAATGCAATTTATCTATCCGAAACATAAATTATAAATGATTTTATTTTGGATAGGATTAATATGTATAAAAATAAATTTTCAGTACGAATTATTGCTGTAATACTGCTTTTTGTATCATTTTTTAATATAAATTTTGAAGCTTATGCTGCTTCTGAGACTTCTAAGAATTCCGCCATTCAGGCTGAACCTTGCAAATATCCTGATTATTCCAATGAATATATAGGATATGACAGATTTGAGAAATTTAACAGAAAAATGTTTAATTTTAATACTAAATTAAACAAATACGCGCTGAGACCAATCCATGTTATTTGGGCTTCAATTTTGCCAAAATACGGAATGGATAGAATTCAGTATGCGTATAAAAATATTGAATATCCAAAAAGACTTGTAAGTACGCTTTTGCAAAGAGATTTTAGAGCTGCAAAAACTGAAACCGCAAGATTTCTTGCTAATACCACAATTGGCCTCGGCGGAATGTTTGACCCTGCTAAAAGTCTCTTTAAAATTGAACCTATGGAAGAAGACATTGAGCAGGGGCTTTCAAAATGCAAGGTAAAAAGAGGGCCGTATCTTGTTTTACCCGGGTTTTCCGCTACAACGCCGAGAGCTCTTCTCGGCAGGGCTATTGAAACAGGTTTAGATCCTACGACATATGTCGGTGCTCCTGTTGCGGCACTTGTTAAAATGGGACTTTTTATTAACAGAACATCTTATATGCAGCCGCTGAGTATTTTCCTTGAACGCACTTATGCTGACCCTTACGATATAACAAAGAAGCTATATGGGATGGAAAGCTATATTAAGACATCAAATCTTGACAGAAAAGATGTTCTTGCGGCTGAATCAGAGCTTATGAATGAATTTACGGAAACTGTTCAGGCGAATGAACCTTTGCTTGCAGATTCTAAAGACGACACGCTTCTTGGTGCCGCTGCTCCTGTTGAAATTGAACCCGAGATTCATAAAGATGTTAAAGCAAACATTAATGAAGAAGATAAAGAAGAATTGTTAAATATCAGCGGAGATATTGAAAATAAAAACCCTGAAAATACGGATGATGTAGATAAAATTGCAACAAATGAAACCCTGAAAGGCAATGCTTTTGAAGATGAAGCGCTTCTGCAGGAAGCTATTCAAAGCACTCCGGAACTTACTGCCGATATTGTTTTGAATGGTTATAAACCGCAGAGTCCTGTTGTTGATTCAATGAGAACTGCTCTTTTCGATTTGCCCGGGGTAGACGAATCTATCTGGAGTGAATTATCAATATGGAACAGATCGTTTTCAAAAAGAATAAGAACAGGCTCAATATTGCTTGCGCCTGACAGAGATAAATATAAATACCGCTATATTATGCAGAAAGAAAAAAGCGCACCGGTTGCAATACTTTATCCTTCAATAGGTGAAGGCATTATGTCCAGTCATTCAGTGCTTTTTGCAAAGCTTTTCTATGATGCAGGGTACTCTGTGATTATTCAGGGAAGCCATTTTCACTTCGATTTTGTAAAAAGTATGCCTGAAGGTTACAGCCCGGGGCTGCCGCAGAATGATGTTGAAAAGCTGCACCTTGCAACTGAAAAAATCATTGATGATTTAGAAGATAAGTATAATACAAAACTCGGTAAAAAAGTTTTGATGGGAACCTCATTCGGCGCACTTGCAACGCTATTTATGGGTGATTTAGAATCTAAAAACGGAAATAATTTAAATATTCAAAAGTATATTTCAATCAATCCGCCGATTGAACTTGTTTATGCGCTTAAAACCCTTGATAAAAATAATGATGAATGGAATAAAAATCCTTCGGATTTAAAACACAGAACAGCCGTAACTGCGGCAAAGGTGCTGGACCTTGTTAAAAACAGTGATGACGGCGACACTAAGATTGAAACACTCCCGTTTTCCGATTATGAAGGAAAGCTGATTACAAGTTTTATTTTAAGGCAGAAGCTATCTGATATAATTTTTACAATTGAAAATAAGAAAAATACCGACAAGGCTGCATTGTATCGCACAATTAACAATATGAGTTTTTATGATTATGCCAATAAATATCTTGCGGTTAGTGAAAATAAAACTATAAATGATTTTAATTATGCTGCCAGCTTGCATGCAGTTTCAGATTATTTAAAAAAGAACAATAACTATAAAATTTACCATACGCTCGATGATTATCTTACAAATAAAAATCAACTTAAAAAATTAAGAGAATATACGGGTAAAAATACGGTTTTAATCAGTAATGGAGCACATCTGGGCTTTCTTTACAGGGAAGAATTTTTAAATGATTTTAAAAAAGAAATTGCCTTAAAAGATTAAGTTAAATATTATTTTGCTTTGCATTATTTAAAAAATCATTAAAATTTATTCCGGCAGGGCTTATATTTTGTGTGGATTGTACTTGCTGCACTTCCACATCAGGAGTTTCAGCCGCTTGTGTTTCTTTGTTTTGATTTCTTGAATGTAAAATATATGAGTATATAAGCATTCCTGCGGCGGCTGTTATGGCTCCGCCTATAATGAGGGGTTTTATATATTTATTATTTTTTAATCCGCTTTGTGTTCCGTTATCGTATAAAATATCTCTGAATTTTACTATTTTTTTATAAAGTTTCGGTTCTGTTTTATCCAGCCCTTTTGCTTTGAAGACTTTTTCAAGGCTGTCCATTATATTAAATCCGTAGCCCTCCTGAACCGCTTTGTGGTATACCTCTTTATAGTTTTCAGGTATTTTGTATGCAAAATTCTTTTCGGGGTGTACTGTTGTATTTTGACCATGCATATTAAAGCGTTCTTCCCGCCCGAAAACATCCATATAGAACATCATATTATTCTTTGCTGTCATGGGTTCTGCCCATTTGGCTTTTGCGTACTCCACAGGGTCACTCAGACTTTTTGGGTCAAGTTTTAAAATATCTGCAAGAGGCTTAACCGCGCCTTCTCTGTGAAATCTGTCTCCGCCTGTAATGGCGTCATCCCGCATATTGTTTGCTATTTGTCTTAAGGGCTGTGTATCATGGTTTCCTACGCCTACAACAAATTTATCAGGTGACCAGCCTCGCTTTAAAAATGCGTCATTTGAGCCCCAGACATCATACGGAGTGTCATGCATAAATGCTGTGTCGTAAACGCCAACTCGGTCTTTAACCTCATCAAGGAGTCTGCCTGTTTTAAATGCGGCGCTCTGCTGATAATCCGATTTAAATATTTCACCGCCCTGAAATTCATAAATAAGATTATTTAAATCGTAATCTTTTCCTTTTGTATCTTTTATGGTTTGTTCAATAAGTTTTAAAACACTGTCGCCTAAATATTTTGTTTCATAGCCCCCAGCATAGTGGTGCAGCTTTGGCTTAACATATGCCCAGCCCACATCAAAGCGGATGCTGTCATATCTTTTGGCACATAATTCAACTTTTCTTTTTAGCAGCTGTGCACTTGCGCTTTTCGGGTCTTTTATCGTGTCATAATTCAAGCTTAGTATATGCCAGTTTCTTTCTCCTATAAATGTATCTCTGCTAAATGCCGCAGGATTTGCCCAGATTTCATCTTTTGAGAAATTAATTTCACAATCGCCTATGAGTTTAATTCCCATATCGTTAAGGCTTTTTTTGCCGATTGCAAGGTGTTTATCTGCCATAAATTGTTTAAATTTATAGTATTCCGCTTCATCCGGGTTTTCTTTTAAAATCTCTGCAATTCTTGTTTTTCTATCCTCGGCAGGCACAACGCTTTCATAAAGATAACCGTCAATCCCCTGCCAGAAAGAGCAGTCATCGGTTCCGTGTTTTTTTGAAAGTATTTTATAAACACATTTAGGTTCAAGCCAGTCGTTGTTTTCTGTAATATATGAAGAAAATTCTTTTTTAAGCTGTGTTTGACCGTCAATATTTTTAAAACGCTCAAAAGCTTTTCGCAGTGCCTTTTCTTGCGCTCCCCATTCTTCCGTTACGTTTTTATTGTTTACAATTGTATCTTTATCAGGTAAAGTATTTGAATTTACAACTTCCCTGTATTCTTCGGGCAGTAAGATTTTGCCAAATTCTTCCTGTATGAGTAATTCAAGATTAATTTGATGATTTCCAAGTGAAAGGGCCGTGCTTGAATAAGGTGAATATAGTCCGTTATTTGAATGCAGTTCGCCTTGCGGAAGTACTTCGACTCTGTTAAAACCGAGATATGGCTGCATAGAGCTGAAAAATTCTTTTGCGGAATTTGACGAAAGATTGCCAACCCCTGTATTTGTAGCAGCTGTCTGCGGTAAACAGCTGTCAGGTACAATAAAGATTGACTGCCCTGTTTGCCCTGCAAGGCGCTTTCCTTTATCGCGCACGGCAATGAATTCCTTTAATTCTTTTGAATTCAAGGCTCTTTTAAAGCTTATATTTTTGTTTATTGAACCAACTAACACAACATTATGGTAAAACGTATAAAGAGATAAATTTGCCCTATGATTTTGAAGTATTAAAATATATTAAGTTGTTTGCCGTTGCAATTCTTTTCCATAATTGATTTTACTTTACGCTCGGTTATTTTATCTTGCAAGGAATCAATTTTATTGCAAAGCATAGGGGAATTGCAGTCATACTTTGCATAATTGATATCAACCTGTTTTTGATTAAAATTAGCATAGCAATACCTGCATCCGTTTTTGCAGGTGTTATATGCGCCTATATCTATACTTTCCACACAGCCGCATTCTTTCCTTTGATTTTTATCTTTGGAAACTTTGAACTTATAATCGGTGAGCTTTTCCATTAAATCAGCATCTATACAGCGGGCATGTTTTATTTGAAATTCGCTTAAATCAATATTTTCCGAGCAGGTATCAATATCTAAATCGTACGAATGTGCAATCTCGGATAAATTCTTTGCTAAAATCCTTATAAGCTGCTCGTTAAATGGTGTTATATTGCATCCGCTCAAATTTTTTTCCGTTTTTTTATATAAATCCAAAAAACTAATTGTACATTTTTCAGTATAATCGGATAATTGTTTTGCAATTTTTTCAAAATTTTTGGTGTGGTAATCAATTGTATATTTATCATTTAATAAAATTGGGTCATAACGCCAAATAACTCTGTTTTTTCCTATTTTATCCGATAATTTTTTAAATGTTTGAATTACATATTTTCCCTTTTTTGGTACATTTTCTTCAATATCACTATCGTATGATGTTAATGTAAATTGAAAATAATAATTGTAATCTTTAAGTTTATCAAGCTTTAATAGTAGAGGTTCAGGATTTTTTGTCCAAAAAACAATAAAATCAACAACATCGGGAGTAAGCTTTATTTTGCTTGCCTGATGAATATTTAACGGATTTCTTACAAGGGCATAACCCTCTTGAAGTCTGTTTAAAAACCAATCGGAATAGAATGCGGGTATATCTGTTCTTCTGCTTGCACTAATTATCATTATTGCCCCCGATTTTTATAAGAAGCTGAACACCTGTACATTCTTTCGGGAGTCCTGTTTGGTAATTTAATATGGCGGGTGTATCTTTAAAAAACCAGTTTGAATCGTTATGTTTTTGCCAAAAATCTTCTTTGTGTTTACAGTTTGTATTGTCAAAGTATCTTATCTGTGTTTCACACTTTATATTATTCTTGGCGATGTTGTCCCGAAAGGTATTAATCCACTTATCTCTTGCGCAATACCAGCTGTTTATATCATTTATTATTATAATTAAATTTTTTGCCCTGCGTTTAATTATGTTTGAGTTTAAATCGTCAAAAAAAGTTTCGAGGCTGTTTTGAAAACGCGAGTCATTTTTCTTGTTAAGAGTGGAAAAGAGATTTTGTATTACCAGAATATTAGTATTTTTAATGGGTTTTTCTTTTATTTTTTCAAAAACATCCTGATAGAATATATTGTACTTATCATTTTCATTTTTTATTTTGTTGATTTTCTTATTAATAGCATCCCAGCCTGTTGAAATATCAATGCCTTTGTAATGTATCATTTTCTCCGGGCAATGCTGATTTCTAAAAGCATTAAAAGCAATATAGTCTGATGAGGGACCGCAGCCCAGTGATAATACATTAAACCTTTTGTTTTGCAATATTTTTTCTTTTAAAAAATCACATTCAAGCGCATGTAATGCTTCAGATGCATATTTATTCAGAAATCTGCAAACATAATAAGATGTTAGTTTTTCGCAGTCATAATTAGTGCGCACTTCACCATTACGATGAATTTCATAAGAACATTCGGAACAGCCTCCGCTGCATCGTCCATTATCTCTCGAACAATTATTGCACTTATATGTGCTGTGAAAATTATCACAATGATTGATAAGTGTGTTGTAGAGCGAGTCCTTCATAAAGTTATTGTATCATGGCAGAAATAAAAAAACGACTCAAATGAGTCGTTTTGAATTTTATAATTTGGCTGGGACGGAAGGATTCGAACCTCCGAGATGGCTGGACCAAAACCAGCTGCCTTACCACTTGGCGACGTCCCATCACAAGTATTATCTTATTCAAAGCACCGTTTAATGTCAAGAGTTTTTTAATCAATAATTATAATATATCTAAACGATATGTATTGATAATATTTTAAGAAAAATACAGTTGAAAATATTGTATAAAGATACAATTAACGCGTTCTTAAAACCTTAACAATGGCGTCAATAAACATAAGTGCAATTTCTTCAATGTATTGCTGGGTTGTAAGACCGTTTATAACAATATCTGCCATTTCCATAGTGGGGCGGATATATCTGAATGCCGTCTGGTTAACATCATGGAACTGCATATCGGCTGCCTTGCCTATTTTTCCGCGGGTAATGGCGCGTGCATACCATCTTTCCTTAATTATTTCAAAGGGGGTATAAACATAAATTTTTACATCAACAATATCGCGCATGCATTCGTTTAGAACGTATAAACCTTCATTAAGAATGATTTTTGCAGGTTTTTTGATAACCGAATCTTTTTTACTTTCGCATGTAACAAAATCATAATACGGAGAATAAACAGTCTCACCGTTTTTAAGCTTAATAAGATGTTCTTTCATTAAGTTTAAATCAATTGCATCGGGTGTATCAAAGCTAAAACCTGTTTTAAACAGTTCTTCATAGCTTCCTGCTTCAGTCAGTTCTTTGGAAGCATCTTTATAATAATCATCACAGCAAATAACAGTGTAGGCATTATCCGTATCCGTTTTAATGCAGGCTTTTGCCGTGTTTTTAACAAGCGTAGTTTTTCCTGAAGCGGATTCTCCCGCGATTGACATTAAAAATGTGGAATTTTTTTCCAGAATTGCTTTGCGGGCAATTTTAAATATAAAAGCCTCGTTTATTCTTAAAATAAGGGGCTGCTTTTGCTGTTTATCATAAGCGATGACTTCGCGTATATTCTCCAAAATCTTTGCAAGAAAAGGCATATCATCCATTTTCATGTTTTGAGAGGTTTGGTTTTCCGTATTATTATTCATAAAAATATTTTACACTAAAAAACAAACAAAAATTCAGTTGCATTCATAAAATTTAACAAACTATTCTTCAAAATTTATAATTTCAGCCTGCGCCTGATTTGCTTCTTCAATAAGCCTGTATGCCATATATGCGCCTGCGGCAACAGCTTTAGGGTCAAGCTCCGTTTTGTTTGCAAGTTCAATAATAGCTGAATTTAATTCGGGATTTTCATCTTTAATGTAATGTATCATTGATTTGCGCCAGGTGCCTATATCAACAAGCATTTCATCAAGAACTTTATTATAATTTTCTACATCAATTTCGGGTAACATACTTTAATTCTAACGATTTTAATTTCGCGTGTCAATTTTTGTGTTAAAATTCCGATATGGAAAACAAAGATTTAACAGTTCTTGTCGGGGTTTCGGGCGGGGTTGATTCTGCCGTTTGCGCCTTAAAATTAAAACAGGCCGGCTATAACGTTATCGGCGCTATGATGAAGGTTTATGACGGCGAGATAAAAACTATTGCAAATTCCTGCTACGGTGCTGATAAAAATAAGGAAATTGCCGATGCTAAGGCAGTCTGCAATAAAATAGGAATTGAATTTCACCTTATTGATTGTGCTAAAGAATTTGACAGACTTGTTTTTGAGAAATTTAAAAGCGAATACAAGAGCGGAAGAACACCAAACCCTTGTATTTTGTGCAATCCGCTTATAAAATTTGATATGTTTCCCAAGCTTGCAAGGGAATCAGGGCTTAAATTCGATAAATTTGCAACAGGGCACTATGCAAGGATAGAATACAACACCAAGCTTAATAAATACCTTTTAAAGCAAGGTGTAAATCAAAAAAAAGATCAGACATATTTTCTTTATAAACTGGGGCAGGAAAAACTTAAAAATATTTTATTTCCGCTCGGCGGTTTTGAAAAAGAGGATGTAAGGGCTTTTGCCGAAAAAAACGGGTTGATTGTGTACAATAAAACAGACAGTCAGGATTTTTACAAAGGAAATTATGCCGAAATTATCAATGCCAAAGAAAATGCGGGCAATATAAGACATATAAGCGGTAAAATTTTAGGCAGGCATAAAGGTATTTTTAACTATACAATCGGGCAGAGAAAAGGGTTGAAAATAGCTTATGATAATCCATTGTATGTAATCAGATTTGATTTAGACAATAACGAAGTAATTGTCGGTGAAAAAGAGCATACTTTTTCCAAGACTCTTTTTGCAAAGGATGTATGCTGGACATTTTATGATGAGGCGCCTGAATTTATTATTGCAAGTGCTAAAATTCGTTCTGCAGGACAGAAGACGGATTGCAAAATTTATGCTGAATCTGATGGCGTGCGTGTTGAATTTTTGGAGCCGCAGAATGCAATTACACCCGGGCAGGCTGTTGTGTTTTATGATGGGGATACGGTTCTTGGCGGCGGAACTATAGAGTATTCCATTTGAAAAGCTCTTTATACATGTTAAAAAGCAGGGTATTTTTACCCTGCTTTAATTTATATAAGTTCTTATGATTAATATTAACCGTCAGTAAGTCCCGGCGGGGTATCACAAGAAGCATCACCGTCACTGTCCGTATCTGTATCAGAATCCGAGTCAATGTCGGTATCACTGTCACTATCGCTATCCGAATCACTGTCAGAATCGGAATCAGAATCACTATCGCTATCACTATCTGAGTCAGAGTCTGAATCTGAATCAGAATCACTGTCGCTGTCGCCGCCTACATTTGCATCTAAACTTACACTGTTGGATGAGCCGCCGTCAGAAATTCCCGGCGGAGTTTCACAGTCGCTGTCTGTATCTGTATCACTGTCTGAATCTGAATCGGAATCACTGTCACTGTCGCTATCTGAGTCAGAGTCTAAATCAGTATCTGTGTCTGTATCGGTGTCAGAGTCCGAATCGGTATCCGTATCACTGTCTGAATCTGAATCGGAATCACCCGGAAGGTCGGTATCTCCATTGCCTGGTCTGTTGTCACCATCAGTATCTGTGTCGGTATCGGTGTCTGTATCTGAATCTATATCGGTATCAGAGTCGGAATCCGAATCGGAATCAGAATCTGAGTCACTGTCAGAGTCTGAATCGCTGTCGCTGTCAGAATCCGAATCCGAATCTGTATCAGTGTCAGTGTCTGAATCTATATCTGTATCACTGTCACTATCGCTATCCGAATCACTGTCAGAATCGGAATCAGAATCACTATCGCTATCACTATCTGAGTCAGAGTCTGAATCTGAATCGGAATCACTGTCGCTGTCAGAATCAGCATCTGAGTCACTGTCAACGTCCGTATCACTGTCTGTATCGGTATCTGAATCAATGTCTGTATCTGAATCTATATCTGTATCAGAGTCGGAATCAGTATCGTTGTCAACTTCTTTATTTTTATTTGAATCATCATCATTCTTCTTTGTATTTGTGTTATTGGATTTAACATCGGCTTTGCCAACACGGATATTTGTCGGTAAAACAGCTATTTGTACAGGTTTGCCGTTCTTATCATAGAATATCAATAAGCCGTCTTCATCATAGAACTCAATAGCCATTGCTTTATCCCAATCGAGTTCGCAATATTCTTCAAGAAAATCATCCAAGCTGCCGTCGGAGTATTTGGAAAGCATAGCTGTTATTAAACTGCTAATGTCTTTTTGTAACTGTTTATCGTCACCTCCTGAAGCCAGTTTAAGTGCCTGCAGCTTAGTGTTAATATCTTTTGCCACATCAGAGTCCGTAACATTGTATGCACCAAATAAACTAAGTTCGCCGTCAATTTCTTGCGCTGCGGCAAATATGTGAAGATTGTTTTGAATAAAGCTCATTCTATGTGCGGTAGCAACCTTTTGTGCGTTTTGATCCTTTATGTTATAGTGGTCAACGCCTTCCTCATCGGTATACATAAAGGGTTCATTGGTTCTTGTGTCTGCAAAGAATTTTAATATATCGTTTAAACAAGTAATATCGTTTGGTTTTGAAGATTTAGGATCAACAGATTCGGGTAATTCCATACGACTTACGGCTTCACCGCCGTTAATCGGGCAAATTGGAGCTATTTGGAAAATTGTACTACCTTGTTTATAAGTATATTTTGCATCACTGTCGTCTGTAATGTCATCAACAACAATGTTATCAGGTATATAAAGTTCATCAATATCCGTTAAGCTTAATAATACATCAACTCTTGAATCATCATTAAGTACGGCAACTTTATCACCTTCGCGCAAATCACCGGTTTTAACTTCAATTATGGAAGCATTTTGAGGAGCATTTGCCACAGCATGTAAAGCGGTTTCAAGTGCTTTTTTATACTTGGCGGAATTTGGATTTAATTCATCAATATGTAAAGCCGCAGCAATACCTTCTTCAACCGTGCGATAATCACCATCGCCAAGTTTACCTTCAGAAACTATGCTGATTGTTGTATCGGGTTCATCTGTTGAATATTGTTTTAGGGCAGTTTCATTTACAAAAAGGCTTTTATCTTCGTTCATATATGGAAGATTAAACGCAGGTGCTATTACCCTTGTGCTTGTTAACAAGTCTTTGCCCTGATAAAGAACCGTATCGGCAATTTCATCCGGTGTAAGTTCTTCAATGGAATCAACACCGTTAATGCTTGTAATTAAAGCTACAAGTTCCGGATTGCTTTGAAGATATTCAATAATTGCTTTATGGAAAGCTGCTTCATCGCCGACATCATTATCGGAATCTTCGGTGCCTATGCCTGCTTTTTCAAGTGTGCCTTCAAAATCGTAGCCTGCTCTTTCAATCAATTCTCTTAATGTAGAACCTATACGCGGGTCATCATCGTTCTGAGCGGTTTCAGGGTCAACGATAGTCTGCATGACAATGTCTTTTGGCAAAGCATTGGGGGTAAAATTAACCGTACTTAAAGTACTGCCTTTTGTAAGATAAATATCATTTATGGTGTCATAATTTTCTTTTATATCAGCAACCGTAATTCTTACGCGTTCATCTTCCTCTTCTTGCGGAGCGGCTGTAGGAGCAGTAGTCGCCGCGGGTGTAGTTTCAGGCTGCGTTGCGGCATCTGTCGGTGCAGTTGTTTCGGCTGCACATCCTGCCAGCATGCCTGCAGTTACAACAGCAGCAGCGGTCACGGCGCCTGCAGCTTTTTTCGGGTGCTCTTTTGCCCAGGGCAGTGCGGATTTAAATTTGTCAAAAAATCCTGCTGTCTTGGCGGTATTTTTTCCGCTAAAGCTTACTGTATCCTGCTGTAAATCGTGAGCATTGTATGCTGCAAGATAATCTTTCTTTTGTATGTTGTTACTATTTTTTGAAATTGCATTTTGATTATTTAAAAATAGCCTGGTTTCCATTGTTTTCTCCTAAATAGGCACATGTGTATATACTACATTTTATATTAAAATTAATGTTTGTAAAACAAAAAACTTGTTATAAAAATTGACAAATTTGATAAATTTTTACAATTCTTAATGTAGTTTTTCAGATTTATGTAAATATTTTACAAGCCCTTCACCCATGGACATGCAGCTTTTTTGAATTCGAAGGGCTGCTTGTGCTTCAAATTCCGCACCAAGATTTCTTCCACAGACGAATAAATTGTTAAAATCCTTGCTCATCAGGGATTCCACGGGTAAAAAGTATTTTTTTACAACCTTTAGTGTTGAATTATCAGCTTCGTTTGAATGGATATCGACAGGATAATCTGCCGTAAGAACTGTATTATCAAAGGTTTTTGAGGTTAGAATATCTGAAAGTTTATAAATATACCTGGTTTTAGGGCGCTTAGAAACCCTGACTCCCGTCATATCAGCTATTTGGGATATATAAGAATTTTCAAAGCCTTCAAAATACTGTTTCATAAAGTTATAAATCCTGAAAATTGAGGCTCTGGCTTCAATTAAGGAATTTGAGTGAGAGAAAATATCTTTATTATCTGTATTTTGAAGTCTTGGACAGTTAAAAGCAAGGCTGTGAGGCATATTTGCTATTGTAAATACTTGAAAATACGCTGTATCATTATATTTCAGCACGCCATCCCTGACAGCAGCTTCAAAAAACGGTCTCAATCCCCAGTTTTTTGCGGTGTCAAACGTATAAGCCGTAGATAAATGAATATCATTGCCCATTTTAGCTGATGTGGTGACGTCTCTGTCGGAATCTGCTTTCATAATTTGAGAGGAAAATTTTTCTAAATTGATATTTGAAATTATAAATCTTAACGAAGAAGGCTGAAATTTTTCAAAATCATCAATAAAATCACAATTTAAAAATTCGCAAAAATTTGAATTACCTGTTGCGTCTACATAATATTTCGAATAGATATGTAGTGATAAAGTTTTTGATTTAATTTCCACAGAATTAATGGTTTTTGTATCATTATCAATTTCTTTATTTTTTAATTCTGTTTCGTATAAAATATCAACCCCGATATCTTTCAGCATTTTTTCAAATACAATTTTTAGAAGCACAGGATTCAGCCAGCCTTCGTTTCCATCGCAGTATGTTATTTGTGCGTTGTAATCTTTTGCATATTTTATAAGCGTTTTGTAAAATTCAGTATTAATATCATCGGATGTGCTTTGCATCATTGGGACAACGAGCGCACCCGTCATTTGACCGCCGAGATAATTATTTTTTTCTACAAGAAGAGTTTTATATCCCAAGCTTGCTGCCGTATATGCGGCACTTATACCCGCAGGGCCTCCGCCAAATATTGTGATATCATATTGTTTTTTATTTACCGGTTTCATAGCAATAATTATTTTACATTAAATCGGATGATTTTAAAATTTTGTAAAGTTTGGATTTTTGGTTTTAAAATATGTTTTTATATTAAAAGGCTCGGAATTTTATTAAAATATAACAATGGTATTATCATATTTTTATTTATTTATAAAATTTTGACCCTACAGATTTTTAAGGAAAACCTATTTATAGGGTTTTTAGATTTATTTTAATACTATTCGTTATGTAGTTATAATGTATATTATGTAAAACATTAAGAAAAACCAATAAAAGGTATAAATTTATATATAAAATATAAATAAATTCTTAAAAGAGTTTTAAGCGGCATGGTTTTAATATGTTTGTTGTGATAATGTTTTTAATTTGTTAAAACAAACTTCTTATTGAAATTAAACTTTATAGGTTTTTAATAATACATACTTTTTAACCGTATTTGTAGAATGCTTTTCCAAGCTTTATTTAATAAACTTGGTTTAAAATCAACAAAAACTATGGAGAAAAAATGTATAATACAATTCAAGAAAAACCAAAGCAAGAAAAAACTAAAATAAGAATTCTGCTTGCAGATGATCATAAATTAATAAGAGTAGGTTTAAAAAGTCTTTTTACAAAATTTGAAGATATGACAGTTGTTTCCGAAGCAGAATGTGGTAAAGATGCTGTAGAAAAAATTAAAGCACAGCACCCCGATGTTGCAATACTCGATTTAATACTCGGTGATATAACAGGCATTGATGTTATAAAACGTATATCTGACGAGAGCCCGGATACTAAATTTATAATTTTAACTTCACATATAAAGGATTCAGATGTTGCAGAATCACTCAAAGCGGGCGTAAATGCTTATATTCTAAAGGATATAAACAGTGAAAACCTTGTTATGATTGTAAGAACAATAAATGAAGGAGCGATATGGATTGATCCTAAGGCGGTTACCTTATTGAGAAATGCGCAAAATTTAGGGGTAATACCGCAAAAGAGTACAAGCAGAGCAAATTTTAAGGCAAAGCATTGTAATTTAACCGAAAGAGAATATGAAGTTTTAAAACTTGTTGTAGACGGGAAATCAAACCTTGAAATAGCCAAAATACTAAATATAAGCGAACATACATCAAAGGCACATGTTTGCAATATAATCCAAAAACTACTTGTAGATGACAGAACACAGGCAGCAGTGAAGGCGATTAAAGAGGGTCTTGTGTAAAATTTGGATAAAAATTTTTAAAAATATTATCAATATATATCGAAAAGCTGTACCATGTCCACTAAATGTTTTTAATCTTATCAGTATATTTCTAATAGATACATACTGATAAGATTTTTAAATTAATTAAGTTTTTATCATTATGTTACTAATAGAAATCTATTGATAATATAATAAAAATTTTTAAACAAATTTGGCAAAAATTTTAAAAACATTTATAATATTTTTAAGGTTACAAAAAAATAATGCAGAATTTTTGCGTTATTTTTCGCATTTTTAAAATATATTTAGATATATCTAAGTATATTAACATTTGCGGAAAAATCGGTTACAGAATCAGCGCCCTTGAAAGTTGTTTAATCGTAAAATAAGATACTGATATGCGGCATAATACTATATGCCGCGCCGATTTTTGCCCTATTAACGTGGATTTTAAACGGATTTTATTTGCACATGTAAGCTAAAACACCTGTAAAATGTATATTACAGGTGTTTTAAACATTATAAATACCTATTTTTCAGTACTTTTAGACTATTTTATTGAAGCAAGCCGCAAATTTATTATTGGAAAGATTAATTGCGGATGATGAAGCAGGAGCTGCCTGTGCTGTCTGAGATGAAGCATTTGTCTGTTGTTGAGCCTGTGCAGCAGCAGGGGGTGCGGAAACAGGTACCGCAGTTGGCGCCGGCGGAGGCGGAGGAGGTGTTTGTTCTACGGGAGCCGGTTTTACCTCATTTGAAGCGGAAGTATCTTTTGCCGGTTTTGTTTTCTTGTTGCTTTGAACAACTCCAAATGCAATTGCTCCTACGGCAGCAACGCCTGCAATGGCAGCCAATACACGTTTATCTTTCAGTCCGGTTTTAATTTTTGACATAAATCCTGAAGAGTTATTTTTAAGACCTGAAGTTGTATTATCAGAAAGACTTGATACATCAAGTTTGGTATTTACGGCAGGAGTAATCACCTTACCGGGAGCTACGTCTACCATTGAATAATACATTTCTTCGGAGCTTGCCTTAGAAGTATTAATAAACTGAGAACGAAGTGCATTATTGTTACTCCAAGAGGTGTCCATTGCCATCTGATTTTTAACAATTGTTCTGTCGATATCTGTACCAATACCTGCAACTTTTCTTGTCATCGCATCAGCAAGTTCGTCACCCAGCATATTTTCTTTTAATCTTGTGATTAAATTTGTATAATCTTCGGATTCTTTAAATTTCTTTAAAGCAATTTCATCTATATTATCAGGTATTTTTCCGTCAGGATATTTATAATCCAGAAGCGGCTGTTTGACTTTATTTAGCTTTTTATTAAACCAGATACTAAAATCATCAAATGTATCTTTTTCAACAAGGCTGTATTCTTTTGCAATTTCAGCTTGAAGAGCCTTATCACCAAATCCGAATGCTTTTACAATTCTGTCTACTTCAGAATCAGGAATACAATATTCATGAACTGTCTTGTAAGCGTTAGCTACAGCAGCTTCATCAGCATTTCTTGGATCAAAATTCTTTTGTTTCATGCCCTGAGTGTCTGTAACAATCGGAGTAGAGAAAAATCTTGCAGATTCAAGGTCCGTAAGCTCACAAGGTGCAGAAGTTGAGGGTAGTAATGAAGCATCAGCCATACTTGCTATAGGATATCCTGGCGCAAAACCGTCAATAACAACATAACGTCCGCGTAAACCTTTGTTATCGAGTTCTCTTTCAATAACAGTTCTAACCGCTGCTGATTCAGGGTTAGTTGCAGAAAATTCACCACCCATAACAAGAATTGCATTTTTACCTGCTTCTGTTTGTGCAAATTTTGAGAAACCTTTAATTGTTATAGGGAAGCCTTTTTGTTTATCTATACGCCCCCAAGAGCCAAACACAGGTATGTTTTCGCCCTTTTTGAGCATTTCAATATATTTTTTATCAATCTGTCCGTAGGTTTTGCAGACTTTTGATTTATTACCGGTAACGATATAATCTTCACCTTCTTTTAAGGGTTCAACAAATCTTTCAAGGAAATTGATTTTATTTCCTCTCTTTGTTTCGCGGATAGATTCATATGTAAGATTTCCGTCAGCATCAGGCAAGAAAGGTGAAAGACGTTTAAATACAGCTTTACTTGTATCTTCACCGGGTTTTATTTCATAAAGGTTGCCATTTGCATCACGTCCGAAGTTTTTGTTAAATTCACCGACAAATCCGGGAAAATCTTTATCCCAACGGATATTCGGTTTATCAAGACCGTTCAGAACACCGCCTACTTTTCCTGCATCATATAATTCCTTCCAGGTTGAATGCAAGAAAGGAGAAACACTCGGGTTTTCCGCAACAGATTGAGCATAACCGCAGGATACGGTTTTTACCGTGCTTACAAAGTTACCGTTTTCATCCTTAACATAATATAAAGGAATCATATTCGGTGTAATTCTTACTTCTTCGGGGTTAAGAACAGATTTTGCAACCAGCGGCTTCATAAATTGCTGGAAGTATTCTTCAAGCGCCTTATTGTCACCGCTTAATTTGATTTCTTTGTATTTGGGATCGGCTAAAACAGCATTAATATCATCTTTGCTGGCGAAGCTTGCAAACATATCTATTGCGGATTTATTTTCAGTATAACCGTCTCCCATATTATGGAATACTGCAGAAAGTTTCAGGTCTTTATAATATTCCTGACCGTCAAGCTGTTTGTGCGCCATATATTCAGGAACATAACAGCACTGAGCATCAGAACAAATAATGGTTTCAGGATTAAAGCCCTTTTGCTCGGTCAACGGCAGTAACTCTGCAAACGCTTTGTTGTTTTGAGCATACGGATCGCCGCTGAAGCCGCTTGCGGCAGAAGGAGCACCTGTTGAACTGTAGCTGCTGTATCCGCCTCCATTTGCATAGGCAATATCTTTCAAAGCAGTGCCTTCAGAATATACCATGTAAAAATCAACGTCTTCTTTTAAGCGTTTATCGGGTAAAACCTTATAAAGAGTGATGGGGGTGTCACTAAGACCCCATTGCATTTGTTTTGTTTCGCCAACCTGTTCTAATTTAAAGTATTTACCCTGTTTTATAGCCTCATCCATGCTTCCCAGAGTTTTAATATCATTAGCATGAACATAAATAGGGGTGCCGTCAGAAAGAGTTCTTACGGAAACACCGCCCGTTAAATCACCGTTAGCATCCGCAATCAGCTGACCGTTATAATACGGCATAAACATGGAGAGTTTAACATTTTCAGTCGGTTTTCCTTCCCTTGCAAGAATTTTCTTCATCCAGTCATTCATGTTTTTATAATCGTCGCCGACCGTTGCAACACCGCCGACATTCATAAACGGCGGAAATTCTGCCATATAATGAGCAACATGAAGTTTATTCTTGGCACCGCCAAAAGAAATAGCCGCATACGGAACATTTGCTCTTGAAGACGTAATCGACGCTGCCGCAGCACTACTTGACTGACTTACCGCAGAATTTTTCTGCATGCTGCGCACCGGCTGCGCCTGAATTGCACTAATTTTCATATTTTTTACCTAACAACACTACTAACTAACAATTTTAATTGTCTTCCAAATTAAACAAAACATGTAAATATTATTTTTTGCTAACTAAAATTGTAAAATAATGTAAATTTTTGTAAAAATTTGGTTAGACTAAATATTAACACCGTTTTACAGGTATTATAAGAGGACAGGCAGGCTAAACCAGACCGGCCTCTTTATGAGATTTATAAACAGCTTCCGCCATATCATCAAGAAGCTTATAATCAGCTTCTTTCGGTTTTCCTTTAACAAGAACAGGCTCAATTACCTGAACTTTTAATCCGGAAAGCATTTCGCCAAGTTTGCCGAATAAATTACCGCCCCAGCCGTATGAACCGATAAATGAGGCAAATTTTGCTTTAGGTTTTAAAAGATTTGCAATATAGGCAACATTTGCGATTGCAGGATGCGGAGAGGCTAAAACCATTGAACCGCCAAGAACAACCGTTGCAGCATCTACCATATTCATTGCAATATCCCCTAAATCATCCTCTATGACATCAAAGCATGCTACTTTTATACCTTTATTTTCAAGTTTTTCTTTTAAATAAAATGCCATTTCTTCAACGCTTTTATACATAGAAACGTAAGGCATTAAAACAAGATTTTTAGGTTCATCCGCCGTCCAATCTTTATATAAATCAAGAATAAAGGATGGTTTATTATGAAGGGGGCCATGGCTTGGTAAAATCATTTTAGGATTAATATCATAAATCATGCTTACATATTTTTTACACATTGGGCGAAAAGGCATCATAATCTCTGCATAGTATCTTTTGGCAGAAGATACCAGTTCGTCATCATTTTTAGAATAAAGTTCCTCAAAAGGAAGATGAGCACCGAGAAAATCACATGTAAAAAGGAGATTATTTTCAACAAGGTGAGTAAACATCGTATCAGGCCAGTGAACCCCGGGGGCAGAAATAAACTTAAGCGTTTTATCTCCTAAAGTAAGGGAGTCGCCGTCTTTTACGGTAATAAATTTATCTTCATCCACAAGAAGCATTTCTTTAATATTATTTTTACAAACAGCATTAGTCACAACTTTTGCGTTCGGATATTTTTCAAGAAGTTTCGGAATAGTGCCTGAATGATCTTGTTCACCGTGGTTTGCAATAATGTAGTCTACATTTTTAACCCCGTTATCTTCAAGATTTTTAAGATATTCTTCACTGAAAGGCGGATACATGGTATCTATAATTGCAGTTTTTTCACTACCCTTAATTAAATAAGAATTATATGTTGTTCCATGCTCTAATGGAATTAATTCATCAAAAATAACTCTGTCGGCATCATTTAAGCCGCAGTAAAAAATATTTTCCTCAATCTCTTTAAATTTCATGGCAAACCTCATAAAAGTATTCCATCTGATAATCTAGCACAAAAATTTTTAAAAAATCCATGCCCCGTTTGAAATTAAAAGCCGATAAAGGGACTCGAACCCTTGACCTACTCATTACGAATGAGCCGCTCTACCAGCTGAGCTATATCGGCGAATCAACCTCATTATATTACAAATAAAAAATTGTGAAAATTTATTTTTGATGTATAATTGATACGCTTGATTTTGGAGCTTAAAATTATGATTAAACCTGAATTTGAGGAGATTAAAAAATATAAAAACAGCGAGTATAAAGTTATTCCTGTTTCTATGGAAATTTTTTCCGATATTAAAACCCCTATTGAAGTTTTAAAAATATTAAAAAATAATGATAACCACTGCTTTTTACTTGAAAGTGTGGAAAAAGCCGAAAACTGGGGCAGATATTCTTTTTTGGGTTTCAAGCCAAAAGCAGAAATAACATGTCAAAACGGGCTTATGAAAATTAAAGAAAACGGTAAAACCCGTGAAATTAAAACCATGACCCCTCAAAATAACATAAATGATATCTTAAAAGAATATAAAAGCCCGAAATTTGATTGGCTGCCGCCCTTTACAGGCGGGCTTGTCGGGTATTTTGCCTACGATTTTATAAAATATTTTGAACCGGAATTAAATCTAAATGCGCAAGATACGGAAAACTTTAAAGATGTTGATTTAATGCTGTTTGACAGGGTTATAGCCTTTGATAACAAAAGACAAAAAATTATTTTAATAGAAAATATCAAAACGGATGACCTTGAAAAAAATTATAAAAAGGCGGAAAAATCCCTTAAAAAACTTGCAGAGCTTATTAAAACAGGCAAAAGCAAAAAAATTAAATCAGGAAAATTAAAATCCGATTTCAGAGCGCTTTTCAGCAAGGAAGAATATTGCAAAATGGTTGAAAAAGCCAAATACTACATTAAGGAAGGCGATATTTTTCAGGTTGTGCTTTCAAACCGCTTTGAAGCGGATTTTTCGGGTGAGTTATTAAACACATACCGCATTCTAAGAACGATTAATCCGTCACCTTATATGTTTTATTTTGGCAGCGATGATGTGGAAATAGCCGGTGCTTCACCTGAAACCCTCGTAAAACTTAAGGATGGAAAACTTTATACCTTCCCGCTTGCAGGCACAAGAAGACGCGGCAAGGATGAAAAAGAGGATAAAGCCTTTGAATTTGAGCTTTTATCCGATACAAAAGAACTCGCGGAACACAACATGCTTGTTGATTTAGGGCGAAATGATATCGGCAGAATTGCAAAATTCGGCACGGTAAAAGTAGAAAAATATATGACAATTGAGCGCTTTTCACATGTTATGCATATTGGCTCTACTGTAACAGGTGAAATCAGAGATGATAAAAATGCACTTGATGCTATGGGTTCAATCCTTCCTGCGGGAACACTTTCAGGTGCTCCTAAGATTCGCTCATGTGAAATTATAAATGAACTTGAAAATAATAAAAGAGGCATTTACGGCGGTGCCGTCGGATATCTTGATTTTACGGGAAATATGGATACTTGTATCGGTATCCGCCTTGCATTTAAAAAACAGGGCAAGGTTTATGTAAGAGTAGGCGCAGGGATAGTTGCGGACAGTATCCCCGAGATGGAATACAAAGAGTGTGAAAATAAGTCTAAAGCTATTATGAATGCGCTTAAGCTTTCCGAAGGAGAGATATAATGGGCGAAAAAATTTTATTAATAGATAATTTTGACAGTTTTTCATACAATTTATACCAGCTAATAGGCGGAATTTATCCCGATATAGAAGTAATCCGCAATACCGAAAAAACCGTATTTGAAATTGAAAACATGAATCCGCGCGCGATTATTGTTTCACCCGGGCCGGGAAAACCTTCAAATGCAGGGGTTTGTATTGATACAATCAGATATTTTAAAGATAAACTGCCGATATTGGGTATATGCCTCGGGCATCAGGCAATATGCGAGGCTTTTGGCGGAAAAATTACATACGCAAACACCATTATGCACGGAAAAACCTCCGAAATTACGGTAGATACCGATTCTTTAATTTTCAAAGGACTTAATGAGCGTATAAAAGTTGCAAGGTATCATTCGCTAATTGCCGAAAGTGAGACGCTGCCTGAAGAATTAACCGTGATTGCAAAATGCGATGACGGTACTATAATGGGGGTAAAACACTCTGAATACAACATTTACGGGCTTCAATTTCATCCTGAATCCGTACTTACGCCTGACGGCAGAAAAATGGCTGAAAACTTTTTGGAAATTATAAAATGATAACCGATGCTATTTTAAAACTAATAAACGGCCAAAACCTTGAGTACAATGAGGTTAAGACTGTTATTGAACAAATAACCGAGGGTAAAGCTACAAATGCTCAGATAGCTGCCTTTCTCACTGCTCTTCGAATAAAAGGCGAGACGGTGCAGGAAATTACGGCAGCAGCCAATGTCATGAAAGAAAAATGCATACCATTCAATATCAACTCCAAACAAGCTATCGATATAGTGGGCACAGGCGGTGATTGCAGCGGAACTTTTAATATATCTACCGCAGCCGCTTTTATTGCGGCAGGTGCAGGCGCCAAGGTCGCAAAACACGGAAATCGTTCCGTATCAAGCAAATCAGGTGCTGCTGATGTACTTGAAGCACTCGGTGCAAATATAAATTTAAAACCGGAAAATTCACTTAAAATTTTTAATGAAATCGGAATCTGCTTTCTTTTTGCGCAAAACCACCATCCTTGCATGAAATATGTTGCGGATGTCCGTCATGAAATTGCAACAAGAACGCTTTTTAATATACTCGGTCCCCTTATAAACCCCGCCAATACTAAAATGCAGTTAATCGGGGTTTATGATAAAAAATTAACCGAGCCTATTGCAAAAGTGCTTGTAAACCTTATGGTTACTGACGGAATGGTGATTCATGGGGCTGACGGCCTTGATGAGGCTACAATTTGTACCGAAACAACAATTTCAGAGATTAGAAACTCTGAAATTAAAACTTATACAATAAAACCGGAAGATTTTGGTCTTAAACGCGCCGGTATTACTGATATTCAAGGAGGCAGTCCTGATGAAAACGCAAAAATTATACTTGATATTTTAAGCGGTAAGGAAAAAGGTGCAAAGCTTGATATAGCAGCTCTTAACGCCGGTTTAGTGCTTTATATTAGCAAAAAAGCTGACTGTGTAGAAAACGGTATCAATCTTGCTAAATCAGCCATAAGTAACGGTTCAGCGCTTAAAACGCTAAAAGATTTTATTACTCTTTCAAACAGCTTTGGAGGGCAAAATCCTTGAATATACTTGAAAAAATCGCCCTTAAAACCAGAGAAAGAGTAGAAGAAGCTAAACAAAACAAACCCCTTAAAGTTTTGCAGGAAGAAGTTTTTGAACTTATTGACAAAGAAAATGCCATTAAAAAAGAGGTTTTTCGTTTTGAAAACTCAATAAAAAGTTTTAATGTTCAAAATAAAATAGCTTTTATCTGCGAAGTTAAAAAAGCTTCACCATCAAAAGGCTTGATAGATAAGGATTTTCATTATTTAGATATTGCACATGAATATGAAAACGCCGGCGCTGCGGCTATTTCCGTCTTAACCGAACCATATTTTTTTCAAGGTTCCAACGCATACCTGAATGAAATTTCTAAAAGTGTCCAAACCCCGCTTCTTAGAAAGGATTTCACGATTGATGAATATCAAATTTATGTTGCAAGGCTAATAGGCGCATCTGCAGTGCTTTTGATAGCCTCACTTTTAAATGAGGAGGAGATTGCAAAATTTATAAAGCTGAATGACAGTCTGGGATTATGTTCACTGGTAGAAGCACACACTAAAGATGAAGTACAGAGCGCATTAAGGGCAGGTGCGCGAATTTTAGGAGTGAATAACAGAAATTTAAAAACCTTTGAAGTTGACCTTAATACCACACTGTGTTTAAAAAAAGGTGTTCCCGGTGACGTTGTATTCATCTCAGAGAGTGGTATCAAGACCCCTGATGATATAAAAAAACTTCAAGATAACGGGGTTAACGGCGTTTTAATCGGCGAAAGCCTTATGGTGAGTAGAGATAAGGCAAAAATGATTAAATTTTTAAGGGGTGAAATTTAAATTTATGAATAATGTTTCAACGCTTAAAGATAAAAACGTCAAAATCAAGATTTGTGGCTTGTTTCGGGAGGATGATATTGTTGCGGTAAATTCAACACTGCCTGATTTTATCGGATTTATTTTTGCAAAAAGCCCGCGCAGAGTGGATTTTGAACTTGCGAAAAAATTAAAAACAAATCTTGATGAAAAAATTCAAACAGCCGGTGTTTTTGTAAACGAAAAAATTGAAAATATTCTTAAACTATATGAGGCTAAAATTATTGATATTGTTCAATTACACGGAGATGAGGACGAAAAATATATTGAAACCCTTAAAAACAGAGCGGATTTAAAAGTAATAAAATCTATAAAAGCAGGTACACAGCAGGTTTTACCCGAAAATGCCGATTGGATTTTATTTGATACACCAAGTGAAAAATTAAGAGGCGGAACGGGTAAAACCTTTGATTGGGGCTTGATTCCAAAAATAAACAAGCCTGTATTCCTTGCAGGGGGCTTAAATTACGCTAATGTGAAAAAAGCAATAAATACAGTAAATCCTTTTGCGGTTGATATCAATAGTGGAGCAGAAACCAACGGGCACAAGGATTTTCAGAAAATTTCAGATATAATAAAACTAATAAGAGGGCTTAAAAATGAGCAATAATAAAGGTAGGTACGGGATTTTCGGGGGGCAATACATCCCGGAAACCCTTATGAATGAAGTAATACAGCTTGAAAAAGCTTATGAAAAATATAAAGTCGATGAAAATTTTAATAAAGAATTGAATTTTCTTCTCGAAAAATATGCAGGACGCCCGTCTTTATTATATTTTGCTAAAAATATGACCGAAGATTTAGGCGGGGCAAGGATTTACCTGAAACGAGAAGATTTAAATCACACTGGTTCGCATAAGATAAATAATGTTTTGGGGCAGGTTTTGCTTGCAAAATATATGGGTAAAACAAGAGTTATAGCCGAAACGGGCGCAGGGCAGCACGGAGTGGCAACCGCAACTGCGGCAGCGCTTTTGGGGCTTGAGTGTGAAATTTTTATGGGTAAAGAGGATACCGAAAGACAATCCTTAAATGTTTACAGAATGGAACTTTTGGGTGCTAAAGTACACCCTGTCACAAGCGGTACAATGACTTTAAAAGATGCGGTTAATGAAACCATGCGAGAATGGGCAACAAGAACCCATGATACACTCTATGTACTGGGTTCCGTGATGGGGCCTCATCCTTTTCCAATGATAGTAAGGGATTTTCAAAGCATTATAAGTAAGGAAGCCAGAGAGCAGATTTTAGAATACGAAGGAAAACTCCCAAAAGCGGTAATAGCCTGTATTGGCGGCGGCAGTAATGCTATGGGCGCTTTTTATAACTTTATTAATGACAAAGAAGTGCGCTTAATAGGTGCAGAAGCAGCGGGCAAAGGGGTTGACACCGAATTGCATGCAGCAAGTATGACAAAAGGCAAGCTTGGAATTTTTCATGGCATGAAATCATACTTCTGTCAGGATGAGTGCGGGCAAATTACACCTGTGTATTCAATTTCAGCCGGTTTAGACTATCCCGGGGTGGGGCCCGAGCATGCTTATTTAAAGGATTCAAAACGGGCAGAATATGTTCCTATCACAGATGAGGAGGCGGTTTGTGCCTTTGAATATTTATCAAAAATTGAAGGAATAATTCCTGCAATTGAAAGTGCACATGCTGTTGCACATGCCATAAAAATTGCAAAAGAATTTGGCAAAAATGATAATATTATAATTTGCCTTTCAGGCAGAGGCGACAAGGATGTTGCCGCTATGGCAAGGTATAGAGGTAAACAAATAAGCGAGTAAAATTATGAAAAACAGAATTCAAAATGCATTTAACAATAAAAAGGCTTTTATAGCCTTCATTCCTGCGGGTGACCCTGATTTAGAAAGTACCGAGGAATTTATTTTTGCACTTGAAAAAGCGGGTACGGATTTAATTGAACTTGGAATCCCTTTCTCTGACCCGATTGCGGATGGAATTGTAATCCAAAAAGCTAATTTAAGAGCGCTTGCAGGCGGTGTTAATATCGAAAAAATATTTGATATGGTAAAAAAAGTAAGGATTAAAACGCAGATACCGCTTGCATTTTTAACCTATTTAAACCCTGTTTTTAATTACAGTTATGAAGAATTTTTCAAAAAATGCGCCGAAACGGGCATTGACGGACTTATTATTCCTGATTTGCCGTTTGAAGAGCAGTCTGAAATTAAAGAATATTCTGAAAAATACGAGGTAGATATTATTTCATTCATAGCACCAACTTCAAAAGACAGAATTGAAACAATAGCAAAAGAAGCCAGGGGCTTTATTTATGCAGCTTCCTCAATGGGTGTAACAGGTGTCAGAGCAAAAATTACAACCGATTTGAAATCTATGATAGATACTGCAAAAAAAGTATCAAATACCCCATGCGCAGTGGGTTTTGGGATAAATACCGCAGAGCAGATAAGGGAAATTGAAAAAATTGCTGACGGTTCAATTGTAGGCAGTGCAATTGTAAAAATTATTGAAGAACACGGCAAAAATGCCGCCCCGCATATTGAAAAATATGTAAAAACTCTTAGGAGTCTAAATTGAATACAGTAAAAAATAAACCAATTGCTATTTTAAAACCAAAATTCAATCCTGTAAAAATATTATTCTTTGGACTTACGAATTTTATGCTTAGATTTTATATTCCGTCACCTATAATACAAATGATTCTTATTTTAATTTTATATATTTTTATTTTAATTGCAGCCATTGGAGGCTTTGTTGATGATTCGGAAATATTCGCAGGAATACTAACAACAACCGTTGCTGCAGTTATCACGTTTCCGTTTTTGGTATTTTCATTTTTTATAGCAAAAAAACGTATCGATACTGCAAAATGGTGCGTCTATACAGATAAAATTGAAATTGAAGAATACTATTTTTTCAAAAAACAAAATTATATTTTAAATTTCGATGACATAAGAAGTGTATATATTCAAGATGAGCTTGCCGGAAGAATATTTAATCTTGGCTCGGTAGTGCTTGTACCAAAAAATCTTTTAAAAACATATCATATTTTGCATAATATAGAAAATCATAAATTAGTTTGTGCAAAGCTTAGCAGATTAATTGAAATTTTTACAGAGAAAAAACAAGAAACAATTCTCGAGCAAAAATTAAAAAATATTTTAAATTAATAAATCCATTATTAAAATTTAAAATCTCTTTCGCCGTTACAAATCTTTACAAGATTTTCTTCAACTTTTGTACGTATGGAAGAATCTTTAATTTTTGCAATTTCGGAAGGCAAAAGCTTTTCACCGACTGCTTTTGTGGCATCGGATGCATAATCTTCAAGATATTCTTTTAATGTCATAACAGCATTCGGCTGGCAAAAATTATGAATTTGCTGACTTTTGCAAATTTCCATAAAACGGTCGCCCGTGCGGCCTTGGCGGTAGCAGGAAGTACAGAAGCTGGGCAGATAGCCTAATTCCATAAGCCATTTTATAACATCATCCAGCGGACGTCTGTCTGAAACATCAAACTGTGCTGAATTTTCATCTTCGGGGGCAGGGTTAAAATATCCGCCGACACTTGTTTTTGAGCCGCCGCTGATTTGTGAGACACCTAATTTTAAAAGCCTTTCCCTGCATTCGGCAGATTCTCTGGTAGAGATTATCATTCCGCTGTAGGGCACCGCAATTCTAATACAGGCGGTAATTTTAGCAAATGTATCATCATCGATACCATTGTCAAATGCAGACGGGTCAATATCATCAGCTTTTTTAATTCTCGGAACACTGATAGCGTGCGGACCTACGCCGTATGCCGCTTCTAAGTGCTCAGCATGCATTAAAAGTGCGGAAAATTCATATCGGTATAATTCTAAGCCAAAAAGCACTCCAAGGCTTACATCGTCAATCCCCGCTTCCATGGCTCTGTCCATGGCTTCCGTGTGGTATTTATAGTTGTGTTTCGGGCCTGTCGGGTGAAGCTTTTCGTAAGTTTCCTTATTATAGGTTTCCTGAAACAAGATATATGTACCGATTCCCGCATCGTGCAGTTTTTTGTAATTTTCAACCGTAGTAGCCGCAATATTTACATTTACACGGCGGATTGAGCCGTTTTTATGTTTTACGCTGTAAATTGTTTTAATGGAATCTAAAATGTACTCAATAGGGTTATTTACGGGGTCTTCACCTGCTTCAATTGCAATGCGCTTGTGTCCCATATCCTGCAGGGCTTCCGTTTCGCGGCGGATTTGCTCCTGAGTAAGCTTTACACGCGGGATATGCTTGTTTATATGGTGATAAGGGCAGTATACACAGCCGTTTACACAGTAATTTGAAAGATACAAAGGCGCAAAAAGCACGATACGATTACCGTAATATTCCTGTTTAATTTCGCGTGCAAGTTCGTAAATTTCTTCCACTTTTTCAGGAATGTCGCAATCCAGTAAAACTGCCGCTTCCCTGTGTGTTAAGCCTTTTTTCAGGCGGGCTTTTTCTAAAATTTTATTTACAACATCAAGGTTATTTTTATTTTTTTCAGCATATTCAAGAGAGGCTAAAACCTCCTCGTGGCAAATAAATTCCTCGGCATTTTTTGATTTTGGATTATACATAAATTTGACTCCTAAAAAGTGCGAATTCGCACATGACTATATTACCCCTTTAAAAAGAAAAGTAAATAAGCAGGGATAAGGTCAATTATGAAGCAAGTTTATCTATAAGGTTATAATACCAGGCCATTTTACCGTTTTTGTGGTTTTCCTGATACTGTTCAAGCTCGGCTTTGTTCATTTTCTTAGTGGGCATAGCGGTGAGAAGACGGGAAACGGTATCGGTTAAAACGGTGCTTACGGCTACTATAATACCTGCGCCAACCAAGCTGCCCTGATATTGAGCTCTGAATAATTTGCTGAGTGCGCCAAATATTGCAACCTGAGATGTCATTCTTGCAAATTTATTTAATCCGCGTTTTCTGGCGGCTTTTTCAGCTTCCTGCTTATTATCGCCGTTTCTGATTGCAGCATTATATTCATCATTCATATTGAACCACATACCTGTTAATGTGCCTGTAATTCCGGCGAGTACACCTATTTCAGAGTTTTTAAGTTTTGATGCGGTCTGGTTATTAAGTGAAGCCGCACGTAATTTTTGAACATATTTGCCGAATTCTTCTTCAAGCCTTTGAGGATCTGTAGCAAATTTTTCTTCAAGGTCTTTGTATCTGAAGTAAATATTTTTAATACCAAATATATCTTCTAATCTTTCCGAACCGCTTTTAGCATTATTCTTAGTATATTTTTGTTTAAGATTTTTTAAAGCTAAATAAGCTTCATTACTTGCTTTTTTTAATATTTCTTCTTTATCAGTATTTTTTCCATTGTTATAAGCAGCGAGTTTAGCTTGGTAGTCTTTATTGGCAGCTTCTAATTGTCTGCTGTGTTTTGAATCGATTACAGCATTGACTAGATTAGAGGCAAGCTTATAAGGATAAGTAATGAATTCCTTAACCATGCTAAATGGTGTGAGGAGAGCTTTTTTTAATGCTCTTTTTGTAATGGTTAAACCTCCTGGAAGTTTTTTAATTTTATATCTGTCACCAACACTTAAAAGAGTTTTATCTTTGTTAGCTTCGATAATATTCTCCATTAAATTTGCCAAATTGCTTTCACCATATTTTTTACATATATCCGCCATATTTTGCAATTCATACGGTCTTGCTATTATGTTTTCAATGCTATCTTGGTAAGATTTTTCTTTAAAAGAATTTATATATCCTGTAATATTTTTACCTATGGTTGTAGCGCTGCCCAGTTTTTTAAGTGTAAAACCCGCTCCAATAATAGCAGCACACCCTAGGAGTATATTTTTTAGAGAAAGAATTGGCTTTTTAGCTTCCTTATCTCTTTCGCTCTGGGTTTTATAAGTTTCATTATTTTTTGCCGCTTTTACAAATTCATTCATTGAATGTTCAGGCGCTTCCATTCTGGTTAAACGCATACCGGACATTTTTCTTGAAAGTATTCTTGCAACAGTGCTTACACCTACACCCGATGCAACATTAAACCAGATATTGGATTGTGAAAGTTTTGCAAAACAAGCCATAACTCCATATTGTGCAAGACCTTCAATGATATTTTCTTTAACTTCCTGACCCTGTTTTTTGCGTTTGGCTTTTTCGGCATCTTCTTCACTTTTACCTTTTAATATTGCGGAATTATAGAAATCGTTGCCGAGGAAAAGGGCGCCTGTGAGCCCTGAAATCATTCTGGTGCCAAATCTTTCCTTTTTACTGTCGTAAGTTGATTTATTCATTTCGGCAGATTTATTTAATTCAATATTTAAAGTTTCCGCAAATGCAGGAGAAGTTTTTTTATCTTTTAAAATCCTAGAACCGTAATCATGTAGTCCTTGAAAGGCTTTTACCCTATTTTCCCCTAAAATATGTTCTCTGTGTTTTTGAAGTATGCCAAGGTTATTTAATCTTGAATTTGGAAAGTACGATGCTATATCATCAAGCCAATCAAGCGGAAGCTCTAAAAAATCTCTCCCGGCTTCTACAAGTTTTCTTGAAAGAGTTTCTTCCTTTGGAAGATATATTCCGTCAACTTTTTCGAGCAAATCTGGTCTTTTTTTAAGCGTAGTATCCAGCAAGGTATTATATACTTCCGAAAAGCCGTTATTAGGATTAGCAGCACATTTAGCCACAGCAAGAGCATTAGCGGCGGCATTTACAGCTTTATCAACGCTTGCACCTTTAAAAGCAGGCGAATTAGATATACCTGCATATGGATTGCTATTATGGTTTTTAGAAAATATTTGCATTCTAACCTTTAAGCATACACACTTTATATATTTAAGGTTTAAAAACGAAAAAAATTGCCATAAAAGTAACAAAATGTAAAGATAAATTTTGTATAAAAAATATCAGGTAATTAACCTGATATTTTTCAATATTAAAACGATATACTAACTTTTGGTTTAAAAATAACGAAATGGTACAAACCCTTCTCCCTCAGGCTCTTTATCAAGCCCATAGCCATTATAATTAAGATGTCTTGCAAGTTCTGCAAGAAGCCTGAAATCTTTTTCGTCATGCAGTTTTCTTTCCCAGCCTTCTTTAAGACCATTTTCTTCGTTAAATTCTTTATATGCATTCTTTATTTTTCTATCACAAATATCAATTGTATCTTTGTTTTCCCAAGGCTGAAGAGCTTTAAGACTTACAAGACTAGCTGAATATATATTATTCATAAAATCTTTTGTTACAACATCCAAATAAATGGAATCACATATTACTTCAAAATCACTCATGTCTTCTGCCAAGAGAAGATATTGTGCATATTCTTCTGCTTTTTCATCCTTATAACCTTTTTTACCATTAACACCAAACTTTCCAAAACTTACTGTATCCATTGCGGGAGAACGTTCAAGACCATTTTGAGCCTGATTATTTTCAACGGATTTTCTGGGTTTGCAGCATTTATCCATCATATTTACTGCGAAGTTTTGAATGTTTGAAATTCTCATCTTATATTATCCTAACTTTTTACTCTAATAATATGTGTGTGTCATGTAGAAAACATGTAAATTTTATTTTTTGCTAATTATATTTTGATTTTATGATTTTATTAAAAAATCCAACGACCCGTTATGCCTGTACTGTCAGAGTAGGGATCACCAAAATCATCAAGCCTGCTCTCGCGTTTACCTGAAAAATAACCATTATAATTAAGATGTCTTGCAAGTTCTGCAAGAAGCCTGAAATCTTTTTCGTCATGCAGTTTTCTTTCCCAGCCTTCTTCAAGATCATTTTCTTTATTGAATTCTTTGTATGCATTCTTTATTTTTCTATCACAAGCCTCAACTGATCTGTCACTTTCCCAAGAACGAAGGCTTCTAAGGCTCACAAGAGAGGCTGAATAAATATCATTTTTAGAATCTTTTGTTACAACATCAAGATAAATGGATTTATTTATTGCTTGAAAATCGCTCATATTCCTACCAAGAAAAAGATTTATTACGTATCTTTTTGCTTCTTCGTCTTCATAAGGATTTTCACCATTAATGCCAAACTTACCAAAGCTTACCGTATCTATTGCAGGGGAGCGGTCTAAATCATTTTGAGTAGAATTACTGTTTGTTTTTTGAAGGCTAAAAGCTTTGCTAACACTTCTTACTGCATTTGCTGCGAAATTTTGAATGTTTGAAATTCTCATCTTAAAATCCTATTTCATTCGTGTGTTATTTATAATACGTGTAAATTTTAAAATTTGCGCCAATTGTAAAGAAATATGAAGCATTATTTTAAGACTTTTTTAGTATAATATCCTTATGGCTAACTTGGTTTTTAATGCAGATGATTTTGGGATATCACTTGAGGCTAACCTTGCAATTCTGGAGGCGTGTTCAAGCGGAGTGATAACATCTGCGTGCATTCTTGCAAACGGAAATTTTTATAAGCAGGGAATTGATGAGGTTTTACCCGAAATTCCAAATATGGGGCGCGGGGTGCATCTGAATATAATTGAGGGAGAAAGCCTCACAAAACCGTCTTTAATAACGGATAGCGACGGGATTTTTAATAAAAGTTACCTGTATTTTATTTATAATGCGGGAAATAAAAAACTGCTCGCACAAATTGAGGATGAATTCAGGGCGCAGATAGAAAAAATAATGGCGGATACTGAAATTGACCATATAAATTCACATGTGCACACGCATGGAATTCCTTATATATTTAATTTAGTTGTAAAACTTGCGCTTGAATATAAAATTAAAAATGTACGTCTGCAATACGAAAGACCTTATTTTGTTTTAAATAAAATTTTTAACGGAAGATATCCTGTAAACCTTGTGAAACTGGGGCTTTTAAATACATTCAGCATAATAAATAAGGCCACTGTCAACAGCTTAAATTCCAAATCGAAAAAAATACAGACAAATAATTATCTGATAGGGGTAAATTATACGGGATATATGGATGAAAGCACAATTCTTAAAGGTTTATGCGGATTAAAAAATATTAATAAAGATAAAACCGTTGAAATAATCGTACACCCGAGAACATTAGGATATGAAGGGTATCAGGGAAATTACAATGAATATCTTGCTTCAATAAATCCGAAAGTGAAGGAAGGTATTTTAAAATCGGGCTTTAATTTAACAAATTATAAAGAATTATCCGTATGGTAAATTTTGCTAAATATTTATTTGTAATACTTGCCGTTACGCTCATTTTGCCGCTCATGAGCCTGTTTATTTACGCAAACAGGCAGATATCAAAAATGGAGTTTGATATATCAAACAGAATTTTAGAAAATGTTTCAAAAGAGATAAATTTTAATATCGAAAACCGCTTAAAAATTGAAACCGTGAATGCCATGGAGAGACTATACATTTTATCTGCGGATAAATTCACAAAAAAAGATATTAAAAATATATTTAAAGACGCTGATGTTGAATTTTCAACAACTTTCCCCGAGAAGATAAGCTATTATTACGAAGTAAATAAAAACCCGAAACCCGTTATATACAGCGTTGTAACAATTCCTTTCCTTGAAGATGATATAAAAGGAATTACAATCAAAAAAGCTGTTGACCCCGGGGTGATAAAACTTCCCGGCCCGTTTTTTATTGAAATATATTCGGATAAAAAAATCTGCAATGAAAATTTGATAGATTTTATTGCACCAAGCAAGGCAACAAAATCAATTATAGGTTTTAAAAAAGATTTAAAATCTTTGCCGTTAGGTATTCCTGAAGATAAAGATATTGCATACAAAATATTTACGCTTAATAAAAATTTTACAAAAGATGATATAACTTTTTTAATAAAAACAAGCTGGCATATTCCGCCCGCTAACCCGTACGAAAGGCGCGCAGGGCTGATTATAATACTATTTGGAGTATTATTATCAATATTTGTTGCAAGGTATATAAATATAAATTTTGTAAATCCTTTTTTAAAAATTTCCGCCGCATCAAAAAGAGTAAAATCGGGTGATTTAAACCTTGTTTTAAAAACGGGAACCAAGCAAAAAGCCGTGCAGGAAACGTATACTAATTTTAATGATATGGTAAAAGGCTTAAAAGAAAAAGAGGAACTACGCTCAGGCTTTATAAGAAATTTAACCCATGATTTAAGAACTCCTTTAATTGCCCAGGAGCGCGCATTTGGCGCCATTTCGGATAAATTTACGGAACTTGGCCTTGAAGAAGAAAAAGAATTATCAAAATCACTTAAGAAAAACACAAGTCATCTTTTAAGAATGGTGAATTTAATACTTGAATCTTATCAGTTTAATCTGAGCAAAGAAAATTTACATTTTGAAAATGTGAATATCTCAAAAGCGGTTAATGACTGCTTTATAAAGATTAAACCCATAGCAGATGAAAAAGAAATAAGTTTAATAAATGAAACTGATGACAGCTTATTTTTATGTACAGATATCACCTGTCTTGAGAGGATAATTATAAATCTTTGTGCAAATGCTATTGAAAACCTTTCAAATGGCGGATATATTAAAATTTCCGCACAAGAATTACAAAAAGAAATAAATATAACCGTGGAAGATAACGGTAAAGGTATACCAAAAGAAGATATCGAGCATATTTTTGACAGATATTTTTCTTCAAAATCTTATAACAGAAAAATAGGCTCCGGCTTGGGACTTGATGTTGTAAAAAAACTCACTGATATAATTGATGGTAAAATAGAATTAGAAAGCGAAGTTTCAAAATATACAAAATTCACCGTGACAATCGCCAAAAACAGCAAGGATAAGGAATATGACAAAGATTATACTGGTTGAAGACCATGAGCTTACAAGAAAAGGTATCATATATGCGCTAAAACCCTACAGTGACATTAAAGTTGCAGGTGAATTCGAAGACGGTAAAGAAGCGGTTGATTTTATAAAATCTTCACCGGAAAATGATATACCGGATGTAATTTTAATGGATATAGCTATGCCTGTTTTAAACGGTATCGACGCCGCTAAAAGAATTAAAAACCTGTATCCTGATATAAAAATCATTATGCTGACATCAATTGATGAAAAAGAAAGCGTACTGAATGCATTCAGCGCAGGTGCAAACGCATATGTTATGAAAAATATTACTATTGATAAACTTGTTTCAATAATTAATATGGTTTTAAACGGTGAAATCTGGATAGCACCCAATATTGCGGATTATATTTTAGATGTGCTGTCAAAACTCCATGCAGGAAGCACTGAAGAAGATTTTAACCAAAAGACGGGTGAAGAATTTAATTTAACAAACAGGGAAAAAGAAATTCTTGCTCTCATTGCAAAAGGAATGAGCAATAAAGATATTGCAAATAAGCTTATAATATCTTTGTACACGGTAAAAAATCATGTAAAAAGCATTATTCAAAAATTAGCGGTTGAAGACAGAACACAGGCTGCTATTCTAGCTTTAACGGAAAAAATTGTTTAAAAAAATCTACAGTTTTTCAATTTGATACAAATTAACACCGCCCGCTGCTTTATAAAGCCCGATAACCGCAATAAGAGAGTTAATTTTACTTGAAGCTTCTTCTTTTTGTGTAATTAAATACAGTTGTTTTGCAAATAAGACATCTAAATCAGATGCGGCTCCTATTTGTTTTTTATCTTTTGCAAGAGAATATATTTTATCTTCAAGTACAATTCGCTTTTTGGTTTCATCATAATTTTTCACGGAAGTTTTGTATTCAACAAGGCTTGAATTTACCTCTTTAACCCCTGTAAGATATGCTTTCTGATAATTATTTAAAGCTTCTTCGTATTCAAGTTTTTTCATTTTTAAAAACGCGCGTTTTCTTCCGCCCGAGAATAAATCAATATCAGGCAAGATTCCCGCGCTCAGCATTCTTGAAGGAGAACTGAAAAGAGAACCAAGCGTATAGGCATTTAAACCTATCTGCCCGAATATTGTAAAAGATGGCAGAAATTCCCTTTTTGCGGCTCTGACATCAAAACCCGTTCTTTTTAAATTAGCTTCTTCAAAAAGGTAATCCGGCCTGTTTTCAACAATGGCGGAATTATATTCAGACGGAACACCCGTGAGCGGCATAACGTTTTTATAGTTATTTCTTTCTATTTCTTTATCAGATTTTACCAGATAAACTTTTATACTGTTGATTAAAACCTCACGCGCCTGAAGATGAATATTATATTCTTCTTTAAGCAAGGTTAAAAATTTTTCCTGTCCCAGAAGCTCATTTACGGAACAAAGACCGGCTTTATATTTAGCAAGAGTTTTTGATACAATATCTTCCTGTAATTTGATAAGTTCGTCCTGAATTTCAATAAGCCTGTCCGCTTTGATTAAATTAAAATAATCAACCGCAAAAGCAGCTGAAAGAGAAATATAAGTGGCACGCTCCGCTTGTTTAACAGCTTCAAGCTGTTCTTTTTTGCTTTTAGTGTAAAGTCTGTTTTTACCCCATATATCTATCTCATATTCTGCGGTTAAAGGAAGGTAGTAGTTATTTTGAGAATATTTCGGAATTTCCATATCACCAAAAAGTTCTCTCGGTGCTTGAAAATCACGATTAATATTACCTGATAAATTTAAAGACGGCAGTTCGTTTGCAAACTGCATTTTTACCATCTGCTCGTTTTCTTTTACCTTAAGTGCAGCGTTTTGCAGGTCATAATTTTTTTCATATAAAGTTAAAAGATGAGTATTCAAATATTCGTCATGAAAATTTTCCCACCAGTTTAAATTCATATATTCCATCTTATCTGCAGCATTCAGTGCGGTATCTTCTATTGAAAATACAGGATTTATAAATAATAAACAAATAATTAATAAAATTTTTTTCATACTGCTTTGCCTTTAAAAATTTTCTTGTGCTATAATTACATCACAATAAAAAAGGAAAATCAAACAAATGAAAACAATTTCCTTTGGAAGAAGAATAGGAACAAGTATTTATAATACCGGTGTTGTTGCAAGAGCGCTGTCTTCTCAGACTTTTGCCGAAAAAGGATTTGAAATAACTCCGGAACAATATCTTGTGCTTGATTTGGTAACAGAGCATGGCGAACTCTATCAAAGGCAGATTGCGGAAATAACCCTGAAAGACAGAGCCAATGTTTCACGTATTATAAAAATATTGGAAGAAAAAGATTTAATTAAAAAAGTTGAAGCTTCCCATGGCAGAAGAATATATAAAATTTTAATAACTTCAAAAGGTAAAGAACTCAGAGACAGCATGCTTCCTACCGCAATAGAATTAAAAAAAATCTTAGCAAAAAATATAAGCGAAGAGGAACTTACAATAACACTCAATACATTAAAAAAAGTTTACGAAAACGCCAGAAATCTGGTCAAATTACAGATATAAACAAAAAAAGGAAAATAAAATGACCGAAGATAACAACAAAGACAACAGACACGTATACCAGAAAAAAAGAGTAATAGTACCGGCCATAACGGCTTCCGTACTTTTATTACTCGGGCTTTTAATTTCAATTAATTCAATATTTTATAAATCTACGGACGATGCTTTTATTGAAGGACATATAGTAACGGTGGCGCCAAGAGTTTCAGGGCCTGTTATAAAGCTTTACGTGGAAGATAATCAGGAAGTTAAAAAAGGTGATTTACTTTTAGAGATTGATCCTGAGGATTACAAAGTAAAACTGAAACAGACAAAATCAAAACTGGATGAAGCAAGAGCGGCTTTAAAAAGCGCAGGTAATGAAGTAACAAAAACGTATTCGGAGCTGGATTTTGCAAAAAGCGATTATACAAGATATTCTCAAATGTATTCAAAGGGAATATCCTCAAAACAGGAGTATGATTCAAGCAAAAATAAACTCACTGCGGCAAAATCAAACAGTGACGCTTCAAAAGCAAAATACAACGAGCTTTCTGCTGCTATAAAAAGACTTGAAGCAGAAGTTGAGCAGGCAAAATTAGATTTATCATATACAAAAATTTATGCCGCGCAGGACGGGAAAATTACCCACAGAACAGTGGAGGAAGGAAATTACGTTCAAACTGCCCAGCCCCTATTTGCAATAGCACAGGATGATGTTTGGATTGTGGCAAATTTTAAAGAAACCCAGATTGCAAATATGAAAAAAGGGCAAAAAGTTACCATAAAGATTGATGCATACGGCAATAAGAAATTTTCAGGAGTTGTAGACAGCCTTCAGATGGCATCCGGCGCTAAGGCAAGCCTCTTTCCGCCTGAAAATGCCGTCGGAAGTTATGTAAAGATAGTACAGAGAATACCCGTAAAAATTTTATTTACGGATGATATAACGGGATATAACATAATACCCGGCATGAGCGTGGTACCCACCGTGAAGGTAAAGTAAGATGAGCATTCCCGAGGTAAAAAAGAAAGTGCCTGTATGGCTTATTGCTATATCAATTTTGATGCCGACATCATTTTCCGCTATGGCAACAACAGCAACAAATGTTGCAATTCCTCATATTTCAGGATATTTTGCAGCGACTGCGGATGAAGCAAAATGGATTGTAACATCTTATATGATAGCAAACGCCTGTCTTATTATGTTATCAGGCTGGCTTGAACATACACTGGGGCGTAAAAGATTTATAAAAATCTGCATTACGATATTTACACTCGGTGCTCTAATCTGTACACTTGCACCATCGCTGAACATTATGGTACTGGGAAGATTTATTCAGGGGGTCGGCGGAGGCCCTATGACGCCTATATCTCAAACCGTATTACTTTCAGCATTTCCACCCGAGAAAAAGGGGCTTGCAATGTCATTATTCGGGCTTGCCGTTATGGTATGCGCAATTTTAGGACCGTCATTCGGCGGTTTTCTTGTTGATAATTTAAACTGGCACTATATTTATTCTATAAATATTCCAGTAGGTATACTCTCATTTATTTTAATAAGCAGATATATTGAAGATGTAAAACCCGAAAAAGGCAAGAAACACATAGATTTTGTCGGAATGACCGCGCTTATTTTATGGCTTTTATCAATGCAGATAGTGCTGGATAAAGGACAGCAGTACAACTGGTTTGACAGCGGGTGGATATGCTGGCTTGCAGGGTTTTCGCTTGTAACACTTTCATTTTTAATAGTGTGGGAAATTGAAAATAAAAATTCTTTCATAAAAATACGGCTTTTTAAAGACAGAAATTTTCTTATAGGAACAATTATTTCAACTGCCGTTAGTATGGTGATATTTACCACTATGTTTCTTGCACCTCAATTTTTGCAGAATGTTTTAGGGTATACGGCGCTATTAAGCGGATATACACTTGCACCAAGGGTCATCTCCTGCGTTTTAATGCTTTTTGCGATACCGTATTTAATGAAAATATATGACAGCAAACTTTTAATTGCCGTCGGGTTCTTTTTTCTCGGGTTTGCAACTTTTATGTTTACAAATGTAAATCTTTCAGTCTCATTTTTCTACGTCACAATGCCAAATATTCTTTTAGGGGTCGGAGTTATTTTAACTTTTATACCGATTTCCGCTCTTGCGCTTGGCACACTGCCCAAAGAATCACTTGCGGACGGTGCCAGCCTGCATAATTTCTGCAAAACGGTAGGAGTGGCAATTGTTGTTTCAATGTCATCCACAATTGTTGCAAGACACTCCCAAATTCATCAAAATTATCTTGTTGATAACCTTTCAAATTTCAATTTAGTATTTCAGCAAAAAATGGCAGGCTGGACTCACACTTTTATGAGCGGGGCTTCAAGCACTTTTGCACAGCATAAGGCAAATGCTTTTGCATATAAACAGATGATAGCACAGGCAACATTGATGTCTTATATAGACGCTTTTGCAATTGTGGCATTACTAGCGTTCGTTTTAATTCCGTTACCGTTTTTAATGAATACCGATATTGAAGAAAAATAAAATATCAGTGTTCTTTCTGCTTGTTATTTAAAATTTTATTTAAACATGTAAAAAATTCACCCATACAGGAAATTTTAAGGGAATAATAAACATTCATGCCATCTCTGCGGTCTTGTATTAAGCCGACCGCCTTTAATTTTTGAAGGCTTTTTGAAATATGCGCCTGCTGATATTTTTGTAATTTTTCCTGTATTTTACATACACAGATTTCACCATCTAAAAGTAAATCAATAACATCAAGCCTTACGGGATTTGCCAGTGCTTTAAAAATTTCAGCCTTTTTATCATTTAAATTTTTATCCATATCATCCCCTTGACATTATTCCAAATTTGGAATAATGTATTTAAAAGATATTCCAATTGTGGAATAAAGTTACAAAAATGTCAACATGGAAAACTTTACAAAGGAGGTAAAGATGTTTGAAAAATTTGCGGATTGGCTGGTTTATAAAATATTGGGACTCTCAATAGAAGCAAGATTTACCGAAGCTTTGCACTTTTTTATATATGATGCTTTAAAAATTTTATTTCTGTTATTTTCAATAATTTCCGTCATAGCCTATATAAGAAGTTATATTGACAATGAAAAATTGAAAAAAATTATCGAAAAGCAGCCTAAATTTTTAGCACATCTGTTTGCATCATTTTTCGGTGCAATAACCCCGTTTTGTTCCTGTTCATCTATCCCTGTATTTATAGGTTTTAGTGAAGCAGGGGTGCCTTTTGGAGCAGGAATGAGTTTTTTAATAACTTCACCGATGATAAACGAAATTGCGATTTTAGTACTTGCCGGAACTATCGGCTGGAAAATAACTGTAATATATGTTGTAACCGGTATTATAGCAGGGGTTGCCGGTGGAATGCTTATGGAAAAATTTGGATGGAAAAAATATCTGCAAGATTATATTTTAACCAGAAACGGTAAAAATGATAAGTGCACCTGCAAAAGCGTAAATAAAAAACAAAATCAAAAAGAAAAAATTAAAGAGGCGATTATTTATTCAAAAGATTTAATGAAAAAAATATGGCTTTTTGTACTTTTGGGTGTCGGAGCAGGTGCATTTTTACATGGGTATGTTCCTGAGGATTTCTTTATAAAGTATATGGGAGGGGATAATTTACTTGCCGTACCGCTTGCAGTAGCAGCAGGAATCCCTTTGTATGCAGATGCAACAACAATAATACCGATTGCACAAGTATTAATCAATAAGGGTGCAGCCATTGGTACTGTTTTAGTTTTTATGATGGCAATTGTTACGCTTTCACTTCCCGAAATGATAATTATATCAAGAGTTATGAAAAAAGAGCTTATAGTAAGATTTGTAATTTTTATGTTTATAATTTTTACATTAACGGGATATTTTTATAACTTAATTTTAAAATAAAAAACAGCTTTGAATAATAAAAAATCCCCTGAGGGGATAAAGTATGGGCCTGGTGGGACTCGAACCCACGACCAAAAGATTAAGAGTCTCCTGCGCTACCAACTGCGCTACAGGCCCGCATATTATTGTTCAAATCCTGCTGCTTTAGCAAAATTTAGGATTTTCGGCGGTAACGGGATTTGAACCCGTGTCAACAGAATGAGAATCTGCTATCCTAACCCCTAGACGATACCGCTAAGAACAAAATTATTTTATCACCAAAAATTTCGACACGCAAACAATTTTTTAGTATACTATTTTCCCTAAAACAAGCTCTTTGCTTGCACCCGTGCATGCGGGAATATTATTCGGGATATTATAAAAAGTGCAATATCCAAGCAGTGCAAATGCCATAGCCTCTTTAAAATTATTAGAAATGCCATAATCTTCATGGGTCTTTAATTTCAGTTTTTGGGGTAAATAGCTTTTTAACATTAGCATCATGGTTTTATTATATGCCCCGCCCCCGCCTATTATAACATTTTTAACATCTGCCTTATCAAAAACAAATCTTTCATATGCTTGTGCAATAGTTTTTGCAGTAAGAGCCGTAAGTGTTGCAATAATGTCTTTCGGGTCTTTTGGTGCCGTTTTTAAAAAATTTTCAATATATTCTGCCGAAAAATGTTCCCTGCCTGTCGTTTTGGGCGGCGCCATAAAATAATACTCATCTTCAAGTAAAGCAGAAAGCCAATCTTCCGACACTCTGCCCGCTTGTGCAATTTCACCGTCTTTATCATATTTTTTATTGAAGAATTTTTGCATGCAATAATCAATCATAATATTGCCGCATCCCGTATCAAAACCAAAAACTTCGCAAGTATCGGAAACAACCGTTACATTTGAAATTCCGCCAATATTTTGAACAAGAGAATTTTTAAACCAGACACTGTCTGCAAAACAAACAAGGGGTGCACCGTTACCGCCGTATGCGATATCTTTTTCCCTGAAATTTGAAATCACAGGGCTGCCGGTATCCGCTGTAATTACTGAGTTTTCTCCAATTTGAAGGGTGCTTTTTAATGAAATATCACCGATTTTTTCATCAAACGGATAATGATATACTGTCTGCCCGTGGCTCGAGATAAAATCAGGTTTTCCAAATTCCTTAATTAAAAGGTTTGCCGCCTGCGCAAAACAATGTCCTATTGCAAAATTAAGCTGACACAATTCTTTGATGGCAATTTCACCTCTAAATGCTTTAAAAATCATTTCCCTTATTTCATCGGGGTAAGGATAATTTACCCCTTTAATAAGTTTAACCATTAAATCAGGGTGAACCTCACAATATGCAGCATCAATAGAATCACAGGAAGTACCTGACATCAATCCTATTACTTTTTTTACTTCTAATTCTTTCATTGCCCTAATTGTAACAATACTCTATAATTAAAGCAAATGAAAAAGATTATAACAGAAAACAGAAACGAAAATACAAAAGATATAGACCTTGTTTCCAGTCTTGAAATTGTCCAAAAAATTAACAGGGAAGACGAGATAATAACAAAGGCAATTAACAGTGAACTATTAAACATAGCAAAAGCAGTTGATATTATTTCGGAACAATTTTTAAAAGGCGGAAGGCTTTTTTATTTTGGCGCAGGAACATCGGGAAGGCTTGGGGTTTTGGATGCTTCAGAATGCCCTCCGACATTCGGGGTTGAGCCTGATATGGTTCAGGGTATTATTGCTGGCGGCGACAGAGCTTTAAGATTTGCTATTGAGGGCGCGGAAGACAATTTTGAACTGGGTCTAAAAGATGCTGAAATTTTAAATGAGAAGGATGTCTGCGTTTTAATCTCCGCAAGCGGAAATCCTGATTATCTCCTAGGAGCTGCAAAAAGCGCCCGTAAGAAAGGATGTAAAATAATATCTTTAACTTCAAATCCCGAAGGAAAAATTTTAAACGAAGCAAATATTAAAATTTGCATAAAAGTAGGAGCGGAAGTTATTGCAGGTTCTTCAAGAATGAAGTCCGGCACGGCGCAAAAGATGGTCTTAAATATGCTTTCAACAGGCTCTATGATTAAGATAGGCAAAACCTATGAAAATTTAATGATAGATGTTAAAGCGACAAATGAAAAATTAAAAAAAAGAGCACTGCAAATAGTTATGGATTTAAGTGAAAAAGATGAAAAACTTGCGTTAGAAACATTAAAGAAATGTAACTGGTCGGTAAAAATTGCAGTTTATACCCTGATAAAAAACGTATCAATACAAGAAGCACAGCAGGCAATAAATAAAAATAACGGAGTCCTAAGGAAAGCGCTAAATAATGCAAAATGAAACATTAATGGCTAAAAGGGCTCTTAGAGGATTAAGTGCGGGACACTTTGCAATAGATTTATATGCCGCTGTTTTAATTCCCCTATATCCCGTTATAGCGCAGAGACTTGAAATAAACCTTGCTGTTATCAGTCTTATAATAGCAATTGGTCATAGCGTTTCATCCATTTTGCAGCCCGTATTCGGGCATATTTCAGATAAGCTTCATAAGCGTGTCTTTATGTTTTTTGGCATAATTTTTTCAAGCATTTTTATTCCGCTTGGTTTTATAGCACCTAATGCTTTTATACTCACGCTTTGCTTAATGCTTGGAATAATCGGAAATGCCTTTTATCATCCGCAAGTAACTTCCATTATAAAAGATTTTTATAAAGAAAATTTAAAATTATCACATGCAATAGGAGTATTTTTAGGTTTTGGAACAATAGGGTATGCCATGGGACCCTATTTATCCACATACGCTCTACAGGTTTTAGGCGATAAAAACTATGTTTATATTGCATTTGCAGGGATTTTTATTGCAATTTTAATGTTGTTTTATGTTCCAAAAATCAATAAAAAAGAATGCATAAACAATACTAATTTTACTGCCGCAATAAAAGAAATTGTAAAAAACAAGACATGTATCTTTCTAATTATAATTACCGTAATAAAAGCAGCACTTGTTATGTCCTTTGGAACATATATGCCGTTTATTTTGAAAAAATTTGATTTTCCCATAACACATACAGGGCTTGTTTTGACACTTTTCTACATTGCAGGCGGTTTTTCCATGATAATAAGCTCCCGCCTTGAAAAATTAATTAAATTAAAAGGGGTGATGACAGCATCTTTTCTTCCACTGCTTCCTTTGACGATTATTTCATTGTTATGTTTAAAATACAGTGTGATTCTTGCAGCAATATTTTTTATAATAACCGGATTTTTTATTTTATTATCCGCAGGAGTTGTACTTGCACATGCGCAAAGAATAATGTCCAATCACACAGGCACAATAAGCGGAATTATTCAAGGTTTTACACTTTCGCTCGGGTCTTTATTATTGATTCCTTTTGGAATTATAGGAGAGCATTTCGGGGCAGAATATATTTTAATCCTAATAACCTCAATTGCCTTTATAGCAGCTATTTACACCGTTAAAACAAAACTTGTTTAGCCCCGCAGGCGCAATTAACTTACTTTTATGATACCTTTATAAAAGGTAAATATAAGAATAAAAGGAAGAACCCTGTGGAAGAGATTTTATTCCCTATAGTTGCAAAAATTAATGAATGCTTATCAAATTATATACTGGTATTTTTACTTATAGGTATCGGGCTGTGGTATACAATTAAAACAAGGTTTATCCAAATCAGATGCTTTGGCGAAGGCTTAAAAAACGTATTCGGCAAAATAAATATGTTTGATAAGACAGAAGAAAAAAGCATGACATCTTTTCAGGCACTTGCAACTGCAGTGGCAGCACAGGTCGGAACAGGAAATATTGTAGGAGCATCGGGTGCAATACTTATAGGAGGTCCAGGGGCTATTTTTTGGATGTGGGTTATAGCTTTTTTTGGAATGGCAACGATATACGCAGAAGCTACCCTTGCAATAAAAACAAGAATTATAGAAGAAAACGGAACAATTAAAGGCGGACCGGTGTACTATATTACAACCGCATTTAAAGGAAAATTTGGAAAATTTTTAGCAGGCTTTTTTGCAATTGCAAGTATTTTGGCACTTGGTTTTATGGGGGCTATGGTGCAGTCAAATTCAATTGCGTACTGCATGCAGACCGCTTTTGGTATTAATACCTGGATTATCGGGCTCTTTCTTGTTATTGCGTGTGCCGTAATTTTTATCGGCGGAACAAAGCGGCTTGCTGCCGTTGTAGAAAGAATTGTTCCTTTTATGGCGGCTTTATTTATAATCGGTTGTATCATAATTTTGATTTCACGTCTTAAATATATTCCTGAAACTTTTTATATGATTTTTAAATATGCATTTGCCCCGCAGGCAATTTTAGGCGGCGGATTCGGTTATGCATTCAAAACAGCATTAAGTCAAGGGGCTAAACGCGGATTATTTTCAAACGAAGCAGGTATGGGTTCCACTCCGCATGCGCATGCACTTGCAAATGTCAAAGACCCGCATATTCAAGGAACCGTTGCTATGATAGGAGTTTTTATTGATACTTTTGTTATATTGACATTAAATGCACTGATTGTTATCTCAACCCTTTATACTAAGGGTGGGGTGTTGTCAAACGGATATACGGAAGCTGTTATGGAAATTTTAAACAAAACAAATCTGGTACAAACGGCATTCGGTTCCGTGTTTGGCAATTCTTTCGGTGCAATATTTGTTGCAATATGTTTATTTTTCTTTGCGTTTTCAACAATTTTAAGCTGGAATTTATTCGGAAAAATTAATGCGGTATATCTTTTCGGGAAAAAACATCCCACTGCTTCCAAGCTGATTTATACAATAATTGCACTTGGTTTTATAATGCTTGGCAGTTTAATTTCAAGCGATTTTGTATGGGAATTAACCGATATGTTTAATAATTTGATGGTTATCCCAAATGCAATTGCACTGTTTGCACTGACCGGAATAGTTTTAGGCATTGCAAAGAAAAAATCATAATAAAATCTTATAAAGATTCTTTTCTTATTTTTCTGTATTCTGCGGCCGCAGTAAAAATAACATCAGAAGATGAATTCAACGCAGTTTCAAAACTGTCTTGAAGCACGCCGATTATAAAACCAACTCCCACAACCTGTATTGCAATATTATTTGAAACTCCAAACAGAGAGCAAGCAAGAGGGATTAGCAGCAATGAACCGCCTGCAACCCCTGAAGCACCGCAAGCCGCAAATGAAGCCAAAACAGCAAGGATAATTGCCGTTGCAAAACTTACATCAATACCCAAAGTATGTACGGCGGCAAGTGTCATAATAGTAATAGTAACCGCCGCACCGCTCATATTTATTGTAGCGCCCAGAGGAATTGAAATAGAGTACATATCTTTATCAAGCCCGAGTTTTTCACAAAGCGCCATATTCACAGGAATATTAGCAGCGGAGCTTCTTGTAAAAAACGCTGTAATTCCGCTTTCTTTAAGGCATTTTAATATCAAAGGATAAGGATTTTGCCTTGTTACTATAGAAACTATAACAGGATTTGATACAAAGTAAACAAACAACATGCAAAGAGCAAGCAAAAGAATTAATTTGCCGTATTCGGCAAAAATCTCCGTACCACTGGATGATACAGCCCCGAATACAAGACCCATAATTCCAAACGGGGCAAAGTTTATGATTTTACAAACAACATCTGATGAGCATTTTGCAATATCTGAAAGAAATTTTTTAGTATTGGGTGATGCCATGGTTTTCATTGCAAAGCCAAAAACAATAGCCCAGAATAGTATCCCCAGATAATTTCCCGAACCGAGAGAAGTTATCGGGTTTGAAACTATATTGATTAAGAGATTATCCAAAATCTCACTTAAATGTGCAGGAGCGGATGAAAATTCCGTATTGCCGGAGGAAAGTGTGAGCGTTAAAGGAAACATAAAACTTGCTATAACTGCAGCACAAGCAGCAAGAAAAGTTGAAACAAGATAAAGAAGAATGACAACTTTAAAACGCCCGTCATGTTTAATTTGCCCTTGCGCAAGCGAACTTATAACAAGTACGAAAACAAGGATTGGGGCAATACCTTTAAGGGCACCTATAAAAAGTTCTCCAATCATTTTGATGAGTTTAAAATTCGGAATAGAAAGCGCAAAAATAACACCGAAAAATATCCCGATAATAATCCTTAAAACAAGATTTACACTGCTGTATTGCTTGTAAATTTTAGAAAGAAAACCATTATTACTATTCATACTCACCTGCATTCATCTTTAAATAAAGATAGCATAAACAGGGGAAAGATGAGAATAAAGATAAACAAAATTGCAATAAATTTTAAAAACTCCCGGACATGGATTCGAACCACGATTGAATGATCCAGAGTCATCCGTC
>CAJULX010000012.1 GCA_910587245.1 Candidatus Gastranaerophilales bacterium
AAAACAATCAAAAATAGAGGAGAAATTGTATGAAATTAACTAAAACTCTGATTGCAGCGGGGCTTTCCATCGGTTTGCTTACAGGCTGTACTCTTGATAGAACGGCGATTATTACAGTAAACGGCGAGCCTATCACAAAAGGTGAATACGAAAAAGTATTGAATGCCCAGATGAACAGCCCGCAAATGAAGCAGTTTGCGCCTGAATTAAAATCTGAAAACGGCTATATAATGCTTATGACAAAGGATAGAATTACAAACGAACTTATCGTTAAAAAAATCCTTGAACAGCAGATTAAAAAGCACAATATAGCTGTTTCAAACGATGATATTAAAGCAAAAAGAAAAGAAATCGTTGAAAAATTGGGTTCAGAAGAGAGATTGCAGGAAATCCTGAAACAAAACGGCGTATCTGAAACCCAGCTTAGAGAAGATTTAAAAAATGAAATAAAAATTGATAAACTTGTTGCGGCAACTGCCGATACAAAAGTTTCGGATAAAGAAATCAGCGATTTTTACAATAAAAATAAAGCATCTTTTGATCTTCCCGAAAGAGTTAAAGCTTCACATATCTTAATAGAAGCAAATCCTGATAAAATCAAACAGGAAATAATTGATGCCGATAAAAACGGTAAATTAACAGCTGCTGAAATTGATACAAAAGTTAAAGCAAAAATGGATGAAAAAACGGCTCTTGCAAAGAAAGTAAGAGAAGAAGCCGTTAAAAATCCCGATAAATTCGCTGAACTTGCTAAAAAATATTCTGACGACAAAGTTTCAGCTGCTCAAGGCGGAGATTTAGGATTTTTCCCGAAAGAAGCTATGGTAAAACCCTTTGCTGATGCTGCTTTCAGCTTAAAACCCGGCGTTGTTTCAGAAGTTGTGGTATCAGATTTCGGAAATCATATTATTATTGTAAAAGACAGAGCTGCAAAAGGCTTGCAACCTCTTGATAAAGTTAAAGATGAAATTCAAACCATGCTTGAACAGCAAAAGAAAATTGAAGCGCTTCAAAAATTATTTGCAGGTTTAAGAGCTGAAGCGAAAGTTGAATATGTTGATAAAAGCTTTGACCCGCAAAATATTCAAAATGCGCTTCGCGGTAATGTTCAGCAGGGTGCTCCGAATATGTCACCTGCTGCAAAACAGTAAATCAAAGGCGTAAAAATAAATTTTTATGATTATTTATAGCCGGTTTTTTAAAAATCGGCTATATTTTTTAAAACGGGGAGATAAAAATGGGAAAAGTAATTGAACAGTCTAAAATTGAGGAGCTCTGCAGCCAGATAAAACGCCAGAACAAAACAATTGTAGCTACTAACGGCTGTTTTGATATTCTGCATGTAGGGCATGTAAGGTATCTGAAAAAAAGTAAAGAATTTGGTGATGTTTTAATTGTAGGCTTAAATTCTGATGCTTCCGTAAAATCCATAAAAGGTCCAAACCGCCCTATTAACAATGAAAATGACCGTGCGGAAGTTTTATGCGCTCTAAATTCGGTCGATTATGTAGTTCTATTTGATGAAAAATCCCCCGTTGATTTATTGGACAAAATTAAACCGAATATCTACACAAAAGGTGCTGATTATACGCTAAATACCCTGCCTGAGGCTGATGTTATTTTAAAAAATAACGGCTGGGTTGAATTTATAGATTTTGTTGAAGGTAAATCTACAACTAAAATAATCGACAAAATGAAATAATTGTAATAAAATGGATTTACACAAAGCTTCAAAGAGATTATAAGAGGAGATTATTAAAAGTGGCTTCTAGAATATTTTCACAGGAAGAAATATCAGGTCTGGTTAACGGTATTTTAACAAAAGTACACGATGTAAAGATTGATAAAGTGGCACCTCCGCTGCTTGCTGATGAAAACACTCTTGCTCTTGCCCTCGGGGAAGAAGAGATTGAAAATTTAGGAAAAACTAAAGCAAAATGTGCGCTTGTTCCTCTTGGTGTAAGCTTGGAGCATATTTCAACAATCGAAGTTGAAAGACCGCGCCTTGCCATGATGAAGCTTTTAAATGTATTTTATGAAGAACCTGATTCTACAATAGGTATTCATCCTTCTGCAGTTATTCACCCCGAAGCTAAACTCGGTAAAGACGTTGCAATAGGTCCGAATGTTGTAATTTCAAGAGGGGCTGAAATCGGCGACGGATGCCGTCTTCTTGCAAATGTTTATGTCGGTAAATTTGCCAATATCGGTAAAAATTGTTTATTCCACCCCGGTGTAAACATCGGTGATTTTGTAAAAGTTGGTAATAACTGTATAATTCACCACGGTGCGAGCCTTGGTGCAGACGGTTTCAGTTTTGTAACGGAAAAGCCCGATAATATTGAAGCCGCAAGAAAAGAAGGAAAAATCGAAGGCGGAAAAGAAGACCAGAAAGTTTTCAAAATCCCGTCCTTAGGTTCCGTTGTTATTGAAGATGATGTTGAAATCGGCGCAAATACAACCATAGACAGAGGTACTATTGAAAATACAACAATAGGCGCCCAGACAAAAATTGATAACCTTGTTATGATAGGTCACAACTGTAAAGTAGGCAGAGCCTGTATGATAGTATCACAGGTAGGTATAGCTGGAAGCTGTACAATAGGCGACAGAGTAGTTATTGCAGGGCAGGCAGGTTTGGCTGACCATATCAGCATCGGTTCCGATTCAATCATTCTTGCAAAAGCAGGTGTTACAAAATCACATCCTGCAAAATCCGTTCTTATGGGCGCACCCGCGGTTCCGAGAAAAGATTTCTTAAAACGTATGAAATACCTCGGCGAAGCCGAAGTTATGGTTCAAAAATATAAAAAATATCAGCATTTATTAGAAGATTATGAGAAATTTTTAAATGAGGACGCTAAAATCTAGTTTTAAAATTAAAGGGGTCGGATTAATGTCCGGCGTTGAGTTTGAGGTTGAAATAAAACCTTCTGATTCTAAGGGAATTTATTTTACAAAAGGTGATAAAAAAATTAAGGCAGAACCCGCAAACGTAGTTTCCGCCGATCATTGTGTAGTTGTTGCAAATGTTAAAGAAGGTGCGAATTTTAAGGTTGCGCTTATTGAACATTTTATGGCAGCATGCGCTGTTGCAGGGCTTGACGGGGTTGAGATGGCGTTTGAGAATCTTCCCGTTGATATGGTTGAAACTCCTATTTTAGACGGCTCTTCAAAAGTATGGGTTGAAAAATTTAATGAAGCGGGATTTGAGGGTGAACCTGATGAAACCCCGAAATTAAAGGCGCCCGTTAATTTTCAAAAAGGCAGAAGTGCTGTAATTATTATGCCTTCTGAAGATGAAACAAAAATAACTTATGCCGTTAATTTTAACCACCCCGAATTAAACAACAGGTGGATTGAAATGAATCAGGATGTGAATTTGAATGAAATAGTTGAGGCAAGGACTTTTGGATATTTAAAAGACCTTGAAACATTTCAGAAAATGGGTTTATCAAAAGGCGTTACTATTGAAAACACCGTAGGGATGACGGATGACGGCGGTTTTACAACGGAACTCCGCTCTAAATATGAACCCAATAAACATAAAATTCTTGATATAATCGGAGATTTATATTTAACGGGCGTAAATCCCTTAAAGATGAATGCTAATATAATTGTAAAAGAAGCAGGGCATGCCCTTCACATTGAGGCAGCCAAACTTTTAAATAATTGTTTTTAAAGTCTTGATATACCATAAAAAAGGCTTTGGAGAGGAGAAAAAATGTCAGAAACAATAATTAAACCGATTTCTATGGATGTTATGGAAATTATGAATATGATTCCGCACAGATATCCGTTTTTATTGGTGGATAGAATAACGGAATGTATCCCCGGGGAATATTCTAAGGGATATAAAAATTTAACCGCAAATGAAATGTTTTTTAACGGACATTTCCCGGGTAACCCTATAATGCCCGGTGTTTTGCAGATTGAAGCCATGGCACAGACTGCAGCTCCGATTTTACTTACACTTGAACAGTATAAAGGAAAACTTGCTTTATTTGCAGGAATTGACGGGGTTAGATTTAAAAATATAGTCCGCCCAGGTGACAGATTTGATATGGAAACCAGAATGACAAAAATCAAAGGACCTGTTGCAAAATGTGAAGGCAAAGGCTTTGTAGACGGCAAGCTCTGTGTTGAAGCGGAAATTACAATTGCCTTGAAATAAAGATAAATTTAAATATTAAAAAGAAAGTGTGAAAAATATGCCGGCTTTGGATAAAATACATAAAACAGCAATTATAGCGGAAAGTGCTAAAATTGCGCCTGATGTTGAAATAGGTCCTAATGTTGTAATAGGTGAAGGGGTTACAATAGAAAAAGGGGTTAAAATCGGTGCAAATGCAAGCATTGAATACGCTGAAATCGGCGAAGGAACGAGAATTTCTCCTTTTGCATCAATCGGCGGAGAACCGCAGGATTTAGGCTATAAAGGCGAACCTACAAAAGTTGTTATCGGTAAAAATTGCTGGATTAGAGAATTTGCAACGATAAACAGAGCTTCAGGCGAAGGCGGTGTTACAAAAGTCGGCAATAAATGCTTAATTATGGCATACGCGCATGTTGCACACAATTGTGTTTTAGAAGATGAAGTTATAATGGCAAATGCGGCAACAATCGGCGGGCATACCCATGTAGGCTTCGGCGCATGGCTTGGCGGAATGAGTGTTTACCATCAAAATGTAAGAGTGGGTGAAATGGCAATTGTTTCAGGCGCTTCCGCTACAAGACAGGATATTCTGCCCTATTCGAAATCAGAAGGCATTCCTCCTCTGGTAAGAGATATAAACGCTATCGGCTTAAGGCGCAGAGGGGTTGATAAGCCTTCAAGAGACGCTATTCATAAGGCTATCAGAATATTGAAAAATCCTGAGTATAATACCACAATGGCGCTTGAAGTTATTGAAAAAGAAGTTGAAAAAAATGAGTATGTAAATAAACTTGTTGAATTTATAAAGACTTCAAAAAGAGGAGTTTGCATAAAATCAAATAAAGATGCATATATGAATAATGATGATGCGGAGGCATAAAGGAGATAAAATGCAAAGAATGAGTATTTTTGAAAAATATGCAAATATCCTTGTTGAGTATTCAACAAATGTTCAAAAAGGTGATTTGGTTTTAATCAGAGCAGAAAGCCAGCTTTGTCTCCCTCTTGTAAAAGAAGTTTATAAACAGGTGATACAAAAGGGCGCTCATCCTATAGTAAGATGTTCTATGGAGGGATTAACCGAAACTTTTATAAAATATGCAAGTGATGAACAGCTTGAATATATTGACCCTGTTACAAAACTTGAATATGAAAAAGTTGATAAATTAATTTCAATAGGCGCGCCTTTAAACGTTAAAAATATGGCGCGTGCAAATTCTGCCAAAATGGCAAAAAGATCATCAGCTACGCGTGAATTATCAACTTTAATGCTGAACCGCGCGGCAGAAGGCAAATTAAACTGGGTAATAGCGGATTTTCCGACCAATGCTCTTGCGCAGGAAGCAAAAATGTCGCTGGATGAGTATACGGAATTTATTATAAATTCCTGCTATCTTGATTTAGACAATCCTATTGCAAAATGGAAAGATATAGGTAAAGAACAGGATAGAATTGTAAATCTTTTAAACGGCACCAAAAAATTACATATAATCGGCGAAAAAACCGATATCACATTCTCTGTTGAAGGCAGAAAATGGGTAAGCTGCGCCGGGTTAAATAATTTCCCCGACGGTGAAATATTCACATCTCCCGTTGAAGATTCCGCCACAGGTGAAATTTATTTTGATTTTCCTGCAATTTACAGAGGTAATGAATCTCATAAAATTTGGCTCAAGCTTGAAGGTGGTAAAGTAATTGATGCAAAAGCCGAAAAAGGCGAAGAATTCTTGCTTTCAATGCTTGATATGGATGAAGGCAGCAGATTTGTAGGCGAAATTGCCATCGGTACAAATGATAGAGTAAAAGATGTAACCGGCAATATTCTTTTTGATGAAAAAATCGGCGGTTCAATCCATATGGCACTCGGTGCAAGCTACCCTGAAACAGGCGGAAAGAATGAATCAGGGCTTCACTGGGATATTATTAAGAATATGAAGGAAAATTCAAAAATATTTGCCGATGACAAACTTATTTACGAAAACGGTAAATTTGCAATATAGTTTAATTTTGGCACATTAAATGAATAAAAAGCTTTTTAAAGAGATTTCGGATTGTTTTAATAAGGATTTAACCCTTATGGAAAATGAGATGAAATCTCTTTTTTTAGAAGAGTTTTCAAATGTTGAAGGTCAGGGGATTATGAGTCCCCTGTGCTTAAATGCCGAATTTCAAAAAGAAGTTTTAAATTTTCTTTTTAATAAATCAAAAAGGCTCAGACCTCTGGCCATTTTTATGATTAAGGATTTATTGAATTTTGAAGATAAGGAAAATAAACTTATAAAACTTGCCGCAGCGCTTGAGCTCCTTCATAGCGCCACCCTTGTGCATGATGATATAATTGATGAAGCGAAAGTGAGAAGAAGCCTTCCTGCGTTTAATTTTAAATATAATTCAAAAATAGCCGTCATTCTGGGGGATTATCTTCTTTCTTTATCTTTAAAACTGCTTTCTGAAATCGGTTCGGCGCAGGTATTTTCCTATTTTTCAGAAAATACTTTAAATATATGCAAGGGTGAAATTAATCAGTTTTTTGACCGCGGAAAACCTCCAAAAATGGAAGAATACATTCAAAAATCTAAAGATAAAACCTCATCACTTTTTTTAGCAGGTGCAAAATCCGCCCTGCATTTGATTAATGAAAAGCAGACTGTTGAAAATTCATATCAAAATGCGATTCTTGATTATATTTTAAATTTTTCTTTAGGGTTTCAAATTTATGATGATATTTTAAATTTTAAATCTGATTTTGAAAATCCTTTGAAACCGAATGATAAAGCAAGTTCGGATATCAAAAACGGTATATACACTATTTGCACCCTTTATATGATTGAGCGGAATTATCTTTGTGATATTATGAACTTAAATAAAGAGCAGAAATTTTACAAAGAAGCGCTTGAATTTTCAAACAATTATTTGAACAACACTCTGAAAAAGGCGCAAAACAGCATAGAACAGCTAAAAAATATTTACAATACCGAATTTTTTATAAAACTTGCAAACGTTTTTAAAATTGAAGGAAATGAATGAAAATAGACACTAAAGAAATATTAAAAAAAATCCCGTCAGCAATAAAGGAAACGCTTGATACAATTTTATTTGTATTGATTGCCGTGGTTGTTATCCGCTTTTTTATAGGCGAATTAAGATGGATACCCTCAGGCTCCATGCACCCCACTTTAATTGAAGGGGACAGGCTTTTTGTGGAAAAACTTTCAAAACCCGTTAGAGCTCCGCAAAGAGGGGATATTCTCGTATTTTATCCGCCTGATGAACCCCTGAGGAAGGATTTTTTCTCCATAATTTCAAGGCTTACAGGCATATTGTGCAAGGATGTTGCATTTATTAAAAGAATAGTGGGGATGCCCGGAGATAAGCTTGAAATCAAGGTTGAAGATGAAGGGTATTTTGTTTACATAAATGATGAAAAATTGAATGAACCTTATATATTGTCGCAGACAGATTGGATGCCCTGCCGTGATGATATGTATTGCGGACCTTTTATTGTACCTGAAAATAATTATTTTATGATGGGTGACAACAGAGGAAACAGTCAGGACAGCCGTTTTTGGGGATTTTTGCCTCAAAACCGCATAATAGGCCGCGCGGTTTTTGTATTCTGGCCCGTTCAAAGAGCACAAAAACTTACAAGATAGCGGTTAAATATCCGAAATTAATTCTTCAATGGTTTTATTTACAATTTGTGATAATTTTACGGCATATGTTAAAGAAGGATTGTTTTTGCCGTTTTCAATATTGCTTAAATAAGAATTACTTAAATCTGTCATTTCAACAATATTATCCTGCGTAAGCCCCATTTTCATACGGGCAACTTTAAAATTAAACCCAAAATTCTTTAAAAGTTTCTTCTCATCCATAATAAGATTATATATTCTTGACAATGATAAGTTAATATTATATTATTGATTTTATTCTAATATATTATAATAATATGAGGTATTTTATGAAATCTGTTGCTGAAATTATAGATGAAGTCGGTTTGTCAATTTATGAAGTAAAAAGCTTAATACAATGCATTCATACCATTCCGGAAGATGATATCTCCAATAATGAAAATTCCTCCCGCCTTTTACCGCTTATAAAACTTACCGAAAACAGGTTTAAAAAATTGCAGGAAGAATACGGCATTTTGGAAGAAAATGTCTACAAACAATTTTTATTAAAAAACCCATAATATACTGTTACAAAATTTGACATACTTTCGCTGTTTGTTGTGTAATATTAATAACTGGGCTTATCACAAAATTTAAAGTATTGAGTATTAAATGCACATAAAACGATTAGAAATCGATAATTTTAAATCTTTCGCAAACAAGACCGAAATCCCGTTTTTTTCGGGCTTTACTGCGATTGCAGGCATAAACGGCTCAGGAAAAAGCAATATTATTGACAGCATTCTCTTTACTTTAGGTTTATCAAGCTCCCGCGCGCTAAGGTCTGAAGGCGGCGTTGCCGATTTAATTACAACCCATAACAGCAGAAATGAAGCCAGTGTAAAAGTAGTATTTGATTTGGATGATGATATAGGAACGGAACTTTCCTTTGCAAGAAAGATAAGGAAAACCCCCTCGGGATATGCAAGCACATATTCCATGAATGATAAAACCGTAACTTTAACCCAAATACATTCAGAGCTTGAAAAATACTCAATTACCCCGAACAGCTACAATGTTATTATGCAGGGGGATGTTTTAAGCCTTGTTAAATGCTCCTCATTAGAAAAAAGAAAATTTATAGATGAAGTTGCAGGCACTGCCGATTTTGACAGAAAAATCGAAACCGCAACAGGCGAGCTTGAAATTGTTGAAAACAGAGTAAAAGACTCAATGCTTGTTATGGCGGGGCTTGATGAAACTCTTGAAAAATTAAAGGAAGAAAGAGAAGTTGCTCTTAAATATCAGGAAATTAAAGCGCAGAAAAGCGAACTTGAAGGGCAGATTACAACGGTTAAATATTTTGATTTCAAAAAAATCTTAGAAATGGCGCATGAAAATATCCTAAGGTGCCAGAAAGAAAAGAAAAAACAGGAAATTGAAATAGAAAATAAGCAAACCGAAATCAATCAAAAGAAAACGGAATATGATGAAATTTGCGCTAAAGTACGCGCCCAGGGTGAAGATAAGCAGCTTGAAGTAAAAAAACTCGTCGAAGAGAAGAAAAGTGAAATCCAAAGAAAAAAAGATTCAATTCTTTACACGGAAAAACAGATAGTTTCAAATAATAAAACCGTTCTTGCCGCACAAAATGCAATAAAAGGGCATACGGAAGATATTGAACAGGGTAATGCAAGCATTGAAAATAAAGAAAAAGCAAAGCTTGAATTAAATAAAGCTCTTGAAATAAAACAAACTGAAAGAAACCAAATTTTAACCGACATGACCGGTGCAAACGAAGCTGCAAACAGTTATATCGAAAAGAGAAATTCATTAAGAAAAGAGCTTGATACCCTTCGGGATGAAGAAAATAATTTAATTAAAGATGAAAAATACCCGAACGAAGCCAAGCTGAAAAACCTTAAAGATGAGCTGGATTCAACAAATAAAGCTATTGAAGAACTTGAAAAAAGAAACAAAAATTTTGATGAAAATTCGGATAAATTATCTTCTCAGGTTGAGCTTTTAACCAAAGAACTCGATGATATCAAAATGGCTCATAAGGCCGTATTATCCGATATTGATAAAACAAGAACCCAATTGCAGGATGACGCTTATTCCATTCAGCTTGCAAATAAAAAAATAGCCCAGCTTGAAGCAAATAAACAGGCATATAAAACATACGGCCTCGGTGAAGGGGTGGAAACCATTATGCAGGCAAAGATAGAAGGGGTACATGCTCCTTTGAGCCAGCTTGCGGATGTGGACAGCGAATATGCAACCGCTATAAATGAGGCATTGGGCGGGCGCGGAAGGTTTATAATCGTTGAAGATGAAAATGTTGCCACCCGTGCTCTTGATATGCTGAAAGCGCAGGGACGGGGCAGAGCTACCTGTCTGCCTTTGAATAAATTAAAGCCTGTGCCGAATAATCTTCCCCTGCCGAAACTGGACGGGGTTATAGATTTTGCAATAAATCTTCTTGATTTTGATGATAAGTATATTAAAGCATTCTTCTTTGCCCTTTCAGATACACTTGTTGTTGATAATATGCGCACGGCTAAAAAATTAATGGGCAAATACAGAATTATCACACTTGATGGGGAAATTTTCGAAAAATCAGGCGCTATAACAGGCGGTGAAAAGAAGAAAAATTCTCCTGCCTTCGGCAAAGCCGATGACAGAGAATTAAATAATTATAAAGAACGTTATAAAGAATTGCAGGAGGCTTATCAATCCCGCAGCGAGAAATTAAAAAATCTTGAATTAAAATCCGAAGAATTAAGGGCAAATCACAATAATGCGCTTAATTCGCTTCAGGCTGCAAAATATGAATATTCTCAAATTTTAAAAGCCCATAAAGATTTTGAAACCGTTATTGAAGAAAAATTAAAAAGAGTAAACGAACTTGCTCCCGAAATCAAAAAAACAGAAACCCTGCTTGATAAAATTGAGCAAAAACATATTGAAATTTCAGAGAATATAACAAATATTCAAACAGAAGTTGCTGAAGTTGAAAAATTTATTGATGAAGGCGAATTAAAGAAACTTCAGGAGATGACGCAGGGTATTGAAAATGAGATTAAGGAAATTGAAAAGAAGATTTTAAATGTTGAAAATGAGATTTCAAAAGAAAACTATACAATCAATTTTGCCCGCCAGATGATTGAATTAAAAGAAAACGATATCAAAAAAATGACCTCCGATAACGTTATGCTTAATGAAGATAAAAGCAAAATGGAGCTTGAAATAGCGGAAATTCAAAAAGTGCTTGTCGAGCTTGAAAAAGAGGTAATAGAGCTTGGTAAAAATCTTGTTGAATTACAAAATATCAGGCAGAAAATTCAAGATGAGATGATTGAAGCCGAAAAAGCTAAAAATATCTTGGAAAATGAAATAGAACGTATTCAAGAAGCCATTGAAGGCGCCAAAGCAAGACGCAGTGAATATGAACCCCAGCTTGAAGCCGTTGTTGAAGAATTAAAAGAAAAAGGCATTAAAACCGATGATTTAACCCCGACGGAAATTTCAATCGATGAAATAACTTCAAAAATCCAGAAACTGCAAAAGAAAATGGATGATTTAGGGCTTGTTAATATGAGGGCGATTGAAGATTATGATGTTGTTTTAAACAGGCAAAAAGAATTAAATGCCAAAATTGAAACCCTTGAAAATGAGAAAAATGAAATTAAAAGCAGAATGATGGGGTATGAAAACCTTAAAAAAGAAACGTTCTTAGAGACATTTAATTCCGTAAACAAACATTTTAAAGCCATTTTTACGGAACTTACGGACGGTTTTGGCGAACTAATCTTAGAAAATCCTGAAAATCCTTTCCTTGGCGGTTTAACCGTTGAAGGAAACCAGAAAAATAAAGAAAAACAAAAGCTTGCAGGCATGAGCGGCGGCGAAAAAACCCTTATGGCGCTATCCCTTGTGTTTGCGGTACAAAGACATATGCCTGCACCCTTCTATGCACTGGATGAGGTGGATGCGGCACTTGACGGTTTTAACGTAGAACGTATTGCAAAGATGATAGACGGTCAATCGGACCACACCCAGTTTATTGTAATAAGCCAGAGATCACAGATGAACGATACCGCGCAAAGAGTAATCGGAGTTACCCAAAATAGAGGCCGTACAATGGTTTCAGGGATGACAAACAAATAAGAGAAAGAGGAAAATGAATAATTCCGTAAAATTTTATAATAATGGGAATAAAAATGAATTCAATCAAAAAATAGGGATTGAATCAAATTATGAATATGAAATGGTGGAATCTGTTTCAAATGCGGCAAGCAACCCTTTTGATGCAATTGAAATCATTGTGGATATGGCAAAAACAGGCAAAATCGACCCCTGGAATATCGATGTTGTAAAAGTGTATGATGAGTATATGAAAAAATTAAAAGAATTTAATCAGAATGAAAACTTAAAGCTTATCGGGAGAACTTTTGTACCGACAGCAGCGCTTGTAAATTTAAAATCCAAAGTGCTTGCGGGGATAAGTCTTAAAGATTTTGAACCGGATCCTGAATTTGATGAATTCGATGATTATGATGATTTAGGCGGATACGAGGGCGAGCAGCTTCAATTACCTTCATCAAACGTTATTTCTTTTGATGAAGTATTACAAAGAAGAACAAGCACAAAATTAAACAGGAGCAGGGGTGTTACCTTAAAAGATTTAATCCGTCATCTTGAATTTTACGAACAATTGGAAAAGAAAAGAGAATTAAAAAATGCCCTTGATAATCATAAAGCAAAAATAAACCGTAAATATTCAAAAATGACGACAAGCGATATCCTTGATATGACTCAGGATGAATATATTGAAGGCCTTGTTAATAAAATGGAACAGAATCTCTATAAAATTCTTGAAAATGTAGAGATGATTGAAATAACCGAATTAACACTTCTGGGGTTTTCTAAAACTGCGGCATATATTGCGATTTTATACCTTGTTTCATACGGGAAATTTGAAATTTATCAAAAAGAATTTTACGGTGAATTGTTTGTAAAACTTCCCTCAAAAAATTCCACAGAAAAACTTAATATGCAAACCTCTGTACCTCAAAGTGTTAAAACTTTAAATAAAAAACTTGAACAAAATAAAGCAATGTTAGCGGATGAGGAACTCGAAGATGCCTGCTGATAAAGAAAATATGCTTAATGAAAATATACCCCCGGAAGAAGAAACAAATAATCTTAAAGCTAAGGTTGAAGCGGTTTTATTTATAACGGCGCGTGCCATGCAGCCTGTTGAAATTTCCGAACTGCTCGGCATTCCTGAAGAAGAGGTTGAAAATGCACTTCTTGATTTAATGTTTGATTATTCTTCCCGCGACGGCGCTCTTGAAATAGATGACGAGGATGGTTATATTATTCAGGTTAAAGCGGAACACCTTGATATAGTAGAAAAGCTTTGCCCCGTTGATATTAAGCCTGCTGTTGCAAAAACTCTTTTAATTATTGCTCTGAAAGAACCTATAAGACAATCATATCTTAAAGAATTAAGGTCGAATGCATATGAACATGTGACAGAACTCCTTGAAAAAGGCTTTATATCAAGAACAAAGGATAAAAACGGACGTTCATATAATCTTAAAACCACTCCTAAATTTGCCGAATATTTTAAATTAAAAGGGGATGCCAAAACCCTCGCAAAACTTCTAGATACCACAAAAGATATAAAAAATCTGTAAAGTGCATAATGAAAAAAGCATCTTGCTTTTTCAAGTTCTTTTCTAGTATAATTTCAATTAAAGACAAAATGTTTTTACTAAATAAATTAAGGAGTTATTTCAAATGAAAGTTAGAATCGAAGAAGGTTGTATAGCTTGCGGCGCTTGCGAATCTTTCTGTGCTGATGTATTCAAAGTAGAAGATGTTGCAACCGTTGTTGAAGCAAATATCGCAGGCAATGAAGACTGTGTTAAAGAAGCAGCTGAATCTTGCCCTGTTTCTGTTATTCAAATTGAAGAATAATTGAAAATAAATTGATTATTAAAAACACCCCTTGCCTTAAGGGGTGTTTTAATCTATCTGTCTTCCCTTGTCTTATTTATTATGCCCGCGTCTGCGCATTAAAATTATTTACGGGCTGTAAATTTTCGCCGTACATATTTACATCGGCTCCTGCGGGAATCATAAATATTTCCCCGAACTTATTTTTATACGGAATATAATCATCTATTGTTACAATAGACGGCTGAGCGTTTTCATCAAGACCTTTTGATTTTCTGAATACTTTATTTATCCCGTCGCAAACTTTTTTAGTCACGGCGCCTATTGCAAGCGATACAGCCATTGCTTTGCCGCCGCTTATACTCTTCATGGCACAAAGAAGGTTTGTGCTCACTGTTGATAGAAGCGGAATTCCGGTTGTAAGGGTTACGCTTACACGCTCATCATTATTTTCTGCCTGTGCTGCATATACTCCAAAAAGAGCGGTAGAGCCGATTACCGTCATAAAGTCGGTAGGTGCGGAGCCGCAGTTTATATCTCTGAGTTTGTTTAATACATCAACAGCTTCATTGTTATATGCACCCCTTAGGCTCTTATGGAATGTTTTATATTTTGGCAGCACTACTTTATTGTATACATCGGGTTCAAGCACCTGTTTTGCAATATCTAGAATTTCTTCCGTTGCGCCGCCTTTTATTGTACCTGTAAGTGATTGCTTAATACCGTTCAAGGTTTTTACAGCTTCTGCGCCGTTCGGATTATTTGTTTTTGAAATTTGTTCAACAAGTTTATCGAGCCTTGAACATATTTCTTCTTTTGCAACGGCGGAAGGTGCTGCACCGTCAAATACCGCTTTTTTGTATTTGTCAAATGTTCTTATTGTTTTATCAAGTTCCGTATATGTATCAATATCTGCTGTTCCGAGTACTTTTCTTAAATTTAAAATGTCATCGGCGCTTTCTTCTATAACAGAACTTGCGGTGCGTGTTATACTGTCTGCTTTTGATTTTATATCCGCTGCGTATTTTGTTTTATCCCCTTCGAGAATTTTTCCTGCAACAGGTTCCGTTAATAAATCCTTATATTTTTTGCCTTTAATTTTTTCCATAAAGCCGCCGGTTGCTTTTTCCGTCAGGCTGTCTGCAACTTTCTTGCCGTCTTTATCCACTCCTTTAAGCATGTTGTTGTAATTATTTATTCTGCTGCGAACATTGGTTTCTGATGTTAAATCCGCAACAGCCTTACCCGTGGAATCAAACAGTGTTTCAACCGATTCAAGAATTTCCTTTCCTGATTTTTCGCCGCCGCCTATTTTAAATTTCTTATCGGGATTTGCATTTAATACTTTTTTGATTTCTTCAAGCGTGGAAGTTGAATATTCTTTATATTTTGCTGAGGCTTTTGTATGTTTTGTGATTCCGCCTTTTATACTTTCATTTTCATAAAGTTTTGTAGCATGTTTATCCAGTAAATGGAACCAGCTTAAAACCTTACCTACCGTAGCTTTATATATTTCCGCAGCTTTTTTCTTTGTACCGGATAATTTAGACATGTCGATTTTTCTTCCGGTTACAAAATCTGCCGCATTTCTTGAGAATACATCTTTTCCGTTTACAAGGTTTTCAGGAAGTGCGTTTAATTTTGTTAATTTATTATCGCGGAAATTATAGAATTTTCTAATCGAATTATCAAATTTTTCACTGCCTACGGAAGTCCTTAATTTTTGCAAGACCTTCTCATATCCTGTAGAAACAAGTATTCCTGCCTGTTTTACAAGTTTTCTTCCGGCATTTGTTTTTCCTAAAAGCGCTGCCCCTGTAAGCACCATAACACCGCTTAGCGAAGCGGCTGCAATTTTTGCATTTTTTGATGTATTTTTCTTATTTTCAAAAGTATCTTTTTCGGGTGAATTAGCAATTGATGGTGCGGGTGCCGTTATTTTAGCGGCAGTTTGTATGTTGTTTGCAGGAGTATTTTGCGCCGCAGAATAATTTTTTTGCATCAAATATTTTTGAAGCAAATCGCTTTTTGGCGGTTCGTGGTTTATAAAATTGCCATTCAAAGATGTCACTTTATAAAAATTCCTGTCTGCTCTATATTTATATAAAAACACGAAATGTGAAATTATTGCCTGCGTTTTATTTTAGGCTTTCTTATTTTTCTTTTTGTTTTTGGCTTTATTATCAACAATAATGTTATCTATTGAATATTTTGCGACAGGTTTTCTTGTGGCTCTGTCATAAAAAACAAGCCAGTGTTTATATTTTTTATTACTTATTGTGAAAGAAAGTTTTCCCAAAACAACATCTCCGGGTTCTATTTTTTTAAACCACAAGGATGTATCCCCGAAAGGTGAAGGGTAAAATACGTTTTTAATTTCATTCATCAAGGCAATATCAAAAGCGTAAAACATTTTATCGGACATATTGCTTATTTTAACGTCAAGCGTTATTATGTCTTCTTCTCCAAAGGGGTCTTTTTCAAACCCTACTTTATTTATGGCAACATTAAGCCCTTCATATAAAATATCTTCTTCCTTAAATGCCTCTCTTGACATAACGGGAATTTCAAGGTCAGTCACCATTTTTATTTTAAGCTCATCTCCGGGTTTTATATTAACATTTTTTCCTTTTGCCATCATCGATGATACAAGCCCCACGGCTCCGCCTACGGCAGCACCCCCCGCAAGGGTCATACCGTTTGATGCAATAGCTGCTTCAAGCCCCAGAAGATTCATTGCAAAAAGTCCGCCTACAACTCCGCCCGCAGCTGTCACGCCGACATGTTTTACAACATTTTTAGCAGTGCCTTTGGCCACATTTTCTTTTGTTGAAAGACTTGCCTGAATGGGTATTTGTCTGCCGTCAGGTGTTACGAGGTAGTCAAAAACCGTTACTATATACCCGTTTCTTCCTAAATTTTTCGGATCTTCAACGGTTGTTACAACACCGTGGATAATACTGCCTTTCGGAACAATTACGCCTTTGTTATGTTTTCCGCCAAGCACATCCTCTGTGATTTCAGCGAAAAATTCATCCCCGATTTCCGTATATTTTCCGTTTAATACCTGCGATACGGTCATTTTTATTGTGTCATGCTTATCTAAAACATCTACTTCGCCCGTGAAATATTCTTTATTTATATTATCTTTTATATCGGTCTGTTCAATTCCGCCTTTTATGGATTCAGCCGCAGCTATGGGCTGAATTATTAAATTTACGGATAATATTGAACAAAGCAGTAATCTTTTTATCATAACAATATTATACATATATCTTAAAAATTTACACAAAAAGAATTTATAATATGCTAGGATAAACTAAAGATTGAGGAGATATAATGGCAGATTGTATTTTTTGTAAAATTGCAAACAAAGAAATTCCTTCAAATTTGGTTTTTGAAAATGAAAATATTGTTGCATTTAATGATATAAACCCTTGTGCACCGGTGCATATTCTTGTTATTCCAAAAAAACATGTTGAAAGTTTAAATGAGCTTGAAGATAAAAACTTAATGGCGGAATTATTATCAGGTGTAAAAGAAGTAACCAAAAAACTCAATATCAAGGATTTTAGAACCGTTATAAATACTGGGAAAGGTGCAGGACAGGAAGTTTTCCACGTACATTTGCATATTATTTCAGGCCGCCCTTTGAATTGGCCTCCGGGATAACTTTATTAAGTTTTGTAAATTATATGTATTTGCAGGCAATTTAAGAATTTAAAAATGCTTTTTTAAAATATAGAACGGAAGTTTCAACGGATAGGTTTTTTATGTATAGCGAAGATTTAATGAAGTATTTGTATTCTTATAATATGCCTCAAAAGCCTGAAGAAACTGAGGATTATGGGAATAAAACCCGCACGGGCAAAAAAGGAAGCGTTTTAAATACTTTTGAAAAGTTTAAAAATATTTATGCAACTGTGCCCGTAAAATTTAACCATGAATAAGGAAATTTTAAGGAATATTTATAAAAAAAAGCGCGATGAACTCTTTAAAGAAGGAAAGATTCGCGAAATTTCCCGTATAATTTCAGAAAGAATATTTGAAAATAAATATTTTATTGAAGCAAAAAACATACTTCTTTTTTATCCTAAAGGATCTGAATTAAACCCTTTAAGTATTATGAACGGGGAAAACTCATCAAATAAAAATTTTTATCTTCCCGTTTGCTGCGGCGATGATATTAAAGTATGTCCGTATAAAAGCGGCGACAAGCTCTCTTTAAATAAATACGGCATTTATGAGCCTGAAACCTCTCCTATCAAAGATTTAAGCATTCTGGATTTAATAATAACACCGGCTCTTTGTGCGGATAAAAATTGCAACAGAATAGGGTATGGCAAAGGCTATTATGACAGGTTTTTTTGTAACAAAAATTTAAGGGCAAAAAAGATTATCATTTTGCCCGAAAACTTTTTAATTAAATTAGTGCCATGTGATGAATTTGATAAACCGTGTGATTTAATTATTACGGAATCAAATACATTTGAAGCCACCATTTCATACTGATAAAACCCGTTAATTTGTCACTGTTTGCACTGTAGTGTCTGCCCTTAACAGCGTCGCTTGAATTGCCCTCAACCGTGTCAAAACTGCCGTCAGGGTATACTTTTGTAACAATGCCGGTGTGCGAAGAGTTGTTTTCTTTTTGTATCATAATGTCACCCGGTTTTATTGTGCTTGATATTATGCTTGCTTTATTGCCTTTTCCTGCCGTTTGAACAAAAGAGCCGTTTGATTCACCCCATGATTTTAAGCCTGAAACGGAAGAAGAGCCAAATCCGCTCGGGATACTTGTGCCTGTGGCTTCACATGCCATTTTAACTATTGAAGTTACAAAATCAGCGCACCAGTGCTGCGAAACGCCGTTTGAAAATGCAGCATTGCCTTCCGCATCACTGTTTATTACATCAATAAACTGGCTGCCCAGCGTTGCAACAATATCACCCATTTCCATACCGGGTTTAATTTCGCCCGATGTACCTTCAAGTGCTGTTTGGATTTTTGTCATTGATTCTTTTTGGGTTATAACATCGTTTATTTTATCAATGGATTCCTGTGCATTTATCTTGCTTTCTTCAAGAGCGGTTTCAAATTCGCTGATATTAAACAAAATTGAAGTTATGTTGTTAATTATCTGGCTTTTTTGACTGTTTAGCTGCTGCAGTCCGGACATAATCGATGAAGTATCGGATCCCGCAAAAAGCTGCTGTGTCAGGTTGCGTCTTTGTATATCAAGCTTATCAAGCTGTTCTTGCATTTTCTCTATTTGCTTATTACATTGTTCTATTTTATCGGCATACTGTTTTTCCGCTTTTGCAAGCTGATTGTTTACATCTTCAATTGCCTGCTCTTCCTCGGTTTTGCCGATACCTTCAACATCGTTAAATTCAACATCCTGAAGCTCATCCTCCGCTGCTGCTCCGGATGTGCCTGCTGTAGTTGTATTTTCACTGACAGACACAGGTATGCCTGTTGAAGATGCTATATAATGATTTGAACTTTGTGGAGTAATTCCGTTTACCATTAGTTTTTCCTTTACTTTTTTATGAAAGTCCGCTTATTCTTGAATAACCTTTAATGGTTTGCGGGCTTCTTATTTTGGTTTCAACGCAGCTTCCGCCTGCAGCTCCTGATGTATTGCCTTCAACCGTATTAATTGTACCGTCACTGTTTACTGAAACAAATATGCCGACATGGTCCGATGTGCCGTCGCCGTCCCAATCAAAGAGAACCAAATCACCGGGTTGAAGCGTATTCGGGTCTGTAGTCCAGCTTCCGTTACCGTTTGCCCATTCTACTATGCTCGGGCAATAAGCAGTATTCGGACAAGTGCTTGCAAAGTTACCCGGTATTTTATCCATACCGCCGTAAGCCTGACCCAGTGCAAAAGTTGCAAAATCGGCACACCAGGCTCCTTCGTGGTATTTATATCCTGCTCCCTGCATAATACTTTGCATTTCACTTGCGGATTTATCATCATATTTCATGGCAGTTGCCACAACATTTTTACCTTCTTCCGTTGCTCCTTCTCTGAATGTAAATTTGCTTGCATCAGCGCTTGTGCCGCCGCTGTTTACAAAATCCATAGTAGAAGCTTCAAGCTCGGATTCATATGACATCATTGTAAGCAAGAGGCTGTTAATATTGTCATAAACTTTATTTATACTTTGATTTATTGAATCTATCTGAGACTCTGCACTTGCAATGTCTTCGCAGGTTGCTATCTGCTGATTTGCTGTATACAGCTGCAATTTTAATTGTTTAAGCTGGTCATATAATTGATCAAGCTGTTTTTGACAATCTTCCGCTTTGCTGTTGTAAATTTTTTCTTCATTGCTTTCTTCATCTTCAATTTGAAGCTCTTGAAGTTCATCTTCACCGGCTTCTACAGTTTTTGTGACACCGTTTGCAGTATAAGTTACACTCCTGCTTTGAGTTTCTTCCGCCGCATTTATATTCTGCGTATTTTGCGGTTCCGATACGCCGCCTATACTGTTAATTGCCATCTTTGGTTGTCTTCCTTCGAATGTTAAAATTGCCACACTGTATTTATACTATCGGCAATTGTTTTAAAAACTTTAAAGTTTACCCTTATAAAAAAGGGGGAAATATGACAAAATCTTTACAAAATACACAAACAAGAGAAAATCTTCTTAAAGCATTTGCAGGAGAATCAATGGGCAGAATGAGATACACCTATTATTCAAAAGCTGCAAAGGAAGAAGGCTATGTCCAAATTTCAAATATTTTTTTAGAAACCGCAGAAAATGAAAAAGCTCATGCTAAAAGATTTTTTAAGTTTCTTGGTGAAGAGAATATCCCGACGGAAATTAAAAACATAGCATATCCTACGGGTTTGTCCGACAAAACGCTTGATAATCTTGAATTTGCGGCAGAAGGCGAAAAAGAGGAAAATACAATCCTCTATCCTAATTTTGCAAAAATAGCAAAAGAAGAGGGTTTTGCCAAAATTGCAGAATGTTTTTTAGAAACCACAGAGGTTGAAAAAGTGCATGAAGCAAGATACAGAGCCTTAATTGAAAATATTAAAAAAGACAGAGTGTTTAAACGCGATAAAGAAGTAATCTGGAAATGCTCAAACTGCGGTTATCACTATTATGGCAAAGAAGCGCCGGAGCACTGTCCTTCATGCCTGCACCCCGTTGATTATTTTGAAATATACTGCAAAAATTTTTAAATCTTCAAAAGCCCTGCAAATAGAGCTTTTTTAATACATTGTACATTAGTTTTTGTTTATACTAAAATAAACTTATTATGAAAGTTTATTTAGGAATAGATGTAGGCTCTGTTACAACAAAGCTTGCAGTAGTGGATGAAAACGGAAAATATGTAGACAGCTATATGCTAAGAACCGCAGGGCAGCCTGTAAAAGCTGTTCAAAACGGTCTGGCGGAGCTTCTTAAAAAATCAACAAACGATTATGAAGTTTGTCAGGTAGGTACTACAGGCTCCGGCAGAAACCTTGCAGGAGCGCTTGTTGGTGCCGATGTTATTAAAAACGAAATCACAGCTCATGCCGTTGCGGCTTCAATTATTGTCCCCGGTGTTCAAACGATTTTAGAAATCGGCGGACAGGACAGCAAAATTATAATTTTAAGAGACGGTATCGTGACTGACTTTGCAATGAATACCGTTTGTGCGGCAGGAACAGGAAGCTTCTTAGACCAGCAGGCAGGCAGATTAAACGTTAAAATTGAAGATTTCGGCACAATCGCGCTTCAATCATCTTCACCTGCAAGAATTGCAGGGCGCTGCGGCGTTTTTGCGGAATCTGATTTAATCCACAAACAGCAATTAGGGTATCCTGTAGAAGATTTATTATACGGGCTTTGTCAGGCTTTAGTCCGTAATTATTTATCAAACCTTGCACTTGGTAAAGAATTACTGCCTATAATCACATTCCAGGGCGGTGTTGCAACGAATAAAGGTATGGTAAAAGCATTCCAGGATGCTTTAGGCTGCGAAATTGTTGTTCCGCCAAACCACCAGACAATGGGTGCAATAGGTGCGGCGTTCCTTGCTATGGAACACCATCAGTATACAAATGCCGAAACAAAATTCAAAGGCTGGCAGACAAAAGATATGCACTTTAATTCCGTTACCTGCACCTGCAACGGCTGTTCAAACAATTGCGAAGTTATTTCAATTGTTGAAGGTGATATTGAACCCTTGCCCGCAGGAAAAGAACATAAAATTTCAGATGTTAAAGGAAACCTCATCGCCCGCTGGGGCGGCACCTGCGGAAAGTGGGATATAGGGTAAGTTTAAATTTTCAGGTCTATCGTTTGAAGATTAGTAAAATATTAATTTAAAAAAGCCCTGAATTATTTCAAGGCTTTTATTTAATCTTAGTTTTAATCAACCGCAGTATATTTTTACACTGCTGCTGTTGTCTTGCATTTTTCAACACATTCAATCAATGTCTTTGCAACGGTTCTCTGTTCTTCTTCAGTTATTTCAGCAAACATCGGAAGTGATAATACCATTTTTGTATCTTTTTCCGTATGCGGCAATAAACCTTCTTTTAAATTCAAATGTGCGTGTACTTTTTGTAAATGCAAAGGCACAGGGTAATAAATCATGGCACCGATACCGTTTTCCTGAAGCATTTTATGAACTTCATCCCTATTTGGCACCTTAACTGTATACTGGTGATAAACCGCATAAATATCATCAATTTCTTTCGGTGTTTCAATATCTTTGCAGTCTTTAAAAAGCTCGTTATAAAACGCCGCATGCGCCCTTCTTGCCTTGTTCCAATCGTTAATATAATTTAATTTCACCCTTAAAATTGCCGCTTGAATTTCATCCAGTCTTGAATTTACGCCGATTTCATCATGATAATAACGAACAGCGCCGCCATGGTTTCTTAATGCCACCATTCTGTTTTTAAGAGTTTCGGAATTTGTAACCGCTAAGCCGCCATCGCCCATTGTACCGAGGTTTTTTGTCGGGTAAAAGCTGTAACATCCGATATCGCCGAAGCTTCCGACTTTTTTACCTTTAAATTCAGCGCCGATTGCCTGACAGCAGTCTTCAATAACATATAAATTGTGTTTTTTGGCAATTGCCATAATTTTATCCATATCACAAGGCTGTCCGTATAAGTGAACCGGTAATATTGCCTTTGTTCTGGGGGTAATTTTTTCTTCAATTAAATCCGCATCCATATTAAACGTATCAGGGTTAATATCCACAAATACGGGCGTAGCGCCTACAATACCGATAGCTTCCGTTGTTGCAACAAATGTAAATGCGACCGTGATGACTTCATCGCCTTTGCCGATGTCTAAAGCTCTTAAAGCCAAATGCAGGGCATCAGTTCCGGAGTTTAGTGCAACGGAATAATTTACGCCTATAAAATCTGCCATTTCCTGTTCAAAAGCCTTGTTGTGCTTGCCCAGAATGTATGAGCCGCTTCGCATAACATCTATCACTTCTTTTTCAGCCTCGTTTTGAATTGCGGCATACTGTCTTTTTGAATCAATAATCGGTATCATAATTCCCCCTCTAAAATTTTTGTTAACTATATATTAGCATAAGTTTTAAGGGTCTTAATATAATCTTAATTTATATTGGCTCCGCGGGGTCATTTTATTATTTTATCGGGGTATTTTTTTTTAACAAACTGGATTTCATATCCTAAAATTTCAGCAATGTCAAACATCTCATCATAGCTAACCGTGCCGTTTCTAAGCCTTGTTGAGAATGAATTTCTGGGGTATATCTTGTTTCGAAGAGCGGAAAGTTTTTCTAAAACCTTTGTTATAGAGGTCCCTTCGTTTACGGTTAACAATTTTAATATTCTGCGGCATTCCATTTGATAATTGTATTTTTATATTGACATTTTGTTAATTTTTGATAATCTTATTTAATATAATGAATAATTATTTATTATAATAAATAAGATGTTGATATTTTACATTACCTTGGGAGGTAATATGTTGTTAAGATTTGTTAAAATTATTAAAATCAACCGGCGAAGCCGTCATGCTGAACTCGTTTCAGCATCTATTCAAGGTGACGGAATAAATTATAATCCGAAGAAAAAACCGGCATTTTCACTTGTAGAAATGCTTATGGCGCTTCTTGTCGCCTCTTTGCTGCTTGCTGCTCTTGCCCCCGTTATGACACGCCGTATGGCAGATCATGAAATAAAAGTGTTAAGCGAAGCTGCAAATTATGACAAAGATATGGTGGTATCCATTATTACGGAAGATACGCAATTTAATATCCCGCAGGATGTTAATCAAATGCGCTTAACTCTTATGGGCGGCGGCGGTTCAGGCGGAGACGCTCTTTACGGCAATAAAACCTTTACATCAAGCGGTACATTTACCGTGCCAAAGGATGTCACAAAGCTTCGTGTCTTTATGGTAGGCGGAGGTGGCGGCGGAGCGTCGGGCGGAGGTTCGGGCACGGCATACGGTAATATAGGCGGAACAGCAGGTAAGCAGGAATATGCAGGCAGTTCTGCTGCAAACACGGGCGTTAAAACTTGGAATATTCCATCATCCGCCAAGGGTAATATTCCTGCTTTGGATTCAAAATGCACTCAAAGTGGTGTTTCTGTCTGGAGTCTTGTTGCTGATACCGCAAAATCCGCACAAGCAGGCAGCACTGCAGTAACCGTCAAAGCCTGCGGCGGCGGAGGCGGCGGTGCGGGTGGCTCATCAGCTACGGATTCAGCGGGTTCTTATGGCGGCGCAAGCGGCGGCTACATCAATAAACAGGTTGTAATTCCCTCAAGCTTTAGTTCCGTTTCAGTTACCATAGGCGGCGGAGGCGGGGCTGGTTCGGGCGACGACTCTTTAAGAGGAAAAGGTAATAATGGTGCAGGCTGGGGTGGAGGCGGCGGCGGTACCGAATTCGAGAGCTCTTATGTTTCAACAGGATATGCCCCCGGTGGAAACGGTGCCTGGAATATGCGGAATTGCACATTAAACGGAGTGACATATGTTGATAATGCTCCGCATACTCTTGCAAAAAACGGAACAGGCACATACTCTAAAACGGTGGATGATATAGTTTATTCTGCAGGCAAAGGCGGTGGAACTTTAACAATATGCTATCAGAACGGCTCCAGGGGCGGCGACGGTTCTCTTGAAGGAGGAGGCGGCGGCGGAGGTGCAACTACAAGTGTTAACTGTGCAGGCGGCGGAGGTGCAACATTTTTTGGAAGATATGCCTACTCGGGAATTTATGATGCAAAACAAACAAATGATATGAATTTCTTTCTTGTGGCACCCGGCGGTGGAGGCGGCGGCGGTTGCGGCGGCGGTGGAGGCGGTGCAGGAGGTGGCGCAGGCGGTAATGGTACGACTGCCGAAGGAGGAAATCCGGGCAAGGCGCCATCCGGAGCTGTGGGCGGTGCAGGAGGAGCTTCTCCAATGGGTAACGGTTATTGTGCAGGCGGCAAAGGAGGAAATGCTGACCGCTATGTGGGCGGAAACGGGCAAAACGGCTATATGCTTATTTCCTGGGCGCCTCAAACCAATGCTCTTAAATGTGATTACAATATCACTGCTAACGGCGGCGGCGGAGGCGGCGCAGGGCAGATAACCGTTGGTGAAATAACCGTGACCCCGAATGAAACTTTATATTTTGAAGTAGGCGGCGGCGGAGCCAAACAAACATTGATAGCAAGCAACGGCAATGCAGGCAGGGCTTCCAATATAAGAAGAGGTTCTTTAATTACAAGTCCTGCAATAATTTCAGCATCAGGCGGATACGGCGGAGAATTTTCATCCTCCGAAACCTCATCCTCCCAAGGCGGCCCGTCAAGAAACCCTAATATCGGTACAAATTGGACAGGTGTTGATTACAGGGCGAAAGTACCTCTTGCACAGGGTAATGACGGTTATCTTAAAACCGATGTATCATCCGCAGGCTATGGCGGAACCGGCGGTTCTTCCCAAAATATTAAAGGTGAAATTCTTGCAGGCGGTTCAGGCGGCAACTCTGTTAAAAACGGCGCCGAGCCTGATATTGCAAGCTATGGCGCAGGCGGAGGAGGCGGTTCAGGCGGCTTAACCGATAATGAAGATTACGGGACGGGTGCTGCAGGCGCTTCAGGGTATATTTACATAGAGTGGGGCGGCACAAACGGCGGCGGCGGGACGGCAGGTGAAATTGTAAAAAAAGTTATTACAAATTTTGACGGTGATGTTTCAAAAAGAGTAATGAATATAAAAATCGGCAAAGGCGGCGCGGATGGTAACGGCGGGGCAACAACCGCAAGTGTTATTTCGGGCGGAAAAACCTTAACTCTGGAAGCAAAAGGCGGCATTAGGGGAAATAACGGCGCGATGGATGCAGGAAACCATGGTGCACAGAAAAATGTGCCCGATAATTTTTCCGATGAATATAAAGAATATATTCAATCAAATTTGACTATAGCCGCAGGGCAGAAAGGTACGGATGAATATGGCGGTACGGGCGGGTATCTGGCATGCCTTTTCTACACAAAAGATGAAGAAGGAAACAGTGTCTGCGCCGCCACCGTTAAATCAAATGACGGCTTAAACACAACGCTTGGCCCTGTTCGCCCGGGGTGCGGCGGAACAAGTATTTTATCGCCGCTTTATGACGGGATTTGTAATATCACAAATGCAGGTGCTTCACCGCAGGGGAATAACGGAACCTTTGGAGGCGGCGGCGGAGGCGGGGCTGTATTAAATAATGTCGGCGGAAAAGGCGGCAGCGGCGGAAACGGCTTTGCGATTCTTGAGTACAAGAGTACAATGCTTGATTAATTTTAGATGAACAACTTTTCAATCGGGGCGCGGTTTTGTAACCTTCGCGCCCCTCTTTTTATATTTCAAATCGTTTTTTTAAGAATAACAATTTCAAGAATTATTTGCACCGTCAAGCTGAGTGTCGAATTTTAACAGCTCAAACGGCTCTATTTTTAGAGCATCTGCAAGCTTTAAGATGGTAGCAAGGCCGGGCTTATTTATACAAACCTCGATTTTGCCCATATAATCCAAACTAATTCCAGATTCTTCCGCCAACTTTTCCTGAGTTAAACCCGCTTTTTCTCTTAAAGACTTGATTCTTCTGCCAAGATTTTTGTAAAACAAGACTTTATTCATCATTATAGACAATAACAAGGTATATGGAAAAACCGTTTTTTATTACTGGATATATTCCAGTAATAAAGCTTAGCGGGTGAGTTTAAAATTTAGATTAGAAAGGTTGAGGTATCTAAATTATGAATTCATCTAAGAACAAAAATAATACCCGGCGCACTAATGCCGGTAAGGCATTTTCTCTTGTAGAAATGCTTATGGCGCTTCTTGTCGCGTCACTTCTTCTGGCAGCTCTTGCCCCTGTAATGACAAGAAGATTTGATGAGAATATCGGTGTATATGATATATCGCCAAAAGGGCAGGAAGAAACTGCAATATATCATAATAACTCATCATTCACAGTACCCAATAATGTAAGCAGATTGGAAGTAACTTCAATAGGAGGAGGCGGAGCAGGCGGAGGATCTACATACGGCTCAAAAGAAATAACATCAACGGAAACAAACTGGGAAGTTCCCGAGGGCGTTACAAAGATTAGAGTATTTATGGTAGGAGCAGGCGGAGGAGGAGCTTCAGGAGTAAAATCAACGGCAAGTTATTCTAAAGCATATTCTGCAGGAACAATAAGTGAAACATACAAAGATTTTACAAGTGCAGGATCTTATACATTATCTGATTACATAACGATACCTGCAGCTACCGTACCTTCCCTTCCTACTGAATGTACAACCTATGGTGCAACAACATGGAATAATGGTTATAAACCGGGTGATACAATCAGTGCTTCAAACTCAAATATTACTCTTACCAAGGTTACTGCTTGCGGCGGCGGAGGCGGCGGCGGAGGTGGGAGAGTTACACCTGGCGGAGGCGGCGGTGGCAGTGGCGGTTATCGTACGGATATTGTATTAAATAAAACAGCAACCCCTTCTTCTGTTGTTATTCGTATTGGTGCTGGCGGAGGCGGCGGAGGCGGTGCTAATCAAACACATACTAAAGCAGATAAAGTTATAGGTTTAAGCGGTGGTAGCTATGCTGGCGGCGGAGGCGGAGGCTGTTCGAGCGGTGATTATATTGGCTCTGGTGGAAGTGGTGCTTCCAGTGGTGGCGGTGCAAAAAATGGTTCTGCCGGTGGTAATGCTGATAATGGTTCCAGTGGTGGTACACTTGCATATGGCGGTACAGGCGCATATGCATATTCTACAAGTATAAAAGCAGGTGATGGCGGTCGAGGCGGAACGAATTATGCTGGCGGCGGAGGCGGAGGTAGAAGATATAATAATATTGCAGCAAGCGGTGCAGGCGGCGGCGGAGGAGGTGGCGGACCAACCTCTTTGTTTATTAGCAACAGTCTTGTCTTTCAAATTGGCGGCGGAGGAGGTGGCGGCGGCGGTGGCGGCGGAAAAGATGGTACTGCCACTGCTGGTCTTGGCGGCGGCGGAGGAGGCGGCGGAGGCGGCGGATATGGTGCAGGCGGCGGAGGCGGAGGTGCCAGTGCAACATTAACATTGGGAAATGGCGGTGCTGGTGCTTCATATTCAGGTAGTTTGCTGGGCGGTGGTTCCGGGTATTCTGGAGTAATCGGCAAAAGACTTACAACTGATAATGTTAAACAAGGCGCAGGCGGCTATGGTGGAGGCGGTTATGGCGGTACCAACGGAACATATGGTACGAGTAACACAAAGCCTGGTGTTGGCGGTAAATTATCCTCTTCCATTTTTAATTCATCTGCCAATTGTAGCGGTGGTAATGGTAATACTGCTAGTGGTACCCAAAAGGCTCAAGGTTCTTCCGGTCTTCCGGGAGCTATGCGTCTTTACTATAAAAAAGATGCTTCAAATAATTATCTGTACTGTACATACACTAATCTGTCCAATTCAGGAGCAGGAGGAGGAGCAGGTCAAATATGGATAGGAGAAATAACGGTAACTCCAAAAGAAAAGCTTAACTTTAACATAGGTAACAGAGGATTAGGTGCAGCCTCATACAGTGCAAACGGAGGCGATGGAAAACCTACATCTATAACAAGAAGCAGTGGAGTTGAAATAATAAGTGTTGCAGGAGGCGGCGGAGGAAAATATACAACTAATACCGATACTAATTCTCTTAATAATACATACGGTATAGGAGGAGGATTAAAAACAACAAATAACGGGACAACGGCTGTGTATAAAAATTGGACAGGTAAACCCTATTCAACAGACGCAAGAAACGGAACTATAGCAAAAACTTCTGTCCAGGGCGGCGGCGGAGGAAAAGGCGGAAGCTCATTTGACAGATTTGGTTTTGTGCTTCAAAGTGCAGCAGCAGCTGCTTCTCAAGCAAATGGTATTAATGCTCCCGCAACAAGCTACGGTGCAGGCGGAGGCGGCGGCGGAGGTGTAACAACTAAAGGAAAAACCCCGGGACTTGGCGGTGATGGTGCTGATGGATACATATATATAGAATGGGGTAAAACAAACGGAGGTGGCGGAGCAAGCGGCCAGCTTGTAAGAGAATATGTAGATGTAGCATTTAGAGACATAATAGATATAACGGTAGGTGCCGGAGGACAAGCGCGACCTATAGATACTGCAACGGTATCAGGAGAGCAAAGGGGACAAAAAGGTGATGATGGTACCAGATCATATATAACAAACAGAAATGATAATAAAGTATCGGCAATAGCCGAGGGGGGTAAAGGGGGAGAACCCGGATTAATATCCCATGGCAAAGGCGGTAACTATGATAATAAAATGAGGAGCTCCGCAAAAGGAGCTGATGGTACGGACAGCTCCGGAGGAAGCGGAGGAAGTACGGAACAATTCCCTGAATACTCTTCTCTTCTTGAACTTCTTGAAGAATTAAAAGGATTAGGTGTCGGAGGATGCGGAGGGGGAGTATCAGGTACACAGATTAACAGTTGTGCAGGCGCAGGCTATGCTAATACCTATCAGGGTAAAGACGGTAACAGAGCTGGTGCAGGCGGCGGCGGAGGAAGTATATCAACATTAAACAATAATAACCAGGCCAACACAGGTGGCAACGGTGCCGATGGTATTGTAATAATACGATATACTGTTAGGCCGTAGGGTAACTTTAGATGAACAACTTTTTAACGAGGCGCATTTTGTAACCTTATGTGCCTCTTTTTTTATGAGATATTTTGGATTAAATTACCGTGATTGTTCCGCTTCCTTAAAGTGACGGTGAACTTTAATAAAGTATGGCTAAATTAAAACCCTCCTGATATAAAGGAGGGTTTTTTATTATATCTTTTATTTTTAGTTTAAGCCTGCATAAACGGGGTTTTGAGCGATTACCTGTTCAATTGCTCCGCCTCTGCCGTCTCTTGAGTATAATTTAGCGATTTTGTTTTCTCTTTTGATTAAAGGGTGGTTTGAATGAGCAACTGTGGGGTCTTTTCTAACGAATGCGTTCCAGGTTGAAACTTCTTTAAGCCATGCTCTTAATTCTTCCTGTTTTGTGTTTGTCATTGTGTGGTGCTGGGTTTCGTGAGCGATTAAGCAAGCGATAGCTTCAAGAGGAGCATCTTTGTGTTCTTCGTTGATGAAGATAACAAGTGAGCCTGCTTTTGTTTTTGTTGTGAAAGCTTCGCAATCGCCTGCACCGTAGATTGCAAGGTTTCTGAACATTACTCTGATGGGTTTTCCTGTAACGTTTTGACCTTTTAATAAAGCGATTACATCTTTCTGACCTAAATCGTTTAACATATATAAAGAAGCTGCAATTCTTGCATTTGCTGTATTTTCAGCGAAATCATTAGCTTGAATAACGTTTGCTTTTGAAAAAAGAATTGTGATTGCTACTAAAATAACTAATAATAATTTCTTCATTCCATTCAACCTTATATATCGTCCTCTCTATATGTATCGGACGTTTTAATTTTAACTTTATGATTTTTCTTTTGATTGTTACAAAAATTAATATATCCTCTAACGACTTCCCCCTGTCGGGTAAAAAACCTTTAAAAAACCTTTAAAGTGAAAAAGAACGAGTGGTATATATTAAAGGTTTGGTGGAATTTGTTAAAGATTATACATAGAAAAACTATACCTGTTATTGTGCTTATATTGCTGTTTAGTACGGTAAATCCCTGTATATCAAAGGCACAGAGGGATTTTTACATAACAGCTGAAGATATTTTGCAAACACAAGGAAAAGAGCCTGAAGTTAAATTTTCCAAAAAAATTGCAAGAGAAATTAAAACTATGGAAAAAAGACATTTTTCAGGTGTTAATAATTACGATAGCGATAAATACAGAATTGCAAAGCTTGAAGAACATCTTCTCGGGCGCACATGGGAATTTCTGCCGGTTGATGTGCGTATGGAAAAATTGAAACTCGCCTCTCAAAGAAAAGTTTTATCAGGCACTTCGATTCCTGCTTCGCTTAGAAAAGCAGGGTTCAGCCCGAAAAGAATCGCAAATGATTCAACCCCCGCTTATGATAACGATGATAATGTGGGCTTGATTGACGGCTTTTTAAGGCTTATGAACAAAGACGCCTACGATGCTTACAGCTCCCGTAAAAAAAGAATGTATGAAAGATACGATTATGAATAAAGTTTTGTAAATTTTGTAAATCGGTTTTAAAAAAAATACTCCTTTTAATTCTATTGCAAGAAAAGTATGCTCATTGTATTATTAAAATAAGGAGAAATTTATGAGCCAAATTACAAAAATAGCATGGGAATTGAATGAAAAAACACCCAACAGATATCAATTAGTATACGAACTTATTGAACTTGCCAAAAAATTGGTGGATGAATCTCAAATGAAAAAAAACAAAGATGACTTCGGATATGATTTTGAAGCATCTTATGATTCAAATATTAAAAAAGAAAAACCTGTGCAGCATGCCATTATGGTAAAAGCATCAGAAGCTGATGACAGCGGGCTTGTAGGCTAATTTTGCCTTAAAATTCGAATTCAAAAGGTATTGAAAATTGCAGGCCACGATAGATTTCATAAAAGAAAAAACCGGAAATTTTACGCCTGAAATTGCTCTGGTGCTGGGTTCCGGTTTAGGGGATTTTACAAAGAATTTAGACGGGATAACGATAGAATACGGCGATATCCCGGGTTTTAAAACATCTACTGTTCAAGGGCACAAGGGCTCTTTATTTTTCACAACCCTTTTTAATAAAAAACTTGTCATAATGCAGGGCAGACTGCATTTTTATGAAGGATACGAACTTTCAGATATTACATACCCTGTTAAAATTTTTAAAAAACTCGGGGTTGAAACTTTGATTTTGACAAATGCGGCAGGTTCTTTAAGGGAAGATTTTAAACCTTCCGATTTAATGCTGATAAAAGACCATATTAATTTTACGGCAAAAAACCCGCTCATAGGAAAAAATGATGACACTTTAGGCGAAAGATTTCCCGATATGTCAAATATCTACACGGATTCTTTACGAGATAAAGTGAAAGAATGCGCCCTTGCTGCGGAAATTGAAATTAAAGAAGGCGTATACGTTATGACTACAGGCCCCAGCTATGAAACGCCTGCGGAAGTCAAAATGTTTGGAACACTGGGCGGAAGTGCGGTTGGCATGTCTACGGTGCCCGAGGCGATAGTTTCCAATTATTTGGGCATGAAAACAATTGGTATCAGTCTTATTACAAACTACGCAAGCGGAATTTCAAAAAATAAATTAAGCCATAGTGAAGTGGTTGAAGTGGGGCGAATTGCAACACAAAAGTTTACAAAGCTTATAAATGCCATTATAAATAAATTATAGATATAAAGTTTTTGATAAAAATTCCGATAATAAAAATGTAAGTTACAAATGTAGTTTTTTAAAAGATAAAAACCGCAAACTATAGATAAGATGTAAGTTTCAGCTTTCGAAAGGCAAATATATGAGCGAGATACAATTTCAAAATGACATCCGGCTTCTGATTGATATTTTGCCCCCGAAAATAAAACGCCATATAACAGAGGGCAGCCTTGACGAAGCTATTGAAATAGTTCTTGATATCGGAAGAATTCCCGAAGTTCGCATAGGAAACGGAAGAATTATGTACCTTGGCTCTGATACTGTTGTATCGGATGATATTAATTTTATTGTGGATAAAATCCCCGAATTTACCTCTGATAACCGTTCGGGTATTGCAGGAACGCTCCACAGAATTTCTGCCATAAGAAACAGGCAGGGGAAAATTATCGGGCTTACAATGCGCATAGGGCGTGTTGTAACGGGAACAATCGCCTGTATTAAAGATTTTGTTATGCAGAATAAAAGTATTCTTTTCCTCGGGCGTCCGGGTGTCGGCAAAACCACAAAATTAAGAGAAATTTCAAGACTTGTGGCTGATGAACTCGGAAAAAGAGTAGTTGTTGTGGATACATCAAATGAAATTGCAGGCGATGGCGATGTTGCACACCCTGCAATCGGAAAAGCAAGAAGAATGCAGGTTTCTCAGCCCGAATTTCAAAAAGACGTAATGATAGAAGCGGTTGAAAACCATACACCTGAAGTCATTGTGGTGGATGAAATCGGGACGGAATTAGAAGCGCAGGCGGCAAGAACCATCGCGGAGCGCGGGGTTATGCTTATAGCCACAGCGCACGGTAACACGCTTGAAAATATTATTAAAAACCCTGCAATGTCGGATTTAGTGGGCGGTGTAAGTTCTGTTACCCTTGGTGATGATGAAGCAAAACACAGAGGCTGTCAGAAAACCGTTTTGGAGCGTGAAAAACAGCCAACATTTGATATTGTTATAGAAATTATCGACAGAAACACGCTTGCCGTTTATAAAAACACGGCAGAAGCGGTTGATTATATTCTGCGCGGCTGGCCTATCACGCCTGAAATAAGAAAAGTAGATGAAAATTACGAAACAAAACCTGAAAAGCCTTCAAACCCTGCCGAAAATAAAATTATGGATAGGGTAAATGAACTGGACAGCAGGACTGCAAGCGCGCAGAGCCCTTTAAATTTTTCATTCAACAGACAGAAATATGTTGATGATGTTAAAAATCATAAAAAAATCTATATCTATGCCGTATCCCGCTCTATTGTGGATAAAATTATAGAAAGACTTGATATTAACGCGGAAATTGTCCGCAATGTTGAAGATGCGGATTTTGTAATTGCTCATAAAAACTTTGCAAAAGGCGGTACAAAGGTGCTTGCCGTTGCAAATGAATACAGGCTTCCCGTTTATTTCGTGCGTACAAATTCAATGTCACAAATTCAAAAAGTGTTAAAAGACGCTTTGCATTTAACACAGGAGCAGGTTTACGAGCACAAATACACAGGCTATATGGATGAAGCCGAGCTTGCGCTCGATGAAGCTAAAGCTGCTATTGCAAAAGTAATGGAAGGAGCTGAAACGGTTGAACTGGAGCCTCAGCCGCAGCACATTAGAAAATTACAGCATGAATATGTAGAAGCGCACAATTTGTCTTCAACAAGCGAAGGCGAAGGCTCTGCAAGGCATTTAAGGATATTTAGAGAAAAAGATTAATGAACCTGTTTGATATAATTTTTAATAATTCCGCGTCCAAAAGAAATAAAACCCGCATTCAGCGTAAAGTTCCGGCGCAAAAAACCGAAAATGTAAATGGAATTTTTATCATCTATAAAAAACATCCGTTTTCAAAAAGTATAAGAATTACCCCGAAAATAAACGGGGAAGTACTTGTCACTCTTCCAAAAAATGTACCGTATTCCTGTGCAAAAGATTTTGTTTTAAAAAATATCGGCTGGATAAAAGAAAATATCAAATCAAAAAAGCCTGTCCCGCTTGATATTATAGATGAAAGAAGACGGCTTGCGCATAAAATTCTGCCAAAAAGACTGGATGAGCTGGCGCAAAAATTCGGCTTTAAATACAGAAAACTTTTTATAAAAAACCAGAAAACAGTCTGGGGCAGCTGTTCTTATATGAACAATATTAATTTAAACCTTAATCTTGTTGCGCTTGATAATGAATTTATCGATTATGTTATTTTACATGAACTGACCCATACGGTGCATAAAAACCACCAGAAAGCATTTTATAATCTTTTAACAAAAAATATGCCGGACGCGCTTGAAATTCAAAAAAGGCTGAAAAAAATTAAAATCTCCGGCCTTGTTTGATTTTTTGTGCAGGGCATTATTCTATAACGTTTATTCTGCCTGTCTCAATATCAAAATAGGTTTTAACGATTTTTAAACCTTCTTTTTCCGCAGCATCATTTATTATGTTGGATTTTACAAGCAGTCTGTGTTTGCATACTTCTAAGTATTCTTTTGCAAGCACGTCGTAATTTTCAACCCCTTTTTCATGCTTAACCGATTGCACCTGATAAATAAGGTTTTCAAAGCAATCATTGTATAAAGGTGCGCTGAGTGCATATTTCATAACCCCGCAATCCTGATGGCTCAATATTATAAGAAGTTTTATTTTGAGTTTTTTAACGGCATATTCAATGCTCTCCAGAACATTGGGACCTATTGTATTTCCTGCCGTGCGCACACAGAAAAGTTCCCCGAGCCCCGTATCAAATAAAATTTCGGGACAAACCCTTGAATCAGAGCAGGTTAAAACTATTGCATAAGGCTTTTGACCTTCTTCAAGACTTTTCAGCATTGAATCAAAGCAATAATTTTTTATTTCAGGCTTTCCTTCGATAAATTTTTTATTTCCCTCTAAAAGAAATTTAAGTGCCTCATCAGGCGTATTAAAACTAAGCTTTCTCATATGCGCTCCAAATAATCTTTAAATTATTATAACAAACATTTTTAAAACTTTATAATTTTCTGCAGAGTGCAGATATATTTTTGAAATAAACCTGTTAAAATACCCGAATCCCCTTGTTTAATTGAGGTTTCGGGTATTTTAACGGTTGAAATGTAATTGATTTCTATATAATATCAAATCCTGTATATTTTCTAAGCACTTCGGGGATTACAATATGTCCGTCTTCCGTTTGGAAATTTTCTAAAATTGCAGCAAATGTTCTGCCCACGGCAAGCCCTGAACCGTTCAATGTGTGTACAAATTCGGGTTTTCCCGTCTGCTTGCTTCTGTATTTGATATTGGCTCTTCTTGCCTGAAAATCGCCGAAGTTGGAACAGCTTGAAATTTCCTTGTAATCATTATAAGAAGGAAGCCAAACTTCAAGGTCGTAGCATTTTTTAGCCGAAAATCCGATATCGCCCGTGCAAAGCTCTACTCTTCTAAACGGCAGATTTAATAATTCAAGCACTCTTTCAGCGTTTCTTGTAAGTTTTTCATGTTCTTCTTCGCTTGTTTCGGGGGTGGTTAATTTTACAAGTTCAACTTTGTTAAACTGGTGCAATCTGATTAAGCCCCTTGTATCTTTCCCTGCAGAACCTGCTTCACGCCTGAAACATGGTGTATATGCCGTCATATATTTCGGCAGATCATCTTCATTTAAAATTTCATTTTGATAAATATTTGTAACGGGAACTTCCGCTGTCGGAATTAAGAATAAATCTTCATCCACACATTTAAACATATCTTCTTTAAATTTCGGCAATTGCCCTGTTCCTGTCATTGCAGCCGAATTTACAAGAATTGGCGGCAAAATTTCTTCATATCCGTGTTCCTGAGTGTGTATTTCTAAAAAGAAATTAATAATAGCACGTTCCAAAGCGGCACCTTTTCCTCTGTACAGGCTGAATCTTGTATGTGCAAGCTTAACGCCTCTTTCAAAATCCAAAAGGCCTAATTTTTCACCCAATTCCCAGTGCGGTTTTAATTCATAATCTTTTTTAGTGGGCTCGCCCACAACTTTTTTAACAACATTAAACGTTTCATCCGTACCGATTGCAATATTTTCATCAGGAGTGTTGGGTGTACATAAAAGGAAATCTCTCTGTTTTGTATCAAGCTCTGCTTGTTTTTCTTCAAGCGCTTTGATGTCGTCAGCCATGGCTTTTACTTCCGCTTGAAGTTCATCAGCATCTTTTCCCGCTTTTTTAAGCTCACCTATTGTCTGCGACATTGATTTTCTTTTTGCGCGCAGCTCATCTGTTTGAAACTGGATTTTTCTTCTTTCGTTATCAATCTCCAAAACCTCATCTATAGAAAGATTAGGGTTTCTTCTTTTTAAAAGTTCGTTAATTTTTTCAGGATTTTCTCTGATTAATTTAATATCAAGCATTTTCTTCTTCCTTAATATTTACTATTTTATCTAAATATACTCTTAATTCTTTAATCTGCTTCGGTTTTAAGGGTTTAAACTGCCCTTTTTTCAAACCTTCTATATCAATTGTTGCATGGCGGATTCTTTTTAATGAAATTACATTGTGTCCTAAAAATTCCACCATACGGCGAATTTGGCGATTCATACCCTGATACAGCGTCATCTCTAAAAGGGTTTTGGCGTTTGTGCTTTCGATAACGCGCACATCAGCATAAGCAATTTTTCCCTTTTCAATTTCTATCCCTTTTGCCATAGTTTCAAGTTCAGCATTTGTAATTTTACAATCAATCGTTACTCTGTAAACTTTTGAAACCTTTATTGAAGGATGGGTTAAATCGTATATTAAATCACCGTCATTTGTTAAAATTATTAATCCTGAAGAATCTTTATCAAGCCTGCCTACAGGCTTCATTGAATGTAATTCTTTAGGGAGGATATCGTATATGGTTTTTCTTCCCTTTTCATCGGATGAGGTGGTGATGTATCCTGCAGGCTTATAAAATCTGAAATATTCAAAATTCTGCCCTTTGATTAATTTACCGTCAATGGTCACTTTATCTTTGCGCCTTATTTCAAAACCGAGCATAGTAACAGTCTGCCCGTTTACCTGAACTCTTCCTTCAAGAACAAGTTCATCCGCTTTTCTGCGGGAGGCTATGCCTGATTGCGCTATGTATTTATTAATCCTCATGTCTGCAATTTTAGCACAAAAAACACTTAAAAAATGCAATTAAAAACCCCACACAGGTAAATTTTGTTACCCTGCCGAAATCAAGCAAGGTGGGTGAGTGCCTCGATAAATCCGTTTCCTTAAAAAGGCAAAGCCTCAAGGTATACTTCAATTATCTTTTATAAAGAGCTTAACTCTCCCTTTTAGTAAAAATGTAGGAACAAAATTACAACCTGCATGGAGTAATTTTATTTTAACATATTATTTTAAAGGGTGCATTATTCCAAACGGTTATTTTTAAGCTAAACAATTTCTTTTTTAAAAAAACACGGGTGATATCTTATTATGCGTTGTTGATTTCAAAAAAGGTGATGATTTTCATAAGACAAGCTGCTGTAGCATAAATGAGTTTTATAAAAACATTTTTTGAACGTTTCCTGTAAAAACAAAGTTTATTTTGAATTTCAAGAAGCTCAACCTGTTTAGTTGACAACTTATCAAGATCTAAATTTTTGAGACCGAAATTCTTATACAGGAGGTTGGTTCCGGCTTCTGTTGTAGTCATTTTACATATTCCTCTCTTAATCGATGACATTTTTAAGAATATACTAAAATAAAATTTTTAGTATTACCTGATTGGGTAATATAAAAATCATCAATAAAATTTTTTGTTCTTTTTATATTAATAGTATAAAGATTACATTAAGAATTCATCTAAAAGCTTGAAATATTTCCGTGTTTTTTGTAATATTACGTACGTAACAGTTAGATTTTTTTATCTGTTGAAGCATGGCAATTTTTTATATTGAGGCGGTTTGTATTGACTGTCAATAAAAAATGCTTTTAAAGTAAACCAGCTTAACCTAAGGAAATTAATGACACCAATTGCTGTAAATAATATCGGAATAGAGAAGAACAATCAATTTAATAACCGCAATAACAGCCCTGCTTTTACAGGGGCGCTTGATGGTGCCGTTAATATCTTAAAAACTTTTAACGAAAAACCGATGATAGGGGTTGCTTTTACCGATACCGTTGCAACAAATGCCCCAAGAAGTATTGTGGATTTTGCGACCTTAGGCCCTGCCGCAGGTTTTGAAACGGCAAGAAGAGAATTTTCGGGTCTTATCGTTAACTGTTTAATGCCGAGCTTTTTTGTTCTTGGTGCGGCAAAACTTATTAACGGCCATTATATGAAAGATTTTAAGGGTGTTAATATGTCCTCAAGCTGGGCAAATTCAGAAACCATTGACACCTTGAAAGATGTTTATAAAAATGTTTTAAACCAAGGACTTACAAAAGAAGATACGGCAAAAAGCTTTGTAAAACAAACCCTTGAAAATCTTGAAGGTTTAAACGGCAAAGAATGGGTAAGCTATGCCGATAAATTAAGCGGGGAAAAAGGCAAAGAAGCAATTGAAACCCTTGCAAATGCCGTTGCTAACCCTGCAATGAGCAAAAAAGACACAAAAAATGCTCTGAAAAAAGCTTTAAAATTAATTTCAGGCGAAACGGAAGCCGTTGAAACGCTCAGATTTAAAACTTTAACAAGCGCAGATACAAAATCAGGCGCCGCTAATGCCGCGCAGGGTAAAATTTTCGGTTCCAATCTTGCCGATTTATTAAGAGATCAGATTGATTTAGGCCGCAAATTCAGCAACGACTCCGTTAAAAATAATCTTGATAAATTTGCCGCAAGTGCAAAGAAAATGGTGAACACTAAGAGTATGATGGGCTTAGCGGTTATAATTCCGCTTGCAATGTCTATGCAGTATATAAACAGAGCCATAACCCGTCATAAATACAAAAAAACCGGTGCGCCCATTTATAAAGATTTTGAAAAAGAAGACAACAGAGTATTAACACCTGAAGAACAGAAGAAACTAGCTGCCACAAAACCCGCTTGTGTTGCATCTATGGTGGGTTTAGCGCTTCTTTCCATGATGAAAAGACCGTCTTTAGAGATGTTCCAGTTTAAAGGAATGTTCCCGACGGTCGACCAGTGCAGATGGATTGCAACATCAACTTTTGCTTCAAGAATGCTTGCCTCAGAAGATCCGAACGAACTCAGGGAATCAACGGTAAGGGATATAGCTTCATTCGCAGGGCTTTATTTCCTTGGCGACTATGCTTCAAAAGCAACGGCTACATTAATTGAAAAACTTGATAAAGGTGCAAAGCTTCTTAACCACACTAAAGAAGTTTCAAAAGATGCAAATGTATTCCAAAAATTCGGCAACTGGGTAAAAAATGTTAAAGTTAAATCATTTGATGAAGTTGCAAACAGTGCAAAAGCTACAAAATACAGAGGTATTTGCGAGCTTGCAAGCCTTGGTTTTTCCATTCTTACGCTTGGAATTTTGCTTCCTATGTACAATAAACGCGTAACCGCAAGAAAAGAAGCAGAGCGCAAAGCAAATATGCAAAAGGAACAGAATAAAATTCATCAAATGGCAAGCAGTACGCCTGATGTTGCAAAAGCTTCTTCACCCGTGCAATCTCAGCCGCAAAACTATATAACCCCGGGTAAAATGTTTATTCATCCTATGAAAGATACAAGCATAGGCAAAAACAATAATGTAAGTATTTTAAACGGTGCAAGGGTAAAGGATTTGGAAGTAACAGCCTTTAATGTTCAGGAAAGCGCCGTTAAAGGATGTTACGATTTTGAAATGAAGGGCAAATTTAAAGACTGGGAGGAATATGCCCAGGATGATGTCTTTAAAACTGTCGCAACCGAATGCTTCAGGTAAGATTATTTCTCTTTTTAAAAAACTTTACTTTGTAAAGATGAGATGTGGCATTAAATTTTATTTCATAGAATATAATACCGTTGTTTTTGACATAGTTTAATAAATTCTTGCCGCCAGAAGGTTTTGTGTAATATGACGGAATATAAATCCAATAATTTTTATCTGTGTTGATATTTTTTAGAGCATTATTGATAGCATTTTTATCAAAAAATAAAAGTTCAATAGTATTTTCTTTTTTAATATCTAATTTTAAGCAATTTTTATAAAAAATATAAAATGTTTTATTGTATCTCGGATAAATTAAAATGTCTGTATTATTATCAAACTGTTCTTTTAAGGTAAGACTTACAGTCCTTGCTTTTGAAATTTTGTTGAATTCACCTGTTCTGTTTTTGCAGATAAATTGGCCTGAATATAAAAATAGAAAAATAATAACAAAAGCAATCAAGCAGAATGAAAAAATTTTGTTTAAAATTTTGTTTTGGATTTTTAAATCAAAAACTTTTGCTATAAATATTATAAAGAATGGAAAAAGGAATAGAATTAACCTGTGTAAATACGGATAAAACCTGAAAATACTTGCTGTAATTACTCCAAATATTGAAAATATAAGTAACTTGTATATTTTGTCTTTATTAAAAACAGAGATGAAAAATCCTATAAAAATTAAAGGCGCCAAAAACATTAAACACTTTATATTGTAAAAGAAAAAATTTAAGTTTTCTTTTACAATATAAAGTACTGTTCCGATTGTTATAAAACCATCTTTCCACCAGTAATGCATAAATATATCTGTTGGATAAGGTATGGAATTTTTATATAGAACTATACATATAAGCGGTATAACAGGAATTAAACAAAGGTTTAACAAGGTTTTATATGTAATTTTATAATTATCAACATTTAATAGAAAAACGTAAACAATAAAACCAAAAAATAAAAATATTACAGACTGGGAAATGAAAAACAAAGCCGTAAAAATGATGGCAATTTTTATTCCTTCTTTTATATGTTCAAGTTTTTTCAGGTTAAAATTATTTAACCACAACAAAACAAGCATAAAAATTAAAACATCACTTGAATATTGTTTGAATTCGGTTGACCAGCGGATAAGAGCAAAATTTGTTGCATAAAGAAAATTTGCAAAAATAATCGCACGTTTTTGTATTAGAAATTTTGTGCTTAAAATATAGAAAACGGGAATTGAAATAATTGAGGCTAAAAACGGAATAATTCTATAAGAAGACTCAACTCCGTTGAATATTAAATTTATTAATTTTGTTAAAATTAAAAACAAGGGCGGGGCTATTTGAAAATACTTTAATGGTTTAAAAGCCCACATAAAACCTTTATTTTCAATAAAATTACAAGCAAGTGCAACTTCATCCCACCAGCTTTCTTTTGCTTTTAGTGCTTCGATGCGGAAAATAAAAGCAAAAGTCATAATTATAAAAATAAGAATATGGTATTTATACTTTTTTAAGAAATCAAAAACAAGATTGAGCCCATAAACAGGCATCTAATATCTCCCTCTTTTTGCGGCGGTAATTCTTGCTATGGCTTTAGAAAGAGCGAATTGTGCTCTTAAAATTTCTGTTTTTTCCGTATGTGCGGCAAGTTTTGCTTTAGCGCGCTCATAAGCTTCCTTTGCCCTTGTTTCGTCAATATCCGTGCCAAGCTCCGCTAAATCCGTTAAGATGACTGCGTTATTGTCTTTAAATTGCAAAATTCCGCCCATCGTTGTAAAAAACACATCTTCTTTTTCAACCACAGCCTTTGTAATCCCTACTTTTAAGGGGCATATTAAAGGGAGGTGATTGGGTAAAATCCCTATCATACCATCTTCCGCCGTTGTATAAAAAGCGTCTACTTCATTTTCATAGATAACTTTTTGCTGTGTTATTATTTTTAAATTTATTTTACTCATAATTTCCTTGAGGTTTTATATTGTGCAGCGGATGCCATATGTATTACACCGCGCAGGTTTTAGCTTTTTCAAGTACATCTTCAATCGTGCCTGTCATATAAAAAGCCTGCTCGGGCACATCATCATGTTTTCCTTCAATAATTTCCTTAAAGCCCTTTATTGAATCTTCAAGCTTAACATATTTCCCCTTTGTGCCTGAGAATTGCTCTGCCACAAAGAAAGGCTGTGATAAGAATTTTTGGATTTTACGCGCACGGTTTACGGTTAATTTATCTTCTTCTGATAATTCATCCATACCTAAAATTGCAATAATGTCCTGTAAATCTTTATATTTTTGTAAAATTTCAAGTACTTTCTTTGCAACACCGTAGTGTTCTTCTCCTACAATATTCGGATCAAGCGCTCTTGAATTTGATTCAAGCGGGTCGCATGCAGGATACAAGCCTAAAGATGCAATATTTCTTGATAATACCGTGCTTGCATCAAGGTGTGTAAATGTTGTGGCAGGTGCAGGGTCGGTTAAGTCATCAGCAGGAACGTATACTGCCTGAACAGAGGTAATTGAACCGTCTTTTGTGGATGTTATTCTTTCCTGTAATTCACCCACTTCCTGTGATAATGTCGGCTGATATCCTACAGCGGAAGGCATTCTGCCTAAAAGAGCGGAAACTTCGGAACCTGCCTGTACAAATCTGAAAATATTATCAATAAATAATAATACATCCTGTTTTGCCGTATCTCTAAAGTATTCGGCACATGTTAAAGTGGAAAGCCCTACTCTCATACGGGCTCCCGGGGGCTCATTCATCTGTCCGTATACAAGTGCCACTTTATCAAGCACCCCTGATTCCTTCATTTCATTATAAAGGTCATTTCCTTCGCGGGTTCTTTCGCCGACACCGCCGAATACCGAAACACCGTTATGCTCCTGCGCAATATTATGTATTAATTCCATAATAAGTACGGTTTTACCAACGCCGGCACCGCCAAAAAGACCGATTTTACCGCCTTTTTGATAAGGCATTAAAAGGTCGATAGCCTTAATTCCCGTTTCCAATATTTCAACTTTTGTATTTTGTTCGGTTAATTCGGGTGAGGGCCTGTGGATTGGCAGATATTCGCTCGCGTTAATATCTCCCATATTATCAACAGGTTCTCCGAGTACATTTAAAATACGTCCTAAAATCTCTTTACCGACGGGCATTTTAATGGGTTCATTTGTATTTATGGCGTTCATACCTCTTTTCAGTCCGTCTGTTGAGCTCATTGCAACGGTTCTTACGGTATTTTGCCCCAATAATTGCTGAACTTCAACTACGGTTTTGGTTTCACCGTTTTGAATTTCAAGCGCATCATAGATTTCAGGCAGTTTTCCGCTTTTAAATTCAACGTCTATTACAGGTCCTATTATCTGTGTAATTACTCCTGTATCTATACTATTTGCGATATTTTCGCTCATAAAATAAACCCCTCAAAATTTTATTTATAGAATTATTATACTAAAAACAATTTTTATTGTCACAAACCAAAACGCAATATGCTTTAAAAGGGCTATATGATTAACAGCATTTTGAAGACGGCTGTTTGTTTTTAATTTGTGCAATGATGACTGCAGCAAACATTAAAATACACCCTAAAATTTCTTTCAGCGTTAAAACTTCATGTAAAATCAAATACCCTGTTAACACTGCAAAAACGCTTTCAAAACTCAACAGTAAAGAAGCAATCGCAGGATTTGTATTTTTCTGTGCAACAATCTGCAAAGTGTATGCTATTCCGCAGGAAACAACCCCCGTAAATAATAGCGCCCATCTGCATTCTACAATTTTTTCAAGAACGGGAGTTTCAAAAATAAAAACGGGAATAATTGAAACCAGCCCCACAACAAAAAATTGCACACAGGAAAGTTTGACACTGTCTACCTTCGGGGCAAAATAATCAATCACTAATATGTGAATTGAATATAAAAATGCCGAAACCATAATTAAAATATCGCCAAAGCCCACAGCTGAAATTCCGCCTTCCTTAACGCCCGCAGCGCAGAGAAAATAAAGCCCGAAAGCTCCTAAAATAACCCCGAGCCAGACTGTTGAAGGAATTTTTTTCTTTAAGAATATTGATATTATGGGAACGATTATTATATACATTGAACTTATAAAGCCTGCTTTTGAAGCCGATGTATACACCATACCTATCTGCTGTATCGAACTTGCAAAAAAGAGCGCTAAACCGCATAAAATGCCTGCTTTAAACATATAGCGCCGCTCTTCCCATTTATTCATTTTTCTGTTCGGGCCTTTTTTGATTTTAAAAATTATGATAAGAAAAAGCAGAGAAAAAGCGCCCAAAAACGACCTTACACAGTTAAAAGTCAAAGGTTCGATAAATTCCATGCCGGCTCTTTGACCGACAAACCCCGCCCCCCATATAAAAGCGGTTGTTAAAAGCAATATGTTGTTTAAAGCGCTTTTGTTCATATAGTTTTGTTAAAAATCCTTAAATCTTTTTTATATTTCGCCTAAAAAAGCTTTTAAAAATTCATAACCTTTTTTATAGCTTTCAACATCAATTTTTTCATCGGATGAGTGCATATTGTACACATCCGCAATTCCCATTAATACGGGCTTAAAATTCTTTCCGTATTTATTTTTTCTGTTTGCATAAATATGGGTCTCGGCTCCTGCATGGAAAGATGAAATTTTTAAATTTACATCCGCTTTTTTAGCGGCAATGCGTGCAATTTCAATCAATGTTTCATCATCGCTTTTTTCAAAAACAGGCAGATGTTCTTCAATCTCAAGTTCAGCTTTTGCAAGCCCATTGTGCTTTGTATTGAATTCATCGATTATATTGCGGATTTTTTGAATAAGTTCATCCTGTACTTTTAAATCGGAACTCCTTACGGAATAATGTGCAAATGCGGATGTATTTATAATGTTTGACATTGAATTTTTTGAAACAAATTCAACTGCAGCGGCACCTTTTAAGCCCTGTTTTACAGCCTGATACAAAGCATTTTCCACCCCGCCCCCTATTATGGAGCCGAGGTTTATTGAGGTTATTGTCCCCGTTTCATCCGCTTTATATACTCCCTGCGGGATTTTTTCCATAATTTCCGCTATGATTTTTGCCGCATTGAGCCTTTTTTCATCTGCTATATCAAGCCCCGAGTGCCCGCCAAACGGTGTTTTAACCGAAACGGTTAATTTTATATACCCTGCTCCCGATATTTCAAAGTTTCCAAGCTTATCGGAATCCAAAACAAGGGCGTATTCCGAATTTAAAGTATTGAATTCAACATTTTCAATCCCTGTCATAGAATTTTCTTCATCTCTTGTAAAAACAGCTTCCACCGTGCCTTTTGGTTTTATAATTTCATTTTTGATATCAAGCAGAGCCTTTATAATGGCAGTAACACCCGCTTTATCATCCGCGCCGAGCGTTCTTGTTTTATCTGTTTCTATAAAATTGCCGTTTTCTGCAATATGAACAGGCGTATCATCCCCTACAACATCCATATGTGCGGATAATAAAACCCCTTTGCCGTTTTGCATTCCGTCAATTTTTGCGTATACATTGCCGTAATTATCGAATTTTGCTTCAATTCCTGCGTTTTGTAATATTTCAACAATTCTTTTTGAAACCTTACCTTCTTCTAATGACGGGGAGGGAATTTGAACAAGTTCTTTAAATATTTCAATAAGTTCCATTTATTTTCCTTTATCAGCATTAAAACTATAGTGTGCGGCTCCATTGTATAAGTCGGTTCTTTGCCTTCCGCCTTGTATAATACGCCGTCTTTATGAAAATCATTATTTTTTGTATCAAAAACAACGTAAAAACTTTTTCCCTCTTTAATTGCTTCTCTTGGCAGGATGAATTTTACCTTATTTCTGCCTTTATTCATGGCGGCAAAAATTGTTTCCTTGCCGTTATTTGACATAAAAGACATAAAATTCATCTCAGGCAGTGTCCAGAAAGGAAGAATATCGGGAAGCGGGCGTGCAAGATGACCGTAAAATTCCATATTTTTAATGTAAAGTTCGTTTTTAAAAATGCTTTGATTTTTCCTGAAATCAATCAAATTTTTTATAAAATCGGATAAGCCCTGTTTTTCTTCCGTAAGATTTTCAAAATCTATATAATTAACGGAATTATCCAGATTGTAGCTGTTGTTGTTGCCCTCTTTCGAATGAAGCACAATATCTTCCGCCTGAATCATAAAACATCCGTATGATAAAGCAAGAAGCGCAATTTCATTTCTTACACCTTTATCTCTAAGGGTTTTATCTCCGCCGTATGAAGAAGATATTTCCCATTCGGAGCCTCCGCAGGTGGAAGGTGATTTTTTATCGTAAGAATTTAAATCCCAGAGTGTAAAACCGTCATGACAGGACACAAAATTAACTGATTTTTTCGGGTTATCAAATTTGTGGCAGCTTCCGCACAAAATATGTCTTATAGCAAGAAAATCAACAGAATTCGGTCTGCATGAAAATGCGCGTATTGTGTTTCTTGAAATATCATTCCATTCGGCGAAAAATTCGGGAAAATTCCCGAGCTGATAAGCATTATGCCCGCTGCATGTCCAGGGTTCCGCTATCAAATTTACCCCGTCTGCCGCTTCATCGGGCAAATTTACTTTTATCCCCCTTGTTTCAAGTTCTTCTTTAAGGTGCCCTACTATGCTTTTATTTTTATCGTAATACACTTCATCGTTTGTTTTTGTATCCATTAAAGATGTGGCTAAATCAAATCTGAAAGCGTCCACTCCCTGATGAATCCAGTATTCAAGCGAATCGGTTATTAGATTTTTAAAACCTTCTCCTGCTGTGTTTGAATCGTTGCAGCAGCCTGAATGTTCAACATAAAACCCTTCATTGTTCGATTTATAATACTCGGCATTATCAATAAGCGCGTAAGAAAAAAGGTTTACATCTTCTTTATTGCCGTTGTAAATCCTTGCCTCCCCCGTATGATTATACACAACATCAAGGCAAACCTTTATATCTTCCTTATGGAGCGCATTTATCATCTCTCTGAATTCAACAATAACTTCGCCGTCATTTTGATTGAAAGAATACTGTTTATGGGGTGCAAAATAGCATAAAGGCATATATCCCCAGTAGTTTCCTATTCCTTCTTTATGGTCAAATTCATAAACAGGCAGGAATTCTACCATTGTTATCCCTAAGGATTTTATTTTTGAAGCAAATTCACCCGCCCCTTTGTATGTTCCGGCATGGTTTTTGCCTGAAAGCGCCGTAAGGCTTTTTAGGTGCACCTCCCCTATAATTTCATCAACAAGGGCTCTTTTTGAAGTTTTTTGAATTTCAATATCGTTATTAATTTTAAATACGGATTTCGGTGCAATTTTTTGGTTATCTTCAAAATAAAATTCATTCGAGCGGAAAAACTTAAGACTGTTATCCGAAATATCCGAATGAAGATGGCTTAATTCCTTTGTATAAGGGTCATAAGCAAGTTTATTCGGGTTAAAACGGTTATTCAATTTATCAAGTTTTGCAATGAAACCTTTTTTTGAACCGGGAGTCCAGCTTTCAGTATATTTATAATTTGGGCCGAATACCCTGTAGCCGTAATACAAAGGTTTTCCGTTTAAAACATCTTTAAAATCCGCACCGGAAAGCTCAAGAGACGTTTTAAAAACATCTCCTTCTTTTTCCATTTTTATGCTTAAAAAACTTTCTTCGCCTTTTGGTTTATGAAATAAACACAAAACAGCCTCCGTACCGTTTTTGGAAAACAGTTTAAAATCAATAAAACTGTTTCCTGTTTCGGTATCTTTATTTAAATTTGCGCCAAATCTTGTGTTTGATGTAGTTTTTATCATAAAGACCTTTCAAAGGCTAAAAGCTTTTATTTTAAAGGGTTTATGCAAACCCCGCTTAAAAGTTTCGGGTAGAAATAAGTTGATTTTTGAGGCATTCTGTATCCTGCGGATGAAATATCTTTAATATCCTGCATTTTAGGATATGCCATAATAAAGCTGGCTTCAGCTGTGCCCTTATCAATCATATCAAATGCTTCAAATTCCTGTTTAATGTATTTTATACCGTCTTGAGCCATTTGTTCTTCTTTTGTATATCCAAGCTCGCCTGTAATGATTAATTCGTGCAGCACCGTTAAATCAAGTTTTTTCAATACATCGGGCGCATCAATCATTTCTAAAATCCCGTCCTTTAATTTTAAAAGATAAAATTTATTAACATTTTTCATGTATAAGCCCATTGAAATTCGCTCTGCATTTGATTTTTCAAGGTCAGCCAAGAATTTTTCTTTTACTTCATTTTTATTTGAGCTTATAAAAGTATATTCACTTAAATCAAAATATTTTTTAATGCTCTCTAAAAGTACATAAGGTTCAATAAATTTTGTAATAATTCTGTGAGTCGGGAAAATTATTAAATTATCATCTTCAGAGTTTGTAAAATAGCTCATAACATATTGAGCCTCGGGTGCAGAAGATTCTTTGGAATAATTTAAAGCCGTTTCGTATCTGTGGTGCCCGTCTGCTATTAAAAGAGTTTTATCTTCTAAGAGTTTTTGAATTTTTTCAATGTCAGCAGGGTCGTCTATAATGTATACAAGGTTTTGAACCCTTTTATCATCCGTTGCATCGATAAAAGGTTTGCCGCTCACATATTTTGGCGCGATTTCTTTTTCAATGAGCATGGAAGGATCTGAATACACCATAAAAATCTGGCTGAAATTAGCTTCGCATGTCCTTGTAAGCTTTAATCTGTCTTCTTTCGGGCCGCCCATTGTGTATTCATGGGGCAATATTTTTTTAGAAGAAAATTCTTCAACCTTATTTTTAGCTATAAAACCTTTTCTTTCAACCTTTTTACCGTTTTCTGTCGTATATTTTTGAATAATATAAAATATTGAAGGCTTATCGGTTTTTATTAAAACATCTTCATTCTGCCAGTTTTCAAAGCTTTTTGCGGCATCTTCATATCTGTCTTTTGCGTTTGATAAAATCAGCCTTACGATATTATATTTGCTTCTTTCATAAAGTTTTTGCTGTTCTTCATTTGTTATAACATCATACGGCGGTGCTATAACACTGTTTATATCAACTTTTTCCTGATTATAAACTATCGCATTCAAAGGCTGAACATCTACCATTTTATAAAACTCCCCTTACTGATTTATATTCATATTCTAGCATTAAAAGGAAATTCTTGTAAATAAATATTAAACCCTTAAAATACCGCGCAATTTTTTCACCTTAAAATACTTTATTTATATATAGAAGTTAGAAGGTGTTTATAAAACTATGTGTCCGACATCTGTTGATGGGATAGTTCAAACAGGCATATTTTTCTTAAGAAACGGAGGAAAAGTAGCCACAGGCAAAGACACGGGGCGTTTCGGCGCAGCAACCGCACAGCTCGGGTCTTTGGCGGATAAGGTATCTGAAACAACCTCAATATTCGGTGAGGCTGCAAAATCCGCTACAAATGTTTTAGATTCAGGGATTATGGCGCTTGCTGAAAAAGCGGGCAAAACAGAAGCTGTTGAAGCCTTTGCAAAGAAAAGTGCCGAAACTCTGGGTACAAATTCAATATTCGGCGCAGTTGCGCAAAAGGCTGTAAATCCGCTTTTGATAGGTGCTGCAGGTATAAGAATATTAAAAGATGATGATCAATATTCGGCATTAATTGAAGAAGGCTCTGCTATGGGCTTGATGTTTGGTGCTGAAAAGGTAATGCGGAATGCGAAAAGCGGTTTCTTTAAATTAACAAATTGTGCGGATGATGTCTTAAAAGAAACAATAGAGCATTCAGACGGTATTAAAAAGATAGCTGCAAGTGCGGCGGAAAAATTTAAAGGTCTTACAAAAGGTCAGCAATCAGCTGCAAGGGTTGGTATCGGGCTGCTGTTTGTTGCAGGTTCAATCGGCGCATACAGTATAGGAGAATTCATAGGCAAAAAGCTTTCAGGCAGAGACAAACAGACAACCTGACCGCTTGTTGAATATTGTATTTCACTCCACAGGTTTGTCCTGCAAACAGGACACGGTATTCCCCCGGTCGAAGTTCAACCAAGAAGTTCAAAATTAAACAGCCGACACGAATTTTTAACGGTCCTTTATTGCAAAACAAACCTGTTTTGCGCTCAAAAATTTTAAAACAGAATTTTTTAAGAACCTACGCTAAGCCCCGCACAAAGGTTGATATTCTGCCCCGTTAAACCTTTTGCCTTTTCGGATATTAAATATTTAATCAAATTCGATATCTCTATAGGCTGTATAAATCTTCTTTGCGGTACAACATCAAGTATTTCGGCCTTATCTTCTTCATTAATATCGCTCATCAAAGCAGTTTCCACCCACCCGGGGCTTATGCAGTTTACCGTAATATTATACTGTGCAAGCTCAAGCGCCAGAGATTTTGTCATACCGTACATTCCTGCTTTTGTTGCAGCGTAAAGGCTTGCATTGGCTTCGCCGACACTTGCTGATATTGAAGAAATGTTAATAATTCTGCCGAATCTTTTTTCCTTCATCTGTGAAACACAAAGTGAAGAAAGATAGTAAGGAATAGAAAGATTCAGCATCATCACTCTTTCTATATCATAGGGCTGAACCCTTTCTATAGGCGAATAAAAGTATTCCCCCGCATTATTTATCAAAATATCAATACTGCCGAATTTCTCAATTACCTTCTCATAAAGCATTTTTGCATGTTCAAAACAGGATAATTCAATGTTGAAGTAATCATCTATATTAAGATTTCTTCTTCCCGTTTGAAAAACATTGTAGCCCTTCTGCCTTAAAACGTTTGCTGTTTCTAATCCAATCCCTGAGGATGAGCCGGTTATTAATACGTTAAACATATTTTTACCTTATTGTATATATCTGCTTATTTTATGCTATTTCCCAAATTTAAAAGGGTCTTGATTTGTGTGTTTTATTATAATATCAGAAATTGCACCCAGAAGCTTTTCGCGCTCTTCGGATGTTAAATTTCTTATACCTTCAACGGCAGTATGCAAATTCGGGTTGCGATCATACCATCTCTGGTATTGTTTCGGGTTGTGCTCCGCAACAATCTTAATAAATTGTTTAAAATCTTTTTCAATAATTTTTGGAACATAAAGTAAAATATCTATTGCGACCTTTGATTGTATTTCATCGGAAAGCCCCTGAAGAAGCGTCATAAAGGCGCTCAGATATTTATCTTTATCATACCATCTCATATTCTTCATATTATTTATTATATCAAATTTTATTTAAAATAGTATATATTTTGTATTTACAAATTAAAAAACTTGCAACATGCCCAAAAATCAAATATAATCATACAAGAAATAAGGAAAGGGGTTCTATAATGAACAAAGAAGAATTAGTACAAGAAATTGCTAAAAAAGCAAAAGTTACTCAAAAAGAAGCAGCTGAAGTTTTAAACGGTTTCATTGAAACAGTTCAAAAATCAGTTTCTAAAGGTCAAAAAGTTACATTAGTAGGTTTTGGTACTTTTGAAGCTAGAAAACGTGCAGCTAGAACTGGCCGCAACCCTCAAACAGGTAAAGAAATTAAAATTGCAGCTAAAACAGTTCCTGCATTCTCAGCTGGTAAAAAATTCAAAGAACTTGTTAACAAAAAATAAGTTTTTTGAAACAAATATTTTAAAAGCTGCTTAGAGATTTGCTCAAAGCAGCTTTTGTTTTGTAATCTCTGCCTTTGTATTTTCTTGAAAAAAATATTTTACAAAAAAGGACCGTTAAAAATTCGCGTCGGCTGTTTAATTTTGAAGTTATTAGTACAACTTTGACCGGGGGAATACCGTGTCCTGTTTGTAAAATATTTTTGCGAAAAGAAAATCTAAACCCCGTTATTTTAACAGTTCATAAGCTTCAATCTTAAGAGCATCGGCAATTTTACACAAAACCTCTAAGCTCGGATTTCTTCTTCCCGTTTCTAAATCACTTATATAATATGTTGAAACATCCGCCTGAATACTAAGCTGAATTTGCGTAAGACCAAGCTTTTTCCTGTAAAATTTTATATTATTTTTAAGATTTTCTTTAATTTTTCTCGTGCTGCTTGCCATATTTTAATTGTAATGTTAATATGATTATAAACTTGTACAATATGTACAAATAAAATAAATGAAAGAGGAGAAAAATATGGCTAAAACCACCATAAATGAAGAACAATACAATAAACTCGCAAATAAATTAGTAAACATCACGGATAAATTTCTTGAAATGGAATCAATCGTAAAAACGATAAATATCTGGGTGAAAGAAAATGACTACGAATTAATTCCCCTTATGAAAATTTTAAACAATAAAATAGAAGACATGGCAGGCGCCATAAATAAATAGCTGCAAATAAAATACTGTATCTTAAAAAGCCGCAGAATAATTGTTAACGCATTGTTTCAATTCTTTAGCCCTGTTTTAAAAATTTCCACCATATTGTGTAACATTTCTTTACATTTTCATCTGAATAAATGATGTATAAAACCCTGAATTTTTAGACAATGGATATGTAAATTGCTATCACATAAAGCGCTGTAAAATAAGTTTTTGCAGGCGCAAATTGGTTTTGTGTAAAGACTTGGAAATTAAAAGATGAGTGAAAATTTTGAAATAGACTCTTTTAAAAAAATTGTGAGATTATCGGATGAAGAAATCTCGGAACTTTGGAAAACATACCTTGAAGACAAGAATAACAAGGCTGTTCGCGATAAATTAATCGTTCAGTATATTTATTTAACAAGATATGTAATAGGCAGAATTAAGGTTAATCTGCCGCCGACATACAGCTATGAAGACATTACAAGCTACGGTGTCGAAGGGCTTATTGACGCCGTTGAAAAATTTTCACCGCAAAAAGGCGCAAAATTTGAAACCTATGCCCTTATGAGAATAAGAGGCAGTATAATCGACAGAATTAGAGCCGCAGACTGGCTTCCAAGAACCGTTAGAAAAAAAATCAAAGATGTAAAACAGGCAATTGAAACCCTGAAACAGAAAATGGATAGAAACCCTACCACAAGCGAAGTTGCAGAATTCATGGGGCTTGAAAAAGAAAAAGTGGAGGAGATTTTATCTCAGGATACAGGTATAGATTCACTCTACGATAAAAAGGGACAGGGGGAAGAGAGTGTTGAAATTATCGACACAATTGAAGATAAAAAATCAGAAAGGCCTGAAGAAGCCGTAGAGAAAAAAGATGCCAAAAGAGAACTGGAATCTGCCCTAAAGAAGCTCCCTGAGCGCGAAAGAATGCTTCTGGTATTTTATTACCATGAAAATATGACTTTAAAAGAAATCGGCGAAGCTATAAGTGTTTCGGAATCAAGGGTTTGCCAGCTTCATGCGCAGGCTATTATGAAATTAAGAAACATTTTAAGCACATCTAGAACGGAGCGCCTTGCAAAATCTATAGTTTAATTTTGCAAATTATCAAAAGCCTTGTGCGCCGCAGGTTTTCGCCGTACGGTTTTAAGGCAAAAAAAATGTCTGCCTGAAATAAGAGCAAACATTTAATAAACACGAGGATATTAAGAGAGAGTAAAAAATATCTGTTTTGAAGCGTTAAGGCATACAAATTTACTGCCTTGAATGCTTATTTTATTTTTGTTATTTGTTTCTTCCTTTAAAAATTAATCTATCCGCCGGATTCTATCCGCTTTTTGATTTAATTCCCTTACTCTTTAATAAAGTATTTTTGTTTTAAAAAATTGCCCCGATAAAAAATATTTGTTAAGAAAAATTAAGAATTATTATAAAAACCTGCCGTATCTGTATTTGCACCATTCGTTTATAATTTTATTCGGCAAATAAAAAGCGCCTTTTGACACAAAAAGCGCAAATTTAAGATAAACATTTTAAAGGGAAAATCCCTTTTGTCTGGTATTTTTAATCTTCTTTATTTTCTACATCTTTAACATCTTTTGCTTCAATTACTTTGGAATCGCCTGAAACCTTGCTGTCGGCGGTTTTACCCGTTTTTGCAAGTTTCTTTTCTTCATCTTCTTTGTCCAGTTTTTTGTTAATAATAACGGTTTGAACAATCTGGAAAAGATTTGAAGTTACAAGATATAAAAGCACACCCGCGGGAATAGGAATGAAAACAAACGTAACCATAATCATAACAGGCATTATGGTGCCCATTGATTTTTGAATTGCCTGTTGGGTGGGGTCTTGAGGCTGATTTTTATTCTGCGCCATCATTACTTTCTGGCTTATAAACATAGTAATTGCAAACAGGATTATAAGCGCGATTACATCATAGTGAATGGCTGTTTCTACCTTATCCGTAGGAACAGAGGCTATTAAATTGTCTCCTGTCCTTGTAAATTCTACCTTTTCAGTCTCGCGCGTGCTGATATCAAGAATATCAACCTCCGCTTTTTCAACCATATCAAGAGTTGAGAACTTTTCATTTAAATTATCAAGAGGAATTTTTAAATCCAAAGTTTCACCGGGAGTAATATTGCCCTGAATAATTACAGCTTTTGTGGGCTGGTTAATCTTAACTCCTTCAAGGGTTTCGCCGTTTTTCAGATAAACTTTTGCAGTTTTTCCTGCCTGAAAAATATCTCTCGGGCTTGCCTGAAATTTACCGTCAAAAGACACACCGGCGTTGCTTTTTATCGTAGCGTCAAGTCTTTCTATAAAAAAGAAATTGGCTTTTCCCGCTTGCTGTATGAATTGTGGGCTGATTAATGCCGTGTATAATAAAATAAAAATCGGGATTTGAATCAACATAGGAAGACAGCCGCCCATGGGGTTAAACTGATGCTCCTTGTAGAATTCAGCCATTTTTCGCTGCATAGTTTGAGGGTCAGATTTGTACCTGTCCTGAATCATTTTCATTTTGGGTTGAAGTGCCTGCATTACCCTCATAGAGCGCTGTTGCGACACACTTGAATGCCACATCGCAAGCCGCACAATGATTGTAAGCGCTATAATCGCTAAACCCCAGTTATTATTGAATAAATTCGCTAAAACTTTTAATATTTCAATGGTTAATGCTACAAAATCCATTAATTTCTCCTAAAAACCTTATGTATACTAATTTTACACTAAACATGATATTATAAAAGGCATGGAAAACATGTTTGATACAATTTGTGCCGTAGCAACTCCCTTAAGTGCAGGCAGTATAGGGATTATCAGGATTTCAGGAGAAAAATCTTTCGAAATTATTTCAAAGATTTTTGACAGAAAAATACAAATCGGGATGATAAACCACGGATGGATTTTAAATAATAAAAACAATGAAAAGCTTGATGAAGTCATTGTTTTGCCTTTTAAAAACCCTAAAAGCTTTACGGGAGAAGATGTTATCGAAATTCAAACCCACGGATCACCCGTTATTATTAGAGAAATCCTGAATCTGGTTTTAAAAAACGGGGCAAGGCTTGCAAGCAGAGGTGAATTTACCAAAAGAGCCTTTTTGAACCATAAAATCGACCTTTCGCAGGCGGAAGCGGTGCTTGATTTAATTAATGCAAAAACCTCAAAAACCGCGTCACTGGCGGCAAATAACCTATCGGGCACTTTAAAAAATGAAATCAACAATATGCGGGAAAATTTAATTGAAATTTTGGCTAAAATCACAGCCTCGCTTGATTTTCCCGAAGATGTGGCAGAGGTTGAATACGCTGAAATCCTTGCTGTGCTTGAAAAAGCGCAGACAAAGATTGAAAAAATACTCCAAAATGCCCGCTGTCACAATGTTTTACGTGAAGGCATACAAATTGCAATCGCAGGATGCCCTAATGTCGGGAAAAGTTCGCTTTTTAATGCGCTTTTAAATATTCAAAGAGCCATAGTTACAGATATAGCGGGCACTACACGCGATACCATAACTGAAAATATAGATATAGACGGTATTTCAGCCACTTTGATTGACACTGCGGGAATCAGAGAGGGCGATATAGACAAAGTTGAAAAAATCGGCGTTGAAAATTCAAAATCCGTAATTGATAATTCTGATATAATTTTATGTCTTTTTGACGGCTCAAAAGGGTTGCAAAAAGAGGATACGGAAGTATTTCAGCTGTCTGAAACATTAAAAAAGCGCTTATATATTGAAACTAAGCAGGATATAACGGGCAAAACGCAGCAGATGCAGGAAACTAACGCAGGTTATACTGCTGAAAATCCTATTATTATTAGCTCTAAGACGATGTATGGAATTGAAAATTTAAAAAAAGCGATTTTTAATGAAATTATCGGCTCAAATGTAGAAGATTCGGGATTTTTAACAAATCAAAGGCACCAGGAAGCCCTGAGGAAAGCGCTTGAACATATTGAAATCGCTAAAAACGCCGCGCAGCAAGAAGAATTGCAGGATTTAATTTCAATAGACATTAAATCTGCTCTGCTTTCTCTTGGCGAGATATCCGGAGAAGTAGTCAACGACGAGGTTTTAGACCATATTTTCGAGAGCTTTTGTATCGGAAAATAAACCGTCTTAATATTTTTAACCTTGTAAATATTGTTAAGAAAAGGGGCACCTGCTGTAAAAGCAAAATCGGTACCCCGGAAAGTTGTTTTTATCGTAAATTTTGTTGAATTATTCCCACAATTGCAGAATTATCCTGCCCGGGGCGCCGTTTCCGCCCTGCGGATGGTTTAAACCGCTTGTGTTTTGTATCTTGTTGTGGATAAGAAGCGCTGCTCCACCCCCGCCTGCCGCGATACCTTCGGCATTCTGCCCTTTGGCGTTGTTGTATTCGGTGCTTTGAATGCCGCCCGCACCGCTTTTTCCGATATATGTCGTTTCATCAAATTTGTAAGTAAATGCCGCGCCAAGCCCTCCGATTGTTATGCCTTCATCGTTATCTGCGGAAGCACTGCCTGTGGTGCCTTGGGTGCAGTAGTTTCTGTTGTTATGCAGGTCTCTTGAGCCTGAATGACATATGTTTGAAACTGCTCCGCCTGCGCCTTTTACAAGTTTTCCATCTTGAATTTTCGGGCTTTCTCCGCCTCCGCCCCCGCCTGCTCTGATTTTGATAAATGTATCGCTTCCAAAAATAGTTTCGCCGCCTGCTGTTGCATCCATTATTTGATTGTTCACAACTTTTGCACCAAGCCCGCCTGCGCCTATTTTTATCGGGATTACCTGCCCTTCGTTTACGCGTACGGTTTCTTTTATTATGTTTCCTGAAGCTCCGCCTCCGCCAGTTGCCTGCGTTTTTGAATTATAAGCTTTAAGTGTTGTGTCCCAATACATATTCCAGCTCAGCCTTGCGTATCCGCCGGAGCCTTTACCTCCGTCCGATAATCCAAAACCGCCGCCCCCGCCGCAGCCATAGCCTGAAGCATCGGTGCCTTTTTGTCCTGCGCTTTTGCCGCCTTGACCCGGAGTGCAGCTAAACCAGGGTGTGGTTACTTTTCCGCCTGCACCTCCCGATGTTGAATTGGCATAGGTTTTGGCACCTAAAAATATTGTGCCCGAGCCGTCAAAATCTCCTGCATTGCGTCCGTCTTCGTTTGTAAAACCATCTTTTGAAGTATAATTGAACGATTTTGGGTTTCCCGTTGAAATGCTTCCATGCGTTGCATGGTATGGATTAAGCGATCTGGGATAAGTTTCTCCTGTCGGTGAACCGCCAAATGTACCGCAGCCGTTTGTAACCGTACATGTGGTTAAAATAATATCGGTGTTTCGCATGATTTTGCTTCTTAAAATATCCCCTGCGGTTGTATTATTCCCGCCGAGACCTCTGCCTGCGGCTTTTGCTATATTGTTAATAGTGCTGCTTGCGGTAATTTCCCCCGCCGTGCCGCCCGAAGCCCCTTTTCCTATATATACTTCAAGTTTTTCATTCGGTGTAACGGAAACAGGCTGTAAAGGCACAATCTGTCCGCTTCCCCCGCCAGAACCTCCCGGCCCGTAATTAAGATATGTTATTCTCATTGCGCCGGGTTTGCCGTTCCCGCCTTTTACCGCGTTTCTAAGCCAGCTTTTTGCATATGATTGAAAAGCCGTTCCGCCGCCGCAGTAATTCGTGCCGAATATTGTAGAACCCAAATAACCCGCACCGTTTCCGCCGTTTGCTGAATGTGAAACTCCGCCTCTGCCACCGTTACCACCGTTACCACCTCCAGTGCCGCCCCCGCCACCACCGCCACCACCGCCACCGTGTTTTCTGGCGCCTTCAGCACCGGCAAAATATTCTGCTTCAGATGGTACGCGTACAGATTTGTTATCGTAATCCACATCATCAATAGCACCGCCCCCGCCACCACCACCGCCTGCGGCAACAAATACGGGTGCCGTCCTTGTTCCGAATATTGTGGCACCCCCGCCACCTCCACCTCCTGCGCCCCCGCAGCCCCCGCCGCCCCCGCCGCCCCCGTAACCTGTTATGCTTCCTCCACCACCTCCTGCGCCTTGTCCATGTGCAATTGGAGTGCCGTCAGGTTTGTAAATACTGCCCCATAATGCGCTGCCCCCTGCGGATGAACCGTTTCCACCTGCCGCATGTGAGCCAAGTGTGCCGTTGTTCCCGTCAGTATTTGATGATAATGAAGTGTCGCCTCTCTCGCCGCCAAGACCGAAGTAAGAAAGTGCCCCTCTTGTGTAGCCTGCTGTTCCGCCGTTTTTGCCGCCTCGGCCTCCTGTACCGCTCTGGTCGCCCCAAGCGTCGCCCCCACCGCCACCGCCACTACCTGCTGTGCCATTTAAACCCTGAGCATATGAAGTACTGCTTGCTGCGGCTCCCCCGCCTCCTCCGCCTCCTATTATCACACTGTAGTTATTATTGCTTGCAAGGACGGCTCTTGAAAAGTATCCGCCCCCACCGCCAAGACCGCCTGCAGCACCGCTTATATAATTTGCAGTTACAAATCCGCCACCGCCCCCACCGCCACCGCAGGCTGTAACTACTGCATATTTATTCTTTGCTATGGCGGGTACATTCCAGGTAAATTCGCCCGCTGTTGTATATGGAACGGAATCTTCAACCTGTCCGCCTGCTCCTCCGCCGGCACCGCCTGAAATAAGCGTTGCTTCCAGATTATCAACCATTGCAGGCACGGTAAAAGTTTCCGCAGCACCTTCATTGATGTATTCTATATATCCCGCTGTGGGTGCCGTTCCGCCTCCGCCGCCAGCGCCGATTGCGGTAACCGTAATATTTTTAAAACCGTCTGGAACCGTATATTCACCTTCGCAGTATAATTCATCGCCGTTTGAATCGCGTACTATTGTAGGGCAAAACTCCGCATCACCGTATGCAATTTCTTTTACGACACTTCTTCCGTTGTTTGTAAATTCACCCGTTATGTGCAGATTTTCATTCATTTTTCTTGTCATAACGGGAGCAAGAGCTGCAAGGAGCAGGGAAGCTACAAGCAGCGCCATAAGCATTTCTACAAGCGAGAAAGCAGACTTATAAATACGAAAACGCGAAAGTGCACTTTTAAATGCACGAAAAATAAACAAATTTTTCATAAAACATGTAACCTTTTTTAAGATAAACAACTATTTTTTAGAAACTGCCGCATATAAAATTTGATAGACAGTCCTTGAAAAAATAATACCAGTATTTCAAAACTTGTCAAGGGCAAAAAAAATGTTTGCCTGAAATAAGAGCAAACATTTAATAAACACGAGGATATTAAGAGAGAGTAAAAAATACTTGTTTGAAGCATTAAGAAGGATAAATACAATCTCAAATGCTTAATATATTGTTTTTGTTCTTCCTTTTTGAAATTTAATTCCCTTACTCTTTAATAAAGAATTTTTGAATTTAAAAATTGCGGGATAGTATATACTATGTTAAGAAATGTAAAACAGGGTTAGATAGATGCTGAAACAAGTTCAGCATGACGGCTTCGCCATAAAGGTTTAGCATGGCGGAATTCGAGCAAAGGGCAAGAAAAAACCGGTCGAGACCGGTCAAATTTACCACATATTAGAGAGAGGAATTAGAGAGAAATCTTTTTTAA